>NZ_JADDRN010000033.1:0-61155 GCF_017355445.1 Delftia sp. SD018
CAGGGCCGGATACATCCTGTAAATGTAAGCAATTGCCTATCTTGGATACAGACATGTATTTGAATGGCATGCCACCCATTTATCTTCAATGCCATTCAACCCTCCATCGCGCCTTGAATTTCGCCTTGAACCGCGAGTGCATTGCGCGTGCTCACACTCCCAAATACCGTTCCCACAGCGCTCTGTCCCCATCCAGCGCGGCCGAGTCTCCGCTCCACACGACTTTGCCGCGCTCCAGGATGAGGTGGCGGTCGGCCAGGCCCAGCAGGCGCTCCACGTATTTGTCGATGACCAGGATGGTCTGGCCGGCGGCGCGCAGCTGGGCCAGGCAGGACCAGATCTCTTCGCGGATGCGGGGGGCCAGGCCCTCGGTGGCTTCGTCCAGGATGAGCAGGCGAGGGTTGGTGACCAGGGCGCGGCCTATGGCCAGCATCTGCTGCTCGCCGCCTGACAGCTGGTTGCCCATGTTGGAGGCGCGCTCGCCCAGGCGGGGAAACAGCGCGAACACGCGCTCGGGAGTCCAGGGCTCGGCCGCGCCGGGGCTGCCCGAATTGCGATGGGCCACAAAGGCCGTCAGGTGCTCACGCACCGTGAGGTTGGGAAAGCACTGGCGGCCTTCTGGCACGATGGCCACGCCGGCGCGGGCGATGCGGTCGGTGGCCGAGCCGGCGATGTCCTGCCCGGCAAACACCATCCGGCCGGCGCGCAGGGGTAGCTGGCCCAGCAGCGTGCGAAGCAGCGTGGTCTTGCCCATGCCGTTGCGGCCCAGCAGGGTGACGACCTGGCCTGCCTCGATGCGGAGATCCACGCCGAACAGCACCTGGCTGGGTCCGTAGCCGCTTTGCACGGCCTGCATTTCGAGCATCACGCGCCCTCCTTCACTTCTTCGTCGCCCAGGTAGGCCTGGCGCACATCGGCGTTGCCACGTATCTCGTCGGGCGTGCCGGTGGCGATGATGCGGCCGTAGACCAGCACGGAGATACGGTCGGCCAGGCGGAACACGGCCTGCATGTCGTGCTCCACCAGCAGCATGGCGGCGCGGCCGCGCAGGGACTCGATCAGCTCGGTCAGGCGCAGTGTTTCATCGGGGCCCATGCCGGCCATGGGTTCGTCCAGCAGCAGCACGCCGGGCCGCGCGGCCAGGGCCAGCGCGAACTCCAGCTTGCGCTGCTCGCCATGGGGCAGCGTGCCTGCGGGGCGCTGCAGCAGGCTGGCGTCAATGGCGCATTCGCGCGCCAGCTCGCGGGCCTGCTCGTAGAGCGCGGTCTCGGCCGCGCGCGGGCGCCAGAAGCTGAAGCTGCTGCCCGCATGCGCCTGCACGGCCAGCACCAGGTTGTCCAGCACGCTGGACTGCTTGAAGATGTTGGTGATCTGGAAAGACCGCGACAGCCCCGCCGCCACGCGCTGGTGGGCGTTGAGCGCGCTCACATCGCGCCCCGCCAGCACCAGCGTGCCCGCATCGGCCGCCAGCGTGCCGGACAGCAGATGGATGAGCGTGGACTTGCCCGCGCCATTGGGGCCGATCAGTGCATGGATCTCGCCAGGCGCCAGCGACAGCGAGACATGGTCGGTGGCCAGCAGCGCGCCAAAGCGGCGCACCAGGCCCTTGGCTTCCAAGGCCGGGGTGGGAATGGAGATAGGGTTGGCCTCGCCGCTCATGCCTGCCTCCCGCGTGCGGGCCACAGGCCCATCAGGCCGCGCGGCGCACCGAACACAACGCACAGCAGCAGCAGGCCCAGCGGCAGGTGCCAGTACTCGGTCCACATGCGCAGCACTTCCTCCAGCGTCAGCATGACGATGGCGCCGGCCACGCCGCCCCAGCGCAGGCCCACGCCCCCCACCAGCACCATGATCAGCAGGTTGGCCGACTGGGTCCAGTGCATGAGGCTGGGGGAGATGAACAGGTTGTGGTTGGCCAGCAGCGCGCCCGCCAGCCCGGCCACGGCGCCGCTGAGCACAAAGGCTGCCAGCTTGATGCGGTAGACCGGGTAGCCCAGCGACTCCATGCGCGACTCGTTCTCGCGCACGCCCTGCAGCGCCTTGCCGAAGCGCGAATCCACCAGCCGCCCGAACACGGCCATCAGCACCGCGAACAGCGCCAGCACCACGTAGTAGAAAGAGACGTCGTGGCCCAGGTCCAGCCCGGGCAGCACGGAATGGCCGGGCAGGTTGAGCCCGTCCTCGCCGCCGTACTGGCGCAGCGAGATGAAGATGTAGAACAGCATCTGCGCAAAGGCCAGCGTGATCATGATGAAGTACACGCCGCGCGTGCGCAGCGACACGGCGCCCGTGGCGGCAGCCAGCAGCCCGGCCAGCAGCGCGGCGGCCGGCCAGGCCACGAGGGCCGAGGTCACGCCGTTCATCGCCAGGATGCCCACCGCATAGGCCCCCGCACCGAAGAAGGCCGCATGCCCCAGCGCCACCATGCCGCCATAGCCCAGGATGAGGTTCAGGCTGGTGGCGGCCAGCGCGTAGATCAGCACGCGGCGCACGAAGGAGATGTAGAAGTCCAGCCCCAGCGCCGGAGCCACCAGCGGGAACACCGCCAGCGCCAGCAGCGCGAGTACGGTCCAGAAGAACCGGGCCTGGAACCTGCCTTGCAATGTGCTGTGTTCCATGCTCAGCCTCGCGCGGGGAAAAGGCCGGAAGGCCGGTACACCAGCACCACCGCCATCAGCACGTAGATGGAAATCGCCGCCAGCGTGGGCCCCACGCTGGATGCCACGGCCGGGGAGAACACCTGGCGCAGCAGCATGGGCAGAAAGGCCCGCCCCGCCGTATCCACCATGCCCACCAGCAAGGCGCCAACCAGGGCGCCGCGTATGGAGCCTATGCCGCCGATGACGATGCACACCAGCACCAGGATGAGGATTTCTTCCCCCATGCCGACCTGCACCGAGGTGATGGGCCCCAGCAGCGCGCCCGCCACCGCCGCCAGCATCGCGCCCAGCGTGAACACGCCCAGGAACAGCAGCGGCACGCGCACGCCCATCAGCGTGGCCATCTGGCGGTTGGAGGCCCCTGCCCGCACCAGCACGCCGGCGCGCGTACGCGTCACGAACCAGTACAGGCCCAGCGCGGCGGCCAGGCCGAAGACGATGATCATCAGCCGGTAGGCCGGGTACATCAGATCGGGCAGCAACTGCACCGGGCCGGACAGCGCGGCCGGCATGTTGAGCATCACCGGCGCCGGGCCCCAGACCATCTTGACCAGGTCATTGGCAATGAGGATGACGGCATAGCTGCCCAGCACCTGGGCCAGATGGTCGCGCACGGCAAGGCGCCGTATCAGCACCAGCTCCAGCACCACACCCGCCACGCCCGTGGCCACGGCCGCCACCAGCACGGCCGCGGTGAACGAGCCCGTGCGCTGCATGGTCTCGGCCGCCACATAGGCGCCCGCCATGTACAGCGAGCCATGGGCCAGGTTCATGATGTCCATGATGCCGAACACCAGGGTCAGCCCGGCCGCGATCAGAAACAGCATCAGCCCGAACTGCAGGCCATTCAGCAATTGCTCCAAGAGCAGCGTCCACGTCATCCACACGCCCCCTGCCGCAGGCGCAGTGGCCCGCGCGCGGTCAACAAATCATCCGGCTTTGAAAATCAAGATCAAGGCACGCCGCGCCCGACGGGGGCGCGGCGGCGGGGTCACATCCTGCAGTCGTTGACGTAGACGTCTTGATATTTATCGAACACCTTGCCCACCAGCTTGTTGGTGATGCGGCCGCTGCCGTCCTTCTCGATCACGCGCTGGTAGTAGGCCTGGATGGGATAGTGGTTCTTGCCGTACGTGAAGGGGCCGCGCACCGAGGCGTAGTCGGCCTTCTCCAGCGCCTTGACAATGGCCTGGCGGTCCGAGGCCTTGCCGCCGGATTGCTTGACCGCCGCATCCATGGCCATGATCACGTCATACGCCTGGGCCGCGTAGACCGAGGGGTTGCGGCCCTTGTACTCCTTGCGGAAAGCCTCGACGAAGGCCTTGTTCTGCGGCACGTCCAGGTCATGCGCCCACTGCGCGGTGTTGACCATGCCCAGCATGGGCTCGCCCACGGCCTGGATCACGTCCTCGTCGGCCGAGAAGCCCGGGCCGATCAGCTTGACGCTTTGCGACAGCCCCGTGGACACGAACTGTTTGACGAAGTTGATGCCCATGCCGCCCGGCAGGAAGATGTAGACCGCATCGGGCTTGGCCGCGCGGATCTGGGCCAGCTCGGCCGCGTAGTCGATCTGGCCCAGCTTGGTGTAGACCTCCTCGCCGGGCGCGGTCTTGTAGCCGCGCTTGAAGCCGACCAGCGCATCCTTGCCCGCCGGATAGTCGGGCGCCATGATGAACATCTTCTTGAAGCCACGGTCGGCCGCCAGCTTGCCGGCTGCCTCGTGGAAGGCATCGTTCTGGTAGGAGGTGCCGAACCAGAACGCATTGCACTGCGCGCCCGCGAACTGGCTGGGGCCGGGGTTGTTGGACAGGTAGGGCACCTTGGCGCCGAACAGCGCCGGGCCCACGGCCAGGGCCACGTTGGAGCCGATGGGGCCGGTGAAGAAATCCACCTTGTCGCGCTGTATGTAGCGCGTGACCAGCTGGCGCGCCTGATCGGGGTTGCCGCCCATGTCGGTCTGCAGGAACTCGGCCGGCTGGCCGCCCAACTTGCCGCCCAGCTGCTTGATGGCGAGGTTGAAGCCGTCACGCGCCTCAGCGCCCAGCGCGGCAAACGGCCCGGAAATATCGTTGGCGATACCGACCTTGATGGTGTCCGCCTGCGCGAGCGCGGGAACAAAGGCAGGGGCCAGGGCCGCTGCGGCCAGGAAGGGGGTGAGGAAACGCATGCTGCTGTGCTCCTTGCGCGGGCCGCGCGGATGGCAATCGGTGGTGAGGCAGTCTTCCGTCACGCTGGACGGGAAACTCTGTAAGGGCTGGAACGGTTGGCGCGGGTCTTAGTTTAGGTTTAAAGTATTTTGCAGAACAAGTCTGGGACTTGTACCAATACCTGCCATACAAACCATTTCGCGCCATCTCCGTTCCAATGCCCGCACTCTACCGTCACTACGACCGCGCCGGACTCGATGTCCAGTACAACGCCCGCGCGACGGTACCCGACATCACCCCCATCATCAAGGCCTATGCCGACGACAGCCGGGCCGCGCGCCAGAGCCTGCCCTGCGCGCTGAACGTGGCCTATGGCGATCATGCCGACGAGCTGCTGGACATTTTCCCGGCAGCAACCGGGGCGGCAGGCGCCCCTGTTCTCTTCTTCATCCACGGCGGCTACTGGCGGCTGCTGTCCAAGGACGACTCCAGCAGCATGGCGCCCACCTTCACGCGCGCCGGCGCCGTGGTGGTGGCCCTGAACTACTCGCTGGCGCCCGCCGTCACGCTGGACCGCATCGTGGACCAGACACGCCGCGCCCTGGCATGGGTGCATGCCCACATCGCCCGCTACGGCGGCGACCCGGGCCGCATCCATGTCTGCGGCAGCTCCGCCGGCGGCCACCTGGCGGGCATGCTGCTGGCCGGTGGCTGGCATGCGGACTACGGCGTGCCCGAAGAAGTGGTGCGCGGCGCCGCACCACTGTCGGGCCTGTTCGACCTGCGCCCGCTGGTGCACACCCACATCAACGAATGGATGCGCCTGAGCGAGCAGGACGCCATTCGCAACAGCCCCGCTCTCCTGCCGCACGGCGCGGCCTGCCCGCTCATCGTCAGCTACGGCGAGAGCGAGACCGATGAATTCAAGCGCCAGAGCGACGACTACCTGGCCGCCTGGAACCAGCGCCGTGGCCTCGGTCCATCGTCAGGCCAGTACGTGGCCATGCCCGGCACCAACCATTTCGACATCGTGCTCACCCTGAACGACCCGGCCAGCCCGCTGACGCGCGCCATCCTCGCGCAGATGGGCCTGAGCGCCCCCACACCGCAGAACCAGCCATGACCCACGCTCCCGACCTGGAGTCGCGCGCCGCGCCCGACGACCACCATGCGCTGCGCCTGTGGCTGCGCATGCTCACCTGCTGCAATCTCATCGAAGGCGAGATCCGCAACCGCCTGCGCAGCGAATTCGACACCACCCTGCCCCGCTTCGACCTCATGGCCCAGCTGCAGCGCGCGCCCGAGGGCATGAAGATGGGCGAGCTGTCGCGCCACATGATGGTGACCAACGGCAACATCACCGGCATCACCGACCAGCTGGAGAAAGAGGGCCTGGTGGTGCGCACCAAGGTGGAGTCCGACCGGCGCAGCTCCGTGCTGCACCTCACCCCGCTGGGCCGCAAGACCTTTGCGCGCATGGCCAAGGCGCATGAGTCCTGGGTCATGGGCATGTTCGGCGACATGCCGCAGGCCAGCCGCAACGACCTGTACCAGGCGCTGGGCGACCTCAAGCAGCAGGTGGTGGCCCACCGCTCGCCCACGGACTGAGCGCGCGCAGACCCAAGCCCATTCAGCCCTGCACGCAGTTGCGCCCTGCGGCCTTGGCGCGGTACAACGCACGGTCGGCCGCCTCCACCAGCGCCACGGCGGCACCTTGGGTGGAGCCTGGTGTCGCGCTTTGGGTCGCGCTTTGTGTCGCGCCTTGGGTGGCGCCAGCCTCATCGCCCTGCGCCGTGGCCACGCCAATGCTGGCCGTCACATGGCCAAAGCGGCTGATGCGGTGCTCCAGGGCCAGGCCCTCGATGCGCGCGCGCAGCCGCTCGGCCACCTGCTGCGCGCCGGCCTTGTCGGTATTGGGCAGCACCACGGCCAGCTCTTCCCCGCCATAGCGCGCCGCCATGTCGCCGGGCCGCTGCACCGCCTGGGCCAGCGCGCTGCACACGGCCTGCAGGCAGGCATCGCCCGCCACATGGCCGTAGGCATCGTTGTAGCCCTTGAAGTAGTCCAGGTCGATCAGCAGCAACGACAGCGGCGTGCCCTCGCGCGCAGCGCGACGGGCCTCGCGCTCCAGCACCTCGTCAAAGCGGCGGCGGTTGGCCAGGCCCGTCAACTGGTCCTGGGCGGCCAGCACCTCCAGCCGGCGATTGGCGTCCAGCAATTCCTCACGCGCGCTGACCAGGGAGCATTCGGCGCGCGAACGCAGCCGCATCGCCGCCGTCAGACGCCAGCCGATCAACGCAATCGCCAGAAACAGTCCCAGCACCACGGCCAGCGTCAGCAGCGCCTGGCGCCGCCAGGAGCTCAACGCCTCATCGCGGCCCAGGGCCACCGTGGTCACCAGCGGATAGCGCTCGCTGCGCAGGAAGGCATAGATTCTTTCCGTGCCATCCAGGGCCGAGCGAAACGACGCCGTGCCCGACATGGCCCCCACGTAGTGGCGCAGGAAATTGGGCGACTGCGAGAAGTCCCGCCCCAGGTCCTGCTCGCGGAACGGGTGGCGCACCAGCAACTGCCCGCCCGGCGTGCTCAGTGCAATGGCCCCCTTCTCGCCGATATCGATCTTGCCGAACAGCCGCAGGAAATTCTCCACACCCAGCGCCACCACCACCGCGCCTGCAAACTGGCCCTCGGCGTCCGTATAGCGCCGGCTGATGGTGATCACCCATTCGCCCGTGGAGCGGCTGCGGATCGGCGGCCCGATGTAGATGCCTGACGATGCGTCGTCACGGTGGTGCGTGAAGTAGTCCCGGCCGGAGCTTTCCGATCCTTCGGGGAACGCCCCCTTGGACGACATCAGCCAATGGCCCTGCGCATCCACGATCAGCAGCTCGTTGAGCTGGTTCAGCAGATGCTCCTGCCGGTTGACCAGATACAGCACCCGCTCCAGGAGCACGGGGCTGGTGCCATCCACCTCCAGCCGCTCGGCAATGCCCAGCAGCAGCATGGAGCTTTGGGTGATCACGCCCTCGGCATAGGTGTTCAGTGTCTGGGCCAGGTTGCGGTTGCTGGTATCGACCTCGGCCAGCGTGCGCTGGCGCGCCGCCACCAATTGCCAGACCGTGGCCGCAGAAACCGACACGAACACCACCACCAGCAACCAGGCCACCAGGCGGGCATCACGCTTCACGGGCCGGCCTCTGCCCCCGCACCAGGCCTTTGTCCACCAATCCCTCTCCATCACATGCACCTGCGCCATCTCGGCAGTCCTGCTGCCGTCCGATCTTGGGTTTTCTGCGTCCGGCTCAGCACCTGGGCAGCGTCTTTGCGCGGGCGCTTCCGACCTTGACCCAAGTCAAGCCGGAAAAACCCGCGAACCCGGTATTGTCCCCGGCTTCGGAAAAATCGGCCCGACGGGTTGGGATTGGGGGGTGCTGCCGGCTGGGTAGGCAACGTATTTGCGATAACATTTCGCCGTCCCTCAGCGGACACGGGCTTGGCGGCCCGTACACAGGCGCAGCAGCCGCCCGCTCTTGATGGTGTGCGGCTTTCAGTTTTCCCAGTGCTGCGCTGGACATGGCTTCATTTCAACGCAGCCATGCGAAACATCCATGCACAGGAGCCGCCATTGACCGACACCACCCTCCCCCGCACAGCGCATGCTGGCGCGCCAGTTCTCATTCCTGTCTCAAGGCACCAGCAGGTCGTGCTGGCTCATCGCTGAAAGGGGCAGGCATGTACTACCCGATTGCCGAGGAAGAGCTGCAAGTGGTTCAGGATTGCATGCAGCAGATATCGCTGCTTGTGGACTTGGGCTGCGGGATTTCTGCCGTGCAGACCACGGTCGGGACTGAAGCGTTGTTGAGCTTCTTGATTGCACAGCGGGAGGCGCTGCAGGGGGCTGTTGAGGCGGTGCAGGCCCGGGAGGTCATGAGGGGGCCTGCGGGTTAGGCAGGACTGCTTGAAGGGGCGGAGCGCGTTCAGCCAAGTGCAGACATTCGCACGCCGACTGATGCGCCTGAAACCCCTCAATCCTTGAGCAAGCGCGCCTTCACCGTTCGCCCCTTGATCTTCCCGCTATTGAGCCGGGCAACCACGTCATGGGCAATCTTGCGGTCCACGGCCACATAGGTTGCGAACTCGTTGATGTCGATCTTGCCCACTTGCTCGCGGGTGTAGCCCAGGTCTGCGGTGAGCGCACCCAGCACGTCGCCCGGGCGGATCTTGTCCTTGCGGCTGGCATTGATGTGGATGGTGGCCTTGGATGGCAGGAGCCGGCCGCCGGGAGCCGGTGTCAGTTCGTCCAGCGGGTACCAGACGGATGGGCTGCCTTGCATCTGTTCGATGTTTCCGACCGCGCCCATTTCGTCCATCGTCGCGAGACTCAGGGCCAAACCTTTCTGGCCGGCGCGGCCTGTGCGGCCGATGCGGTGCACGTGCACTTCAGGGTCGGGCGTGATGTCCACGTTGATGACGGCGCCCAGATTGGTCACATCCAGCCCGCGAGCCGCCACATCGGTGGCGACCAGCACGGAGCAACTGCCGTTCACGAAGCGCACCAGCACCTGGTCACGATCACGCTGCTCCAGATCGCCGTGCAACTCCAGCGCGCTGTAGCCCTGGGCCTGCAGCAGCTCGGCGAGGGCCCGGCAGCGCGCCTTGGTATTGCAGAAGGCCAGCGTGCTCTCGGGCCGGAAGTGCTCCAGCAGGCGAGCCACCGAGGGCAAGCGCTCTTCCTTGTCCACCTCGTACCAGCGCTGCTCGATCTGCTCGCCACTGTGCTGCGCGGCAACTTTGACCGTGACCGGGTCAAGCATGAAGCGCGCGGCCAGCTTGGCGATGCCTTCAGGGTAGGTGGCGGAGAACAGCAAGGTCTGGCGCTGTGGGGGGCACTGCTTGGCGACTTTGGCGATGTCATCGACGAAACCCATGTCGAGCATGCGATCCGCTTCGTCGAGCACCAAGGTGTTCAGCGAATCAAGGTTCAGATTGCCCCGATCCAGGTGATCGATCACACGGCCGGGCGTGCCGACGATCACGTGCGCGCCGTTCTCCAGGCTCGCGTTCTGGCCGCGCAGCGGAACGCCACCGGACAGGGTCACAACCTTGACGTTGTCTTCCGCACGCGCCAGGCGGCGAATCTCGGTCGTCACCTGATCGGCCAGCTCGCGGGTGGGGCAGAGCACCAGGCCTTGTACCGAGAAATTGCGCGTATCCAGCTTGGCCAGCAGCGCCAGGGCAAAGGCTGCGGTCTTGCCGCTGCCGGTCTTGGCCTGAGCGATCACATCCTTGCCTTCAAGCGCAGGGGGCAGGCTGGCGAGCTGGATCGCCGTCATTTCAAGGTAGCCGAGCCGCTCAAGATTGGCGAGCGTTGCAGGCGAAAGCGCAAGTTTGTCGAAGGAATTGGGGGAAGCCGAGGGAGGAGTCATGGGGGGCATTTTAAAGTTGGCGATTTCAAGACCGAAGCGCAACACATGCCAGCATGTGCAAGAAGACGGCCAGCGGGGGTGTTGAAGCCATGGATAGCACGAGATCTGCAATTGAGGCTGTCGACGATGGCGTCCAGGTCGTCCTGGCTGCACACGCTTAGATCAGTGCCCTTGGGCAGGTACTGGCGCAGCAGGCGTTGATGTTCTCACGGGTGCCGCATTGCCAAGCGCTGTGCGGATAGCAGAAGGGCACCCTTACGCCTCACCCACGTGGCGGCGGCCAGCCTGCCGGTGGTTGCTCATCTCCTTGTTTTGGTCGTACGTGAAGCTCTTGCGCATCGGGTCCGCGACATAGGATGCGCTCTCAAGCTGGCACGTATCCGGCTCGCGATGGGTGGCGCCCAATGCTGACTGTCGACTTCCCGGTGCAGTCAAGAATTCACCCTCCCGGCCACAGCCATCCATACGCCCGGGCCGGTAAAATCGGGCCTGTAGCGGACGCCTGCTCTTAGCCTCCAGCTAGCAAGTATTTATCAAACAAGAAAACCGAGGAAATATGCGACGTAGCTTGTACACGCTAGCCTTTCTATGCCTTTTTATGGGGGCAACTAGCGTAAGTGCTGAAGTTGTCGAGCTTCAGAATGTGAAGATTGAAGTACCCACCGGCTGGACCACGATGCCTTCCGCCAGTACTCGCTCAATTCGGCTAAGAGGACCAGGTGGCAAGGTTGAGATTACCGTTGTCGTTCACAACCATGGCGCGTCGTCGGATGGTGATATCGAGCAACTTGCCAAGCGCTTTTCGGAAGCCGAAACACAAGCTTTCGCAAGGACTGCAAGGGAAAGCGGCCTGTCAGTTTCACATCAGACTGCGAACGTCGGCAAGGAAGCCAGCCGTTGGCAACTGAAAAGCTCGCGCGGTCTGAGTAACGGCATGGAGCTTCGTGGGATTACTACCTTTGAAGCGGGTCGCGCCATCTCCATCGGTGCCGAATCGAAAAGCGCAGGACAATCCGAATTGGACATTGCAGTTCGGCTTGTAGCGAGCCAGATTGGCACTTGAGCGATAGCTTGGCGACGCCGAAAAGCACCGCAAACCCCTCGATTGAACGGCGGCTTCCGAGAGCATCAGACAGTCGCTATGGGTCGAAACCACCAGTACAGATGGCGGGAAAGCGGTCGAGGGCGTAGCAAATGCCAGAGCGTGTTATGCACTTTCAAGTACCCGCATTGGCTCTGCGCGCTGAGCGCCTGCGCGCAGAGCCAGCCCGAAGGGAAAGCCGGGGGCACCTAGCCGAGCAAGGGGCCAGGCTTTCGCGGGCACCTAAAAGTTCACAACACGCTCTAAGTCACTGAAGCCCTGTGACCAACGTACACCGGACAGCCATCGTTGCAGCAAATCCGGCCCACGAGCTGAACAGCCGCTCCTGGCGAGCAGCCTGAATGCACTTGGCCGCATCCATCGCCAGCAACCGCTGCAAAGCCGACGCCGGGAACCTCCCAATGAACGCACGAAAAGGGTCGATACGAGCCAACCGGGACACGCGGAATCGGTCGTTCAAGCTGATACGCGGCGAACCGATCAATCGACTGGCTACTCCCAAGGATGAAGCGGTCGTTCAAGACCGTCGTATGCGCCTGGCGAACTCATCTGCACCATTCGAGACCGCTCGCATGTCTTGGAGAAGTGGGCCGCCACGGCGCCTTCGGCAGAATGGCGTCTTGCAACAGAAGCGAAGCTGCCCATACGAAGATGACCAACTGCCTATACGAAGTTCCAGTACGTGTGCTCAATCACGAAGGCTGCGGGCTGCCAGAAGAGTTTGCGGGTGCTGTGATCACTTGCTATGTATCAGCATCTGACCCATTGTCGGCGGTCAAGCGCGCCAAGCTAGCAGTCGAGAAGCTCAGCTAGGTATTCGATGACTTGGCATCTGACCAAATTCGAGAGCTGGACATCGGCGGATGGGACAAGTACGTTCGTCAAGCTTGGCCTGAAGCCGTTGCCGATATGCCGCTGCAGAGCGAGCTTCCAGCCCTTGTCGAGCGTGGCGTTGTCCTCTTGGGTCCAGTAATAGGATTCTTGAATCGTTAGGGACGGTCTGCACAACACACGCATTAACGAACGGATGCGCTGAACTCATTGCTCCGCAATACGGCCGAAGCCTGCTCCTTCTCATTTCACGTGCCTGCATCACCGGATTGGCGACCCGCTTGACCTGACCGCGCCACTGGTGCCGCGCACCGGATGAACCCAGCCAGATTCAACGTCCACTCTGATGTGGCACTTCATGCCGAAGTAACACCGCTGCCCTTTGTGGCGTTGCTTCATCTGCGGGTCGCTTTCGCCACTGCTGTTCTTGGTCGAACTGGGCGCGGCAAACCGGTCAACGCAACACACTCATCAAACATCTCAGCAGATGTTCTGAACCCCAGCGTCTTCCTGGGACGCTGGTTCAACTGCCTTGCAATCGCATCTGGTAACGGTACATGCGGGCCCTCAATGTGTTCAGGTCCCAGACGCACTTTCGGGCGCGTCAGCCTCGGCAAGAAGGAACACCTTTGTACCAATAGGAACGTCTTCCTTCCGAAAGTCCTTCGGAAGAAGAATGGGGGCCGTGATGACAGCGGGGCGTGGTCGAGGCCCAAAGTTCAGCATCTCCAGCCCGCAGATGTGCGTATCCTGCACAGTTCCATCTGCCAGTCCCAGACAAATCGGCGTTCCAACCTTCACGGATGGCCCACCGGTTGCCGCAGCAGGGCCAGGTACCAGGATGCACCCACGTCCTGTGATCTGGAAGGCATCTTCAACGATGAATAGAAGGTTCACGGCCTTCGATGGTACGCGTGAAACTCGCACTAAGCGCTTGCTTCCTGTACGAAGCTGCTTGCAGAGGCTGGAAGCGGACCGCGAGCCAGCTTTACCGTGCGATGGGCGATGGGCTCAGGCCATCGCTCACATCACTCAGCGCCGGCCTTGAGCGTTCAGGTAGACAATCCATGAGTCTAAGTTCGGCATCTAAAAGACCATCACAGCAACGGAGCCACCAAACGGATAAGGTTCCACCTCACGATTACCAAGACGCCGGAAGACAAACCAATGATTGCCAACATTTTTCTCATCAGCATCATCGTTGTTGCCTTGGTTTTATTTTCCAGAGATCGCTACAACCACCGACGCGCTCTCAAGGTTGAGACAAGTTGGACATGCTTTCGATGTGGTGTCGAGCTTGGCCCCATGCAATCCGTTTTCATCAAAGTCGCCGGGGCAACCGCAGGAACCAAGGCCAGAGTCTGCGAGCGCTGCGCAAAGCGCGACGTTCACATTTGGTGGACTATCGCAGCAGCATTGGGAATGCTGTTCGTCATCACGGTTTTCTTTTTGCTTGCCTAAAATTCGCTGAATTCCGAGGCTGCTGCACGGCAGGCTTTGGCGTGAGACACGCGCAAGACTGCCCAGGGTCGGACACAGACTGCAATGCCCGAGCCTGCGGCAACTCGGAAATCTCTGCCGTGTAATGTGGAGAGCGCCGTTCCTGGCCCATGCTCCAGGACTGTGTTGCCCAGCTTGCCCCGTGCGGGCCACACGCACGGCGCCCTTCCCAAAGCGGCTATTGATAGTGTCCATGGCACGCATCACCCTGCTGCGGACCCAGGCGAGACCCATGCGTATTTGCCCAACGCCGTGTTTCTGCATGCCGCCCCTGCAACGCATAACATCTTGACACGCTTTAGGACTGCAAAGTGTCCACTCACATCCGAAATCCTTGGAACACTCTGCGCCACGCGCCGAAGAGCGAGGCAGTTCATTGCCACGCCCCGGCCACTGCCTGAAAGCCCGCAATGCACCCCACCCCACAGGCTGCAGCCTCCACGCTGCAGCCGCCCGACCGCGCGCCCGCGAACTCCTTGCCTGCCTGCGCAGAGCCCGGCCATCTCGGCCACGAAACCAGGAGTTCCTTGATGCCCCCCGCCATGGCCGCCTCCCTGGCGGCCGCGCTGCTGGTGGCCTGCGGAGGCGGTGGGGGCGATACGGCACCCGGTACCGGCAATGGAGGCAACGGCGGCACGGGCACCGGCCCTGGCGGCGGAACCGGTACCGGTACGGGCACCACGGCCACCCCCGCCAGCGACGAGGAAGCCGCGCGTTTCCTGCTGCAGGCGCAGTTCTCGGCCACCGACGAGGAGATCGCAGCGCTGCGCGCCAAGGGCTACGGTCCCTGGCTGGCCGAGCAGTTCGCGCTGCCCGTGGACACCACGGGCACGGCCTGGCTGATGCAGCGCGGCTACGGCGTGGCAGAGGCCGGCACACGCTACGACAACGTCTCGTATCCCTCCGACTTCATGCTCTGGAGCCAGCTTTTCACGGAGCGCGACGCGGTGCGCAAGCGTGTGGCATTGGCGCTGTCGGAGATCATGGTGGTCTCCACCACCGGGCTGGAGCAGCCGTGGAGCATCTTCCTGGCCTCCGGCTACTGGGATCTGCTGAACCAGCACGCCTTCGGCAACTTCCGCACGCTGCTGGAGGCCGTCACGCTCAGCCCGGCCATGGGCATCTACCTGAGCACGCGCGGCAACCAGAAGGAAGACGCCCGCAGCGGCCGCCAGCCCGACGAGAACTACGCCCGCGAGGTGATGCAGCTGTTCACCATCGGCCTCTACCGCCTCAACCCCGACGGCACCGAGCAGCGCGACGGCAGCGGCAACCGCATCGACACCTATTCGGCGGCCGATGTGAGCAATCTGGCGCGCGTCTTCACCGGCTACGACTACGACACCAGCAAGAACCAGCCCACCAACCTGAGCGGCAGCACGGTGACGGGGCTGCAGCAGGCGCTGCTGCCCATGGCCTTCAACGCCGCGCGCCATTCCACGCTGGCCGCCACTTTCCTGGGCACCACCGTGGCTGCGGGCACGTCAGGGCCAGCGGCGCTGAAGGCGGCGCTGGACACGCTGTTCAACCACCCCAACGTCGGGCCCTTCATCGGGCGCCAGCTGATCCAGCGCCTGGTCACCAGCAACCCCAGCCCCGCCTATGTGGGGCGCGTGGCCGCCGCCTTCGCCGACAACGGCAGCGGCACGCGGGGCGACCTGCGCGCCGTGATCGCCACCGTGCTGCTGGACCCGGAGGCGCGCGGCGCTGCAGGGCTTGCCAGCCCCCAGTACGGCCGCCTGCGCGAGCCCATGGTGCGCTTCGTGCAATGGGGCCGCACCTTCGGGCTGCGGTCGGCACGCGGCACCTGGAAGATCGACAACCTGAGCGACCCGGCCACCCGCCTGGGCCAGAGCCCGCTGCGCTCGGGCTCGGTGTTCAACTTCTTCCGCCCGGGCTACGTGCCGCCCTCCACCCCCCTGGCCACGACGGGCCAGGTGGCGCCGGAGTTCCAGATCGTCACCGAGACCAGCGTGAGCGGCTACCTGAACTTCATGCAGAACGTGATCCGCTTCGGCTACTACGTGAACGCGCCAGACCTGCCCCAGGGCGGCAGCAGCGCGGCCAACGGCTTCGACATCACCTGCAGCTACGCCAACCTGCTGCCCCTGGTGGCCGACGCCGCCGCGCTGGTGCGCAAGGTGGCACTGCTGCTGTCGGCAGGGCAGGTATCGGCCGCCACACAGGCGCGCATCGTGGCAGCGCTCAATGCCACGCCGGTGACGGCCACCAGCAACACCGCCACCCAGCTCAACCGCGTGGCAGCCGCCGTGCTGCTGGTGATGGCCAGCCCCGAATATCTGGTGCAGAAGTGACCGAGCAAGTGACAGAACAGGTGACCGAACGTCTGCAAAGCAAAGCGATATCGCCATGAATTTCATCGACCCCGCCCGCCACACGCGCCGCGCATTCCTGCGCCGCAGCACGCAACTGGCCGCCGCCGGTACCGCCCTGCCCTTCGCCCTGAATCTTGCCGCGCTGGGCGAGGCCGCCGCCTTCGAGGCGAACGACTACAAGGCACTGGTCTGCGTCTTCCTCTACGGCGGCTGCGATTACGCCAACACCGTCGTGCCCTACGACAGCACCCGCTACGGGCAGTACTCCGCCATCCGCGGCGGCAACAGCGACGGCACGGCCGGTGGCATTGCCCTGGCCCGCGCAGCGCTGGGCAATACGCTGCTGCAACCCCGCACGGCGCTGGCCGGTGGCATGCAGTACGCGCTGCACCCGTCCATGACGGGCCTGGCCGGCCTCTTCAACGCGGGCCGCGCTGCGGTGCAACTGAACGTTGGCCCGCTGCTGGTGCCGCTCACGCGGGCCCAATATGCCACCGGCGACCGGCGCAGCTACCCGCTGCCGCCCAAGCTTTTCTCGCACAACGACCAGCAGTCGGTCTGGCAGTCGCAGGGCGCCGAAGGCTCCACCGTGGGCTGGGGCGGCAACCTGGGCGACCTGGCGCTGTCGTCCAACGCCACGTCGCTCTTCACCTGCATCTCGGCCACGGGCAACGCCGTGTTTCTCTCGGGCGACCAGGCGCTGCAGTACCAGATCAGCCCGGGCGGCGCCGTGCCCATCAACGCCGTCAAGGGCGCCAACGTCTATGGATCGACCGCCGTGCGCGGCCTGCTGAGCGAGCTGGTGCAGACGGCCGGCAGCCACGCAATGGAGGCCGAATACGCCCGCGTCACGCAGCGCTCCATCAGTGCCGAGGGGCAGATCTCTTCGGCCCTCTCCAGCGGCAGCCTGTCCACCGCCTTCCCTGCCAGCAACCCGCTGGCCGACCAGCTCAAGGTGGTGGCCCGGCTCATCGCCGGACGCAACGCGCTGGGCACGCGCCGGCAGGTGTTCTTCGTCTCGCTGGGCGGGTTCGACCTGCACGACAACCTGATCGCCAACCAGCCGCAGCTGCTCGACAAGGTAAGCAGTGCCATGACGGCCTTCTACAACGCCACGGCCGAACTCGGCGTGGCCGACAAGGTCACGGCCTTCACCGCGTCGGACTTCGGCCGCACGCTGACTTCCAACGGCGACGGCTCGGACCATGGCTGGGGCAGCCACCACTTCGTGGTGGGCGGCGCGGTGCGTGGCGCGTCCTTCTATGGCGCGCCACCGCCCATCAGCGTGGGCAACGGCAGCGGCAGCGAAGACCAGTGGCATGTCGGCCAGGGCCGCCTGTTGCCCAGCACCGCCGTGGACCAGTACGCCGCCACCCTGGCGCGCTGGTTCGGCGTGGCCAATACCGAGCTGGCGGGGGTGCTGCCGCACATCGGCAACTTCGGCGGCTCGGCGTATCCCATCGATCTGGGGTTCATGGGCTGAAGCCTTGCTTTGGCGATCGCGGGCTTTGTGGTCAAGGCACGAATGATCAGCCGGGGCCGTCGCTCGCTGCGGCGAGAAGCGGCACCAGGACATCACCAATCGGTGTCGGAACTCCGCGTGCCCGGCCGCGGCGCGCGATGACACCGTTGCGGATATCCCATTCGAGCGGCCGGCCTGCTTCGCGATCCGCCAGTATGGACGTGCCCATGTCGGCCGGAAATGCCTGGAACTTGTCGAGGATCGCCTGCGGGACCTCATCGCCCAGTTCAGCACCTTCGGCGCGTGCCACGGCCAGGCACTCCCGCAAATAGTCCAGAGTGAGCTTAGAGATGTCGTGCCGGCCGAACATGCCTGAGCGGCGATGCGTGAGCGCCATGAGCCCGGCCGCTGCGTTCTGCAGCAGCTTTTGCCACGCCAGGGATTTGAAATTCGAAACCAGGTCTACCGAGCATCGGGTGCCTTGCAGTGCCTGCGCGACCACGAGGGCCGCAGCCTCGTCAGGCAGGCTGATCCGGGCGTCGCTGCGCAGGAGCACCGACCCGTCGGGTTGCGCCTGTGCAGGGAACCACACGACTGCGGGAACGATTCGCCCCTGTGGGCACAGCGGGGTGACACTCTCCACCTGCTCAACCCCGTTTTGCAGGACACACACGACGGTTTGCGGACCGCTCAACGCCGCCAGCCAGTGCGCGACCGCAGCAGTTTGAGTCGCCTTGACCGCGAGAAAAACGAGGTCCGCCGGACCTTCGACGTGGGCCGGATCCGTTCTGACCGGGCCGGGAATCACGATGCGAAGACCGCTGCCGTGCAGCGTCAGGCTGTCGCGCGGCGAACGACCGCACAGCAACGGCGTGCGACCGACTTCATGCAGCGCAGCAGCAACCGTTGTCCCGATTGCCCCGGGCCCCAGCACCGCAATGCGTGGATGGGTTGGTTGATTCACTGAAACGAGCTCCTTGATTTTGGTGCGCAGCGGCAACTCGGGCACCATTGAAAGCGGTGATTATGATGTTCTGTGCAGCGGAGGGGCAAGTCGGCAGGCCTTGCCTTTTGGAATGCAATATGAGTTGACATATATTGCAGTATTCCTCAACGACTGGCGCATATCCGGCTTTGTGATTCCGTGCCTTTGGGCAAATTGCTCCACTTCCGTCGTGTCAAAACGGGTCGTCTGGATAAAATCCAAGGCCTCGGCGCTGGTATTCAAAAACCTCGCAATGGGACGAATACCCAAAAGCCATTTCAGCAATCGCAGCGGAATATGATGCCCGGGCGCCTTCAGCCCAAGAGGTTGTGCCACCTGCTTCAGGAGCTCCTGCAAGCCGGGACTCTGGGCATCGAGGGCCAGCAGGTCCTGGCCCACCATGGAAGGATCAAAGGCGCAACCCGCCACCAACTCGACCAGATAATCCACAGTGACCAGTGGCAACCAGTGCGCGGCAGTACCGGGTACTGCAGCCAGCTTTCCCTGCACCAGATTGCGTATCAGATCCACCAGCGGCTGGCCATCCGCGATATGCCCCGTGCGGCTATGTCCGCAAACCGTGGCGGGGTGTACAACGGTCATCTCTCCACCCTTGGCATTCATGAAGCCGAGGGTCGCGAAATGCGCCTCCAGTTTGCTCGCCTCGTAAGCACCGACTTGGCGATAGATGGCAGGCCAATCCGTCAGCTCCGGATGGCCGGGATCAATCCCCATGCGTTGCAGATGTTCATTGTTTTTCAGCATGTAGCCACCAATCATCACCAACCGGCTCTCTTGTTCGGCCGCCAACTGCGCCACACGCCTTGCCCCTTCCACATTCACTGCACGTGCATGCTCCATCGAAAGGCCCCAGGCGAAGTGGGCTCCCAGATGGAATACGACCTTGGCCTGCCGCAGGACCTGTCTATCCGCATGGCTCAGACCAAGGTTTTCTTGCTCCAGATCGCCGGCTACGGCAAAGACGCGGGCTGCAACGCCCCCCAAACCATCGACCTGCTGGCGCAGTTCAGCGAGGCGCTCCGGGCGACGCATCAGCACCCGAATGATGTGACCTTTCGCGCTCAGGTACGACAGCAAATGCTGGCCGATGAAGCCCGTCCCTCCCGTAACAAAGCACTCCACGCTCATTTTTCTGCTCCTTGGCACGATGAAAAAACCAAGTGTAGACTGTCGACTCAACTCTACAGTCAAGCGATTTTTTCCATGAATATCGGGGAACTTGAGGTCCGCAGCGGCGCCACGCGCCATACCTTGCGCTATTACGAGAAAATCGGCCTTATTTCACCCTTGCGGCGAACCAACAATTATCGCGTTTACACACCGCAAACCCTGCAAGACCTGGACTTTATCCAGCGGGCACAAAGCATGGGATTTTCTCTTGGGGAAATAGGCGAAATTCTGAATGCTCAGAGAAACAAGTCAATAGATTGCGCCGGGAGTGCAAGACTGATTGAAAAGAAGATGGCGGAAATCAAAAAGAAAATCACTGACCTCAAAAGCATTTATCGGTATTTGGATGCGGAGCGCGCAAACCTTGAAGCCAGTGCGGCCAGGCAACTTGAGCTTAAGCGACTCAATGACTTCTCCAATTAATTGGACGGGAATCGGAGAATGGATGTCACCACCTTGCTGGTGCCGCTGTGTGCGGTGAGCCAACTGACGCGCCGGCTGATTTCGGTCGGAATGGCCTTTGTGAACATCGGCTATCGGCATGTCCTGGCACTGTCCACAACCTGCCAGTGCCGCCTCGTCCTGTAGGTCACCTTCTGGTCCAAATACGCATCACCCACGTCGTGCGAATTCCACCGGTTGATGCGAAGGAAGAATCCCATGATGAATCCTCGAAATCTTGTCGGACGTAATGGGTTGCGGATGTGTGCTGCGGCCGCACTGTTCACCGTGTCGTCCATTTTTGCTGTGGTGGCGGCTGCCGAGGATGCTCGGACCCGGCGGTTGACACTTTGGGAGGCGGTTGATGCACTTGCCGCGCAAGTGCCATTCAGCCAGCGAAATATCGAGGCAACCCTTTCCCTTCCACTTCGTGAACGTGACGTGCCGGGCAACCCGCTGTCGAATTTTTTCGAGGGTGCAGGGCTTCGCCTTCGTGACAGCCAGCTGGTTTTGAACGTGGATTTGCGAGTGAGGAAAGACGATCCGCGGTTTGCCGTGTTGGTTCTG
Organism: Delftia sp. SD018; assembly: GCF_017355445.1. Classification (NCBI taxonomy): domain Bacteria; kingdom Pseudomonadati; phylum Pseudomonadota; class Betaproteobacteria; order Burkholderiales; family Comamonadaceae; genus Delftia; species Delftia sp. SD018. Next base: position 20,649 of record NZ_JADDRN010000033.1, read on the forward strand.
GACATCGCAGGCGGCTGCGTCAGGATTGCCGACGTGCGTGCTCGTTACGGAACGTTGGAAATTACCGGCTCCCCTCGTGGGCATTCACTGGAGGAGTCGACTTGGTTTTCGTCGGCTCAGCGATGGGGCGAGCTTTCGTTTGGCTTCAAGGAACGCAATCCCGACTGCCTGGCGCAGATAGTGCTTAAAGCGACAAAGCCCGCCTGAGGACGCATGCTGAACGTAGCAAGGCAGCCAAGACCAATCACTCTCCCGCACGGCAGAACCTAGCTCGATGACAAGAACCAGACCCCGAAAAATCCCGCTGGCCACCCTCGAAGAGGCAGCGCGGCTCGCAACCCGAACTGCGCTTGAGCCATTCATGCGCATTCCCGACGGTGTCGAGCTGACGTTGGGAACGTTCTGGGAGGAAGATGAGGTTGTTTTCGAGCTGTACATCGCGAAGGACCAACCCAGGGACGCTGTGGTGCTCACGCAGGCTCGTGTGAATCAGTATGACGGGCAGGTGCGGTCCGTCCGCGTTTTTGAGGAAGCAATGGCAATCATGGCGGCGAAGCGGAAGGCAAAGACTTAAGTCGTCCAGCAGCAGTCGCACCGTTCCATGCCCACAACGCACGTCCTTGAAGATGACGCTGCAATCTGAAAAGGATTCGCGTAACTCACCCTTCCCACTCGGATGCGCAGGCCACCTTGCCGGTCGGTGAATTTCGCAGACGGTTCAGGAAATCCAACTGGCTTCTGGCCGTTTGACTCCCCTTTGCGACGGCTTGCCGCAGCCAGTGAACTGCTTCGCAGCGATTCGCTTTCACCGCGGTACCGTACAAGGTTGGGCCTGCCAGAAGAACCCATGCCAGCGTTTCCTGCGCTTGTGCCTCGCCATCACGGGCCGCCTGGCGCAGCAACGCGAGCATGGGGGCGTAGTCACGTGCCGTCTGGGCTTCCAAGGCCAGTTGATATCGCTGTTCGGCGGTGGTTGCCATGTCGAAGGGCAATGGTGTCGCCTGCGCCAGCGCGCCAGCCAGAGTCGCCGCGATGAACAAGCCATTCCCTGCATGTCGTGCCAGTGCAGCCATCAGACGGAATTTGAATCGCATTTTTGTCTCCACTTGAACTGAGTGCAGCCATCGTCGTAGCAATCCCGATTACTGAAAATGCGGAATTTTCGAAGGCGCCCTCAGGACCACCCAGAGGCTGATTCAAGCTGACGTATCGACACAGTAAAGAACCTGCACAGGATGGACCTCACCGGGTTTTGAGGAGGCTTTAACTCTCAAGAACAAGCGCCCCACACCAGACACCCCCTTGATCAATCTCCCCCCTGGTGGCGCATGATCACCCTGGCGGCCGCGCTGCCCTGCACTCGCCGGTACGCAAGACACAACCACCCCACGGAGCCAAGCATGACCAAGTCCCTCTTCATCAGCCTCCCCGTGACCGACCTCGGCGCCTCCACCGCCTTCTACAAGGCCCTGGGCTTCAGCCAGAACCCGCAGTTCAGCAGTGAGGATGGTTCCGCCATGCTCTGGAGCGAGGCGATCCAGGTCATGCTGGTCACGCATGCCAAGTGGCGCACCTTCACGCAGCGCCCGTTGCCGCCGACCGGCTCCTGCGGGTTGATGCTGTCCCTGGCCCTTGAGAGCCGCGCCGCCGTGGATGCGATGAACGAGGCCGCCGCGGCCCATGGCGGGCAGGCCGACGTGAATCCGATGGAGGACCACGGCTTCATGTACACGCGCGATCTGGCCGATCCTGATGGACACATGTGGGCGGCGCTGTGGATGGACCCGGCGGCCATGCCTGCATCCGCTGGGTGAGCGAGGCTGAACGCGGCTGGACGCGGCTGGACGCCACTTCAGGCTTGCCGCGCAGATAGCCCGGAATTCGGCGGTGCATTCGGCGGTGCGGCGGTGATGCGCGGATACTGTCCCGTCCCCCACTGCGGAGCAAAGCATGCGATTGCCGAAGTCTGGACTCATCCCCTGGTTGCTCATGGCTGCAACCCCTGTGTTGGCGCAGATCAATGCGGGAACCCTGCCTGCCACTGCATCGCCCCCGTTCAAGGTCACCAAGGTCGCGCAATTCGATCTGCCCTGGCGCATTGCCTTCCTGCCGGACGGGCGCATGCTGGTCACCGAGAAGGTTGGCAAGCTGTTTCTCGCGGCCCAGGACGGGCAAAAGCTCGAAGTCACCGGCGTGCCGCCCGTGCTGCATGAAAACCAGAACGGCCTGCTGGGCGTCTACCTGGCCCCTTCGTATGCGAGCGACGGGGCCATCTACCTGACCTATTCGGAGCCCGGAGAGATCCGCGGCACGTCGAGCCTGGCGCTTGCGCGCGCCACGCTCAGGATCGGTGCCGGCACCGCTGCGCTGGAAGACCTCAAGGTCATCTGGCGCGACCCCGTCAAGGGCAAGGGCGGGCAGGTGGGTGCCGCCGTGGCTTTTTCGCCGGACCAGAAGTTTCTGTTCCTCACGGCCGGGGACCGGCAGCGCTTCACGCCTGCCCAGGACCCGAATCAGCCGGCCGGCAAGATCCTGCGGCTGACCTTGGACGGCAAGCCCGCGCCCGGCAATCCGATGCAGGGGCAGACCGGCGCAACGTCGGTTCCGGTGATCGATCCGCCCAAGGACACCGAAGCCGCCAAGACCGCGCCGGTGTTGCGTACGTTTGTCTTCGATGGTCCGAATCTGACGCCGTCCGAGACCTGGTCCACGGGGCATCGCACGCCCTACGGCCTGGCGTTCGCACCGGATGGGCGTCTTTGGGAGCTTGAGCATGGGCCGCGCGGCGGCGATGAGCTCAACCTGATCGAGCCGGGCAAGAACTATGGCTGGCCGCTGGTTTCCTATGCGGTGAACTACAACGGCGTGCCCATTGCCAGCCCGGATACGCGAACGGACCTCACCAAGCCCGTGATCTACTGGACGCCTGTCTTCGCGCCGGGCAGCCTGATGTTCTACAGCGGCGAGATGTTTCCGCAGTGGAAGGGCTCAGCCTTCGCGTCCGGCCTGCTGACCCGTGCCCTGCACCGGATCGAGGTGAACGGCGCGAGCGCCACGCCTGCCGAGCATTGGACGGTAGGCTTTCGTGTCCGCGACGTGGCGCAGGCGCCGGATGGTGCGCTGTGGCTGATCGAGGACGACCGCAAGGGCGGCTTGTATCGGCTCACACCGAAGTAGGCAGCTGGGGGATGGTTGCCGCGCTGGGCATGGCCTGCGGACAGAGGCCCGGCGCTGGCAGCGCCACCTGCCATCAAAGGCTCAGGTCCATGCCCAGCATGGTGGCCAGGCCGAAGGTGAAGAGCAGCACGCACAGCAGCAGCAGCGTGAAGATGGCAACGATCTTGCCGCTGGCAATGAGCAGCTCACGCCGGCTCGCCCCCTTCTTCTTGCCCTGGTCGTAGTGCCACTTGATGGCGAAGAACATGGCCGTGCCGAACACGAGCACCTTGAAGGTGACGAAGACTATGGGGACCCAATCGATCATTTTGAGAGCTTCCAGCCAATGACTTGGCACTGTCCATGGTGAGGAGCCTCCCTCCCGGACATGGGAGGCGAGAGCGTCAGCGACGGCCATGCAAGCACGGTGCTGCCACACCTTGTGGCGCATACTACCCAAAAGCAATTTCCATACATGAGCCCATACGTCGCCGCTTAAATCCATGCAAGATGAGCCTTTGCCCCTCTGGTTACCGCAACTGGCCGTGCAGGGCGGCCCCCGATTCCTGCAGATCGCCGATGCCTTGCAGGCAGCCTTGGCAGACGGATCGCTGAAGCCCGGTGACCGCCTGCCCCCACAGCGCCGGCTGGCGGCCCAGCTGGATGTGGACCTGACGACGGTCACGCGCGCCTACGACGAAGCCAGGCGCCGCCAGCTGCTGGAGGGACGCGGCGCCAGAGGCACCTATGTCGCGGCGCCCAAGGTGGAGCTGAACGCCGTGCTGGACCTGAGCATGAACACCCCGCCACCGCCGGCTGGCGTGGATCTGGACGACATGTTGAAGCAGGGCCTGTCGCAAGTGCTGATGGGTGCGGATGCCCAGTTGCTGATGACCTACCACCTGGGCGGGGGAAGCGACTCCGACCGCAAGGCGGGCGCCAGGTGGCTGCAGCCCATGTTCGGAGATGTGGATGCCCGGCAGCTGGTGGTCTGCCCGGGCGCGCAGGCGGCGATTGCCGCCCTGGTGCTTGCGCTGACGGAGCCTGGCGATGTGATCCTGACCGAGCCCACCAGCTATCCCGGCCTGCGTGCCGCAGCGGCCCAGTTCGGCCGTCGCATCATTGCGGTGCAAGCGGACAGCCAGGGGATCATGCCCGAGCGGCTTGAGCAGGCATGCCGCCAGCACAGGCCCGGGCTGGTCTACCTGAACCCCACGCTGCAGAACCCGACCGCCATCACGCTCGCCGAGGACCGGCGCCAAGAGATCGCCAGCATCGCAAAGCGCTGCCATGTGCGCATCGTCGAGGACGATCCCTACTGGCTGCTGGCCGATGCCCCGCCGCCGCCGATCGCAAGGTTGGCCCCGGAGCAGGTGTACTACATCTCCACCCTCTCGAAATGCCTGACGCCCGGTTTGCGGGTGGCTTTTGTGCTCCTGCCTGACCCGCACGAGCGCCAGCGTTTCCTGGTCGCGCTGAGATCCTTTGCGCTGATGGCCACGCCGCTGACGGCCGCCCTGGCCACGCAGTGGATCCTCGACGGTTCGGCCGGAAAATTGATGGAAGGCGTGCGCAAGGAGGCGCGCCTGCGCCACCGGATGGCCAGGGATGTGCTGGCCGGCCGGTACAGCGGCGCGGGAGACGGCCTGCATGTATGGCTGGAGCTGCCGAGTTACTGGAGCCCCTCGCAGCTTGCGCGTGCCGCCGACAGCGAGGGCATCGCCGTCACGCCGGCACAGGCCTTCGCCACCGGCGGCGAATCCGTGAATGCCATCCGCATCTCCCTGGGCAGCATCAAGGACCGTGGACGCCTGCAGGCGGGCCTTCAACGGCTGTCGCATCTGCTTGCGCGCCTGCCCGAGTCGTTCAGCGCCGCCGTGGTTTAGCGGTTCAGCGCGCATCGAGGCGTGAGGCGTGAGGCGTTGCGCCGATGCGTTGCCACAACGGCTCAAGGCGCCCCGGCAACCCGGGGGGTGCACGCCTTTGAAAGCAGACCTGGGCATGGCTCGCTGGCCCTTCAAGGCTCCAGAGCGAAGTCCACCGCCGCCTGCGCATGCAGGGCGGTGGTATCCAGCACGGGCACAGGGCAATGCTCCTGCTGCACCAGCAGGCTGATTTCCGTGCAGCCCAGCACCATGGCCTGCGCACCCTGCCCGGCCAGCTGCGCCATGATGCGCTGATACGTGCGCCGCGACTCTTCAAGAATCCGGCCCGTGCACAGTTCCTCGTAGATGATGCGGTGCACCTCGGCGCGGTCTGCCTCCTGCGGCACCAGCACCTCCAGACCCTGCTGCTGCAGCCGCTCGCGCATGAAGGGCTGCTCCATGGTGAAGCGTGTGCCCAGCAGCCCCAGCTTCCGGTAGCCGCGTGTGCGGGCTGCGTTGGCTACCGGGTCGGCAATGTGAAGAAAAGGGATGCGCACCGCTGCCGCAATGCGGTCTGCCAGCTTGTGCATGGTGTTGGTGCACAGCAGCACGCCGTCCGCCCCGCCCTGCTGCAGCCGCCGGGCGGCATCCTCCAGCAAGGCGGCGGCGTCGTCCCATCGGCCTTCATGCTGGGCCTGCTCGATGGGGCCAAAATCCACGCTGTACATGAGCAGTTTTGCGGAGCGCAGCGGGCCCAGCCTGTCACGCACGCCCTGATTGATGAGCCGGTAGTACTCGGCGCTGGACTCCCAGCTCATGCCACCGATGAGACCGATGACGCGGTGAATTTCCGTGTGGTTTGAGTTCATGCCCGCAGTGTGGGCAGCGGCCGATTTCGCGTCTATCAGGAAATTTCAGTTCAGGAAGGCAAGGCAAGGGCCATACAAGGCAATACAGCGATGACAGATCACGAACCACCGGGATTCGAGGTGCAGCTGCTGGGCCGCACGCCCTACAGCAGCCATGACCCGACCCGCCTGCATTCGCTGGGCATCGCGCTGGAGCGCCAGCAAGGCGTGCATGCCATTGCCAGCGATCGCCGCGTCGACTTCGATACCTGGCCCGGGACGGTGGCATGCACCCCGCCGGGCGTCGACGTGTTTTCCGAATCGGCCACGGGCGGCGAGTACCTGGTGGTTCGCTGCACCCAGGCGCATTGGGAACAATGGCTCAGCGACGGCGCGTCTGCAACCCAGGCCCGGCGCGTTGTGACGCCCGGGCAGCGCAGCGCCTTGCAGATGGCGCACCAACTGCGCCAGCTGCTGCTGAGCACCGAACCGGACACGCTGGCCATCGAGCAGGCCGCACTGTGCTTCATGGCCCGGCAATGCCACGCGCCCACCGCCCGCGTCGAGGCCTTGCGCCCGGTGTACCGCCCTGTCCTGGAGCGCATGGCGGCCGAGTTTGCGCAGCCGTTGAGCATTGCCCAGCTGGCACGGATGGTCCATCGCACGCCGCTGCAGTTTCTGCGCGAGTTTTCCCAGCTGCTGGGCATGACGCCGCATGCCTTTCTTGTGGAAACCCGCGTACAGGCGGCCCGCTCCATGATGCAGGCAGACACCCATTCCCTGGCGGGTATCGCCCTCGATTGCGGCTTCAGCCATCAGTCGCACATGGGCGCCGCTTTCCGCAAGACTCTGGGACTGACTCCCCGCCAGTACCTGGCCCGCATTCGTCACACGGGCAAGCAATGACCGATGGAGCACCTGAGACAGCCACAGCCATAGCCACAGCCAGGACATAGGGCTTGACGGGCTTTCCAGGGAGTGCCGGGCCCTTTCAGCTGCCCGTGTTGGATTTTCATAACTATTGTCAATCCGAACAGACGGACTCGACCTGCGCACTTCAACCGCGCATACTTAAGTCTGTTTTTCTCACTACTGCTTTGGGTTGCAAACGGGGTTGCCACTGGGCTTGCAACTGGTGGTTCGATTGGGATTTTCTATCGCGCGGCAACCACGATTTGCCGCGTATCGGTCAATGGAGCGGGTTAATGATAATTCATTCCTTTTATCAATTCATATCGCACCGCTTGGCCATCGCACTCGGAACCGAGGATAGCCAGCCCGCAGGCAGCGTGTGAATTCAATGTGCGTACACATCTGATAGAGCAGATCAACGAAATGACCCTTCGTAAATCCACATTCGCACCTTTGAGCAGAATTTTCGCTTTTGCCATTGAACTGGATGGAGTCGACCGTGTTCTGTCTGTCGTTCGTCGGCATCTCGGCATGGATGTCGCCTTTGTGGCCCGATTCCGGGAAGAGGATCGGGTGCTGGAGCATGTGGACGAGAGCACTGCCGGGGTGATTTTCCAGCATCAAAAGATTCCATTGAGCGAGGGCTATTGCCAGAAAGTGGTCAATGGCGAATTGCCGGAGTTGATTCCCGACACATCCCTGTTGGCCGCTGCCCAGGAGATACCGGAAACGCACACCATTCCTATCGGCTCGCACCTGAGCGTTCCCATCCGCCTGGATGACAACCAATTGTTCGGCACCTTGTGCTGCTTCAGCCACCAGCCCAATCCTGCGCTGAATGCGCACGATATGTCACTGCTGCGGGCATTCTCCGATTTATTGGGACTTCATTTCAGTGCGACTTCTGCCGTCCGGCATGCAAGAGACAAAGTGACGCACGAAATTCGACTTGCAATGCAAGGCAATGCGCTGCGCCCCGTATTTCAGCCCGTATACACCATCGCGACCGGCAAGCTGCATGGTTTCGAATGTCTGTCACGCTTTGACCTGGAGCCACGTCGCCCGCCCGACCAGTGGTTCAAGGCAGCGCACGAGGTGGGGCTGGGGCTGGAGCTGGAGCGCCATGCGATCGACACAGCGCTTGGCGCGCTTGGCAGCCTGCCCACCGACTGGCTGCTCGCCGTCAACTGCTCGCCGCAGCTGATCCAGTCGGGGCAGTTGCCCAGGCTTCTGGGTTCGGACCGGGATCTCTCACGCGTGACGCTGGAAATCACGGAGCATGCCGCCGTGGATGACTACAGGGCTTTGGCCGATGCACTGGCGCCGCTGCGGCGCCGGGGCGCGACCTTGGCAGTCGACGATGCGGGGGCCGGCTACTCCAGCATGCGGCACATCCTGCATCTGCAGCCAGACATGATCAAGCTGGACATGAGCATCACGCACGATGTCGATACCGACCGCAGCCGCCGTGCGCTGGCCAAGGGCCTCACGAGCTTCGCGCACGAGATAGGAAGCGTGGTGGTTGCCGAGGGTGTGGAGACAGCCGAGGAATTCAACACTCTGGCGAGCCTGGGCGTGGATTTGGCCCAGGGCTACTTTTTTGCCAAGCCGATAGGGCCGCAAGAGGCGCTGGCAATGGGCGCTGCGATATAGACCACGATCTTCCTGCAGGCATCCTCGTCTGGCTGGCTGCCCGCCGCCTGTTGGCCGAAACCACCGAAGGCAGTACCCAGCCACCAATTGACTGAAATCAAGCGCCACCGGCAATTGCGCCCGGCCGTCGCGCACCCGGCGCATAATCTTTCGCATTCTTTCCCCCAGCCCATCCGCCATTGCAGGTCTGCATGCGGCAGGCGCGCCCAGCGGCCATCGCGGCGCTCCAGCATTTCCCCAGACTTCCAGCAAGTGCCTCTCGGCAGGCGGCCATGGGCATGCCTACGGTGAACCCAGATGGAAGTTTTGCAGCAACTCGAACCCCTCATGCGCGAGATCATCGCGCCCCAGGCCGCGCAGATTGACGAGCAGGCGCGCTACCCGCGCGCTGCGCTGGATGCGCTGGCCGCAGCCGGCCTGCTGGGCCTGATCAGCGCCAGCGAGGTGGGCGGCCGGGGCAAGGGCCTGGCCGAGGCGGTGCAGGTCATCGAGCGCATTGCCCAGGACTGCCCCTGCACGGCCATGGTGCTGACCATGCACTACTGCGGCGTGGCGCTGATCGAGCCCTTTGCCGATGACGCGGTGCGCCGCGACATTGCCGCCGGCCGCCACATCACCACGCTGGCCGTGTCCGAGGCGGGATCGCGCAGCCATATCTGGGCGCCCACGGGCACGGCCACCGCCGCTGAAGATGTCATCCACCTGAATGCGCTCAAGAGCATGATCACCTCGGCCGGCGAGGCCGATTCCTATGTCTGGATCTCGCGCGCCACGCAGGGCGAGGGCAATACGCTGTGGCTGGTGGACAGCCGCCTGCCGGGGCTGTCCATTCCCGGGCGCTTCAACGGCATGGGGCTGCGCGGAAATGCGTCATCGCCCATCGAGGCGCGCGATGTGGGCGTGCCGCGCGCCCGCATGCTGGGCGCCGATGGCGAGGGCGAGGCCGTGAAGGGCCGCCACCTGATGCCGTTTTTCCCCACGCTGATCGCCACCACCTCCATCGGCCTGATGCAGGGCGCACTGCGCCGCGCCGTGGCCCATGTGGCGGGCACGCGCTTTGCGGAAAGCGGCAGCTCGCTGGCCGACCTGCCCACCATCCGCGCCTACCTGGCCCGCGCCCAGCTGCGCCTGGAACAGGCGCGCCTGTTGCGCGACGACACCGTGGCCGCCGTTCGAGCCGCTCGCCCCGACACGCGCACGCGCCTGCTGCAGACCAAGGCCGCCGCCGCCGAAGCCGCGCTGGAGGTGACCGACATTGCCATGCGCGTGTGCGGCGGCGCCGCCTTCCGCAAGGAGCTGGGCATAGAGCGCCTGTTCCGCGATGCGCGTGCTGCCTCGGTCATGGCGCCCACCACCGACGTGATCTACGACATGCTCGGCAAGGCCATGTGCGAAGCCGCTGCCTGAACCTGCGCCGCAGATCCTGTCGATAGCCTCAATCCCCTTCCCCATCCAGCAAAGGACTTCCGAATGACGACAACCGCCCCCGTGATCAAGCTCGGCGCCGTGGCCTACGCCCCCAAGGTGATCACCATCTGGGAAGGCTTCAAGGCGTATTTCATCGAGCGCGGCTACTACTTCGACTACGTGCTCTATTCCAACTACGAGTCGCTGACCGAGGCGCTGATCGCAGGCGATGTGCACCTGGCCTGGAACTCGCCGCTGGCCTTTGTGCGCGCCGACCGCATGGCCCGCGCGCGCGGCCTGCGCGTGGAGTCCATCGCCATGCGCGATACCGACCTGGACCTGCATTCGCTGCTGGTCGTGCCCGCCGACAGCCCCATCCAGAGCGTGCAGGACCTGCGCGGCAAGACCGTGGGCTTCGGTGCGGTGGACTCGCCCCAGGCCACGCTGATCCCGCTGGACCATCTGCGCCAGGAAGGGCTGCTGGCCGGGCGCGACTACACGGCACGCCGCTTTGACGTGCTGGGCGGCAAGCACGGCGACCACATCGGCGGCGAGCGCCTGGCCGCCGCAGCCATGGTGACCGGCGAGATACAGGCTTCATGGATGGTGGGCAAGAACTACCAGGCCTTTGCGCGCGAAGGCACGCTGCCGGCCGGCGGCACGCGCGTGCTGGCCACCTCGGGCGCCTTCGACCACTGCAACATGACGGCCGGCCCGCACATCGATGCCGAACGCGCCGCCGCCTTCCGCGACATCCTGCTGGCCATGTCCTGGGACGACGCTGCCGTGCGCCCGCTGCTGGAGCTGGAAGGCCTGAAGGTCTGGCACCCGGGCCGCGGCACGGGCTACGGCCTGCTGGAGCGTGCGGTGACGGACGAGGCCTTCTACGACGCCGAAGGCCGCATCACCGTGCAGGACTACCGTTACTGATACGCGCCATGGCCATGCCTGATTCCGACAGCGGCGCCCTGCACGCCCGCACCCTGCCCGCCTCCACCCTGCCTGTCATCGACCTGCAGGGTCTGGGCTTCGATGCCGGTGCCCATCTTCTGGTCAAGCACGCGCTGGCCGCCCTGCCCGTGGGCGGGCAGCTGCGCGTGACCGGCAGCGCGCCGGGCTGGCAGGCCCAGCTGTCGGGCTGGTGCAGCGACCAGGGCCACAGCCTGCGCTGGAAGGATGGCGCGGGTGCAGCACAGACCATGGCCATCGTGGCGCGCGGCGGCGCCCAGGCCGGGCGCTGGCGTGGCGCGGCGCAGACGGGCCGCAGCGATGCGCGCTCGGGCGGCGATGCCGTGGCCGCGCAGGCCCAGCCGTTCTGGGGCCTGGCGGCGCGGGGCGCGCAGGTGGAAGCCGGGGCGCCGGCCTTCCATTTCCGGCTCAGCGACAAGCTGCAGGTCTGGACCGACAGCGCCGCCGACCTCTACGCCCAGGCCGTGGCCGCGCAGTGGAATGCCGACACCGATATCGACTGGTGCGATGCACCCGAGCTGCCCGCGCCCGTGGAGGACGCCATCGTGCAGCTCATGACCTACATGGTGGAGAACGAGAACGCGGCCCTGCTGGTGCCTGCGCGCTTCCTGGGCCAGTTGCACCCGCACTACCGCGAGCTGCAGGCGGCGCTGGCCATCCAGGTGGCCGACGAGGCGCGGCACATCGACGTGTTCACGCGCCGCATCCGCCGCCACGGCCGCGAGCCCGCGCTGTCCACGGCGGGTGGACAGGCCTCGCTCAAGAGCCTGCTGGACGAGACGGATTTTTCCGTGGCGGGCTTTTTGCTGTCGGTGCTGGGCGAAGGCACCTTCGTGCACCTGCTGCAGTTCCTGCAGACCGAGGCGCCCGACCCCCTTACACGCCAGATCTGCCGCCTGGCCGCACGCGACGAGGCGCGCCATGTGGCCCTGGGCATGTCCCACCTGCTGTACCGACTGCAGCACGAGCCCGGCTTCCAGCATCAGCTGGCCCAGGCCGTGGAGCAGCGCTTCGACAACCTGGCCGGCACCTCGGGCCTGAACGAGGAAGTCTTCGACGCCCTGATCCTCATCGCCGCCGGCGCCCTCACCCCCGAAGCCCTGGCCCGCGGCGCCGCCCGCGTGCAGCAGCTCATGCGCGACATGGCCGACGGCCGGTTTTCCAAGCTGCTGCGGCTGGGGTTCGAGCGTGGGCATGCCGAGCGGCTGGCTTCGCTGCATACGAGGAATTTCATGTAGACGGGGAACAGCCACTTGAAGGCTGCGCAAGCACCCTCAATTCCGGCGAATGAAGCTCAAGCGCGTGCTCTTCTACTGCCTGCTGCCTTTCGCAGTGGCGCTTGCGCTTGTCGGGTTTCCCATGCCGGTCGCTCCGCCCCGCGCGACCAAGGCGGGCCAGGAGCAGTCTGCGCCTGCGCAAGAGCGGCGTTGAGCTGCGGGAGCATTTCTCGCACGGCGAGGCCCGAACCCCAGCCTCAATCCACGATCAATTTATTGTTGTTCAGCAGCTGCGTGATGATCTGCTGATCCGTGGCGGCACCGGAATACAGCGTCTGCAGATTCACGCCTTCCAGGATGATCTGCTGGGTCTCGGCCGATGCCGAGTAGCCTGCACCCACCGCATGGGAGTCTGCACCGAAGCCGCCCGTGTGACTGACATGGACCCAGGTATCGCCTCCCGTGATCTCGAAGTGCAGGTAGTTGGCCATGTTGCCTGCGGCATTGCTGGGGCCTGCGGATTCACCCTGCAGCAGGTCGCGCAGGTCCAGTACATCACCGCCTGCGCCGTTGGTTCCCGCTGCCGCCGTGGAGAAGTTCTGGATTCGGTCCAAGGCCGGCGTTCCAGCCGCCCCCTGATCTCCCAGCAACCAGACAAAGACATCCACAAAGTTCTCGCCCGCATCGCCGCCTATCAACAGGTCGTCGCCGGAGCCTCCGGCCAGCAGGTCCGTGCCCGATCCCGCGTTGAGGGTGTCGTTGCCGCTGCCGCCCATCAGCACATCGAAGCCCGCGCCCGCCGACAGGTTGTCGTCGCCAGCGCCCCCCATAACGATGTTGTTTCCGCTGCCGGCGTTGATGGTGTTGGCGCCGTTGCCACCGGTGATGTATTCGTTGGCCGAGCTGCCCGTATGGTTGCTGCTCTCGGTCGTGGTGATATCCACGGTCGTATATGAGGCCTTGAGCGTGACCACGGTGGATGTCGATGCCGTGAAGCCGCCGCTCACCTCCGTCGCCGTGACCTGGACCGTGAGATGCGTGGCGCTCGTGGTGTAGCTGCCAGGCAGATTCAGGATGAGATTGGGCAGGTCGGCCTCGGTGAATTGCCAGACACCACCACCCAGGTTCGTACCCGCATTGAAGGACAGATTGGTGGGCAGTCCACTGATCCTGATCGACAGGGTTTCCGAGCCATCCGTATCCACCAGCTTCGTGGTTATCGGAAACCTGACGCTGGTCCCGCCTGTGCCGTGTGCGATGGCCAGCAGGGACTTCAGGACAACGACCGAAGGAGCGCTGGCCGTTCCAACCGACAGATTGACCGTGCCGATACTGGTGCCACCGCGTCCATCGCTGACGTCGTAGAGAAAGCTGGCCGGTCCTTCGTAGCCTGCAGCGGGCGTGAACAGCACCCCGCCCGCCTGCAATGCAAGGCTGCCATTGACCGGCGAATGAGCCAAGGTAATGGTCAGGCTGTCGCCGTCGGCATCCGTGTCATTGGCCAGCAGCGTGGCAAAGCTGATGCTCAGCGGGATGTCCGTGACAACCATCAATTGATCTGCCACGGCAACCGGTGCATCGTTCACGGGAGTGACCGTGATGGAAACGGTGACGATGTTTCCCATGGCCTGCCCGTCGCTGGCACGGTAGGTGAAGCTATCGGAAACCGTCTCGCTGCCGTTGTGGATATAGGTGAAGGTGCCATTGCCGTTCAGCGTCAGGGACCCGTTCGCCGGACCCGTCACCAGCACCGCGACGAGCGGATTGCCGTCAGGGTCCGTGTCGTTGGCCAGCACGCTGGTTGCACCGCTGGCAAGGACCGTGGCCACAGCGCCCTCGGCCACCACTATCGCATCGGAGACAGACACTGGCGGTTGATTGCCGGAGGGCACAGCAGCAACCGTCACCGACACGCTGGCCGTGGCAGAACCGCCCCTGCCGTCGCCAATGGTGTAGGTGAAGCTGTCGCTGCCGGTGAAGTTGGCGTTCGGCGTGTAGACCGGATTGCCCGTGACGGCATCCACGACCACGGAACCGTGGGTGCCCTGGGTGATGCCGGAAACGGTCAGGCTGTCCCCATCCGCATCGCTGTCGTTCCCGCGCACGGCGATGGTGACGGATGTATCGGCATCGGTGGTGGCCGTATCGTTGCCGGCCACGGGCACCCGGTTCACGAAAACACTCAGCGTGCTGGACGCGCCGGTCTGCACGGTGTAGCCGATGGCCAGCGGATGGCCGCCGTTGTAGTTCGCATCCGCCTGGAAAGTGAAGCTGCCGTCTGCCTGCAGCGCGAAGGTCCCGCGCCCCGCCACGTTCCGGGAGCTGCCGGCCGCCACGGTCTGGCCTTCATAGGTGAAGCTGGCGACCACGAGCGCCCCATCGGCATCGGAATCGTTGGACAGCACATTGCCCGTGCGCTGCCCGGCCGTGTCCACCTGCACGCTGTCGGGCGCAAGCACGCTGGGATGGCTGCCGCGCACGGTGTCCGCCGCCGCGGCGCACAGTTGCGCCACGTCCACCCAGCATGAATCGCCCGCCTCCAGCGCGGCGCCGACTGCACAGACGCTGCCGGGACGCGCGGCCGTCGAGGGAATCGTGCCCGGCACGCCCAGCGGAAAGCAGGTGTTCCACACAGGGTCCGTGATGCCGGTGATTTTCAACCGCACCGACGTCTGGTTGCGATAGACCACGGGCAGGAATCCCTGCGGTGCGCCATCGGCACCCAGCGCTGTCGTCTGCACGGGAACGGTGAGCGTCTCGCCTGCGGCCTGGTTGAAGGCTTCCTGCAATTCCTGAATCTGGGCCTGCACCCGCTCGCCCCAGACCGCCGTGGCTGCGGTCACGACAACAGCACCGCCCATGGCCCAGGCACGCAGGCCGACCAGGGAGATCCGCCCTTTTTGCACACCCCGCACAAGGCAGGCCCCCAAGGCCAACGCCAGCAGCGCAAGAGCGCCAGGGTGGTCCACAGGAATCGCCGCCGGCGCCACGGCTGCCAGCGGTGCCACCGTGATGCTCTGCGCCTGGGCGGCCGGTAAGGCAACGGCAGCAGCAAGAGCGCTGCACGCCTTTACGAAGCCGACGCCACGAGCGGGGAAATGGAAACGTTGCAGCATGGGCCTTGCCGGAAAAGATGAACAGAAAAGACAAGGCAGACCTTCGCGCCACCTTGGGGCTGGTTACAAATGACTGCTCTGCTGACGACTTCTTACTCTATACGGTCGCCTGCGTCGCGCACATACCTGAAAACAGGTAATTGCATAGATCACTCCGCACCACCGCTTGCGGATATTCGCCCGTGTGCTTGAAAGGCACAGCATGCGCAGGGCCCTGCGCACAGACCATCATCTGTCCCGGGCCCGGAGCACCCATTGCAGGCCATTGACTGCGGCGTAGTCTTTTGCTTTATGCGTCTCTTCAAGTGGCGCTTGCGCCTGTCGCGCTTCCCAGCTGGTCCATCATGAAAGAATGCCAGCTTCTCACCCAACCCCGGCTGATTGCACCCAGCGCGCTGCTCCTGCATCCATGACCACCGACCAGTCCCAGGCGAAATGTGCCTTTGCAATCGGCCTGCTGCTTTTGCTGCCAGCCACTTGGTCCTTTTTCAGCGCCATCTGGTCGGCGATGAGCACAGGGGAGGTGCTTGTCATCAGCATCCACAGATTTCGGATGGAGCGGGTGTTCGTTTCCTGGCTGGAAGGGTGGCCCAGGTTTGCTGGACCCGGCCTGCTCATGGCGTCACTGCTGCTCTGGTGGCTGCAGGGCGTCCACAGCAGCCCAAGGAATTGGCAGGCACCAGGAGTCTGCGCACTCGCGGGCCTGAGCCTGTTGCTGTTCTCCAAATGGTTTGCAGCGTGGAGCGGTGCGGCGCTCTTCCTTGGCTGCGCCGCGTACTGCGTATTGGCCGCCTTCGTGAACCATCGGTACAGCCAGGGGTTGGCTGCGGCCCTGCTTCTTGCCTCTGCAGCCGCGCTGCTGTGGCTCCTTGGCTGAGGCCAAGGCGGGCACTTCGCAAACCAGCCTCTTCACCGCAACCGCGCCAATCTCCGCCCGAACTGCTTCAACTCCAGCGCAGCAGCCTGCGCCACGCGTCCTGCATCGCTTTCGCCGTCAGCCGACCCGGCCACGGCCAGCACCGCCAGCCGGCTCTGGTAGCGAGATTCCTGCAGCGGCCTGAATACCAGCTTGCCCCGGTACAGCGAGGCAAAGGACGAGGGGACGATGGCCACGCCCAGGCCGCAGGCCACCAGGGCGAGCACGTTGACGAACTGGCCGGCCTCGTGGCGTATGGAGGGGGTGAAGCCCGCGTCCAGGCACAGGGCCACGGTACGGTCGAAGTAGTCGGCGTCTTCGTAGCGCGCAAAGCCCACGAAGGGCTCATGCGCAGCCGACTGCAGCGGTAGCGCGCCTTCGCCAGCTGCCAGCGGATGGGACGGCGCCATGGCCAGGCAGTAGGGATCGTCCATTCCGGCCACTTCCTCGGCCAGTGGCTCGCCCTTGCCGGGGCGCCCGAAGCCCAGGTCCAGCTCTCCGGCGCGCAGGGCGCGCAGTTGCTGCGAGGTGATCATCTCGCGGGCTTCCACGCGCAGGTTCCAGCCGGCGTCGGCAATGCGGCGCAGCAGGCCGGGCAGCACCGAGTGCATGGCCGACGGAACCAGGCCCAGGCGAACCACGCCCTGGCGGCTTTGCTGGCGTTCGCGGGCGCGCAGCGGGGCCTGCTGGGCGCGCGCAAGAATGGCGCGCGCGTCCTCCAGCAGGGACTCTCCCGCAGGCGTGAGCCGCACGCCGCGCGGCAGCCGTGTGAACAGGGCTGCGCCCACCTCTTCCTCCAACTGCTTGAGCTGGGCCGACAGCGGCGGCTGGGCAATGAAAAGCTTGCGAGCGGCGCGGCTGACGTTGCCCTGCTCGGCCACGGCGACGAAATAGCGCAGGTGGCGCAATTCCATAGGTGTTCACCCTTTGAAAACATACTTGCTTCGTATGCTTCAGATACTAATTCAGTCTTGGACATACCTCTGGCGTATGGAGACACTGCCGCCATCGCCAATTTCCAACGGGCCAGCGGCCCCCACGCCATGCAAGCACTGCGCAAGACCGAGCCGAGCCACGGCCTGACACTGACCCAAGCGGACATGCCCGCGCCCGGCCCTGGCGAAGTGCTGCTGCGCGTGCATTCGGCCGGTGTGTGCGGCACCGATCTGCACATTGCCGAATGGACCCGCAGCTACCACTTCCTGACCCCTGCCCTGCCCGTGACGATCGGCCACGAGTTCAGCGGCGAGATTGCCGCGCTGGGCGAAGGTGCCGAGAACCTGGCACCGGGCCTGACCGTGGGCCAGATGGTGGCCGTGCGGCCCTCGGTCACCTGCGGCCGCTGCGCGGCCTGCACCAGCGGCAACTTCGATGGCTGTACCACGCGGCGCGGCATTGGCGTGCTGCGCAATGGCGGCTTTGCACCCTGGGCCGCCGTGCCGCTGCGCAACTGCGTGCCGGTCCCGGCCGGTGTGCAGGGCGATGTGGCCGCGCTGGCCGAGCCGCTGACCGTGAGCCATGAGGCCGTGCGCACGGCCGGCGTGCGCCCCGGCCACCGCGTGTTGGTGCTGGGGCCGGGCAACATCGGCCAGGGCATTGCGCTGTTTGCGCGGGCCGCAGGCGCCGCCCAGGTGGTGGTGGCCGGGCATGGCGATGCGCCGCGCCTGGCGGTGTTGCGCGCCATGGGCTTTGACGATGTGCTGGACTTCGAGGGCAGCGATATGGATGCGGCCCTTGCCCCCTATCTGGCCCGGGGCCGGTTCGATGCCGTGATCGAGGCCACGGGCGCGGCCGCCGTGATTGCACCGGCGCTGCGCGCGCTCAAGGTGCATGGCGTGCTGGTGATCACGGGCATCCATGCAGCGCCCGTGCCCATCGACCTGACGGCGCTGGTGCGCAACCACCAGGAGCTGCGCGGCTCCTACCGCGCGCCCGAGAGCGCCTGGCCCGAGGTCGTGCGCTTCATGCAGGAGCACCAGCCCCTGCTGCGCCAGATGATCACGCACCGCGTGCCGCTGTCGCGTGCCGAGGAAGGCTTTGCACTGGCGCGCGCGCGCCATGCCAGCAAGGTGCTGGTGCAGCCGGAGCACCAGGCATGAGTGGCAGCAACGCCTTTCTTGCGCTGTGGAACGGACTGGACCGCAGCGATGCGCGCGAGGAATACGAGGACTGGCACGCCATGGAACATGTTCCCGAGCGCGTGGGCCTGCCGGGCTTTCTGTGGGGGCGCCGCTATGTACGCGGTTCGGATGCAGGCGGCTCGGATGCAGGCGGTGCGCCATCTGCCGCAGGCAGCAGCTATTTCACGGTCTATGGATTGCAGGGGCTGGATGCGCTGCAGACGGCGCAGTATGCCGATGTGATCGCCCATCCCACGCCCTGGTCCGCCCGCATGCGGCCCCGGCTGAGCGCCTTTGTGCGCCGGCCCTGCGCGCTGGTGGCCACGGCAGGCGCCTCCACCGCCGCGCACCTGGTGGCGGTGCGCGCCACCACCGCCGACCTGCCCGGCTGGTCCGCCGCAGCCACGCAGGCGCTGGCCAAGGCCGAGGACAGCGCCCTGCTGGTACGCGCCAGCGCGGGCGCCGTGCCGCCCGCGCTGGACCTGGCCTACCCCGTGGGCGGCGAACGCATTGCCCAGGCCGTGGCCGGCCAGACCACGGTGGTGCTGCTGGCCGAGCATTGCACGGCCGAGGGCGCGCGCCAGGGTGCGCAGTGGCTGCTGGAGCGGCTTGCGCCCTGGAGCCTGCCGGGCGCGCAGGCCGAATCCTTTGTGCTGC
Organism: Delftia sp. SD018; assembly: GCF_017355445.1. Classification (NCBI taxonomy): domain Bacteria; kingdom Pseudomonadati; phylum Pseudomonadota; class Betaproteobacteria; order Burkholderiales; family Comamonadaceae; genus Delftia; species Delftia sp. SD018. The sequence continues at coordinate 39,485 of NZ_JADDRN010000033.1, forward strand.
AAAGCCAGGTGGTGCGCGGCGACCTGCCTGCGGATGTGTCACAGCGCCCGCACTCCCGATTGCCGCCGCGCCTGGGGCCCATGAACCGGTATTTTTCGCGCTGAAGCCAGATTGCAGATGAACATTCCAGGAGACAAGAACATGAACAAGCCCCAGACAAGCAGGCAGCCGCTGCTGCAGTCGTCAACGCGCCGCGCCGCCCTGCTGTGGTGCGCTGCCACGCTCTCGCCGGTCTTCCCCGCCCATGCCTCAGGCGACAAGGAGGCGTGGCCCACGCGCCCGCTGCGCTTGATCGTGGGCTATGCCAGCGGCTCCTCGCCCGACGTGCAGGCGCGCCTGCTGGCCGAGCCGCTGGGCCGCGCCCTGGGCCAGCCCGTGGTGGTGGAGAACAAGGGCGGCGCCAGCGGCAACATCGGCGCCGATGCCGTGGCCAAGGCCGGCGACGGCCATACGCTGGGCGTGATCGGCAACGGCCCGCTGACCAGTTCCAAATACCTCTACGCCCGGCTGCCCTACGACCCGGGGCGGGACTTTGCGCCCATCGCCATGATCGGATCGGCGCCGCTGGTCTGGGTGGCGCCGCGCGCCGCCGCCACCGATACGGCGGCCTACCTGCAGTCCCTGCGTTCCGAGAACGGGCAGTTCAACTTCGGCTCGGTCGGCAAGGGCTCGGGCACGCACCTGGGGGCCGAGCTGATCAAGGAATCCATGGGCCTGCGCCTGGCCCATGTGCCCTACAACGGCGGCCCGGCCGTGGTGAACGCCCTGCTGGGCGACCAGGTGCAGATGGCGCTGCTGCCGGCCTCCACCGTGATGCCGCTGGTGCAGTCGGGCAAGCTGGCGGCGCTGGCCGTGACCTCCAGCGAACGCAGCCCGCTGGCGCCCGGCGTGCCGTCCATGCGCGAGATCGGTGCGGGCGCGGTGGACATCGAGGTGTGGAATGCCGTGATGGCGCCGGCCTCCATGCCCGCAGCCCACCGCGCCCGACTGTCACAGGCGCTGGAGCGCATCCTGCATTCGCCCGAAGTGCGCGACAAGCTGCTGGCCCAGGGCTGGCGCGTGGACGATGTCGGCCCCGCCGCCCTGTCCGCACGCATGGCGCAGGACAACCGCACCTACGGCGCGCTGATCGCCAAGAAGAACATCCGGCTCGACTGAGCGGACAACGCCAGCCGAGGCGGCCCGGGGCAGCACCAGGCGGCACCTGGCAGCACCTGGCAGCAAGCAACGGCCAGCGCCCCATTTTTTCCATACCCCATAGAGGAGACATCATGAAGACCTTGCAACGAGGAGGCTGGGCCGTGGGCGCCGCAGCCCTGGCCCTGGCAAGCCAGGTGCATGCGCAGACACAGGCGCAGACACAGACACAGACATCGGCCCCGCCCGCGATCCCCAGCAGCAGCGTGACGCTGTACGGCGTCGTGGACATGGCGGTGGAGTCGGCGCGCACGGGCAATGGCGGCCTGCAGCGGCTGGAAAGCGGCGTGATCGCCGGGTCGCGCTGGGGCCTGCGCGGCACGGAGGACCTGGGCGGCGGCCAGCGCGCGCTCTATGTGGTGGAGGCCGGATTCAACGGCGACACGGGGGCCAGCGGCCAGGGCGGCCTCGCCTTTGGTCGCCAGGTCTTCGTGGGCCTGGGCGGCGGCTGGGGCCAGCTCACGGCCGGGCGCCACTACACCACGCTGCACACCTCGCTGGCCAGCTATGCGCTCACCGGCCTGATCTGGGGCAACGCGGCCAACTATTTCCGCGACGGCACGGTGCTGCGCGCCAGCAATTCGCTGCGCTACCAGTCGCCGAACATGGGCGGCTTCACGGTGCGCGGCATGTATTCGTTCGGCGAGGCGGCGGGCTCCAGCGTGGCCAGCCTGTACGGCGGCTCCGTGGACTATGCGGCCGGGCCCTGGGCACTGGGTGCATCGTGGATGCAGCGGCGCACCACGGCCGTGAATACCGACCGCTATGCGCTGCTGGGCGCGGCCTATGACTTCGGCGTGGCGCGCGCCGCGCTGCTGCTGTCCACGCGGCGCGACGACCTGCCTGCCGCCACCAGCGGCCAGGGCCGTTTCTACGAGGCCAGCGTGACCGTGCCCATGGGCATGGCGGGGCAGTGGCTGCTGTCCTATGGCGCCTACCACGGACAGGCTCGCGCCCAGAGCGATGCGCGTGCGCTGAGCGTGCGCTACGACCACTCGCTGTCCAAGCGCACCAAGCTCTATGCGGGCGTGGGCCGCATCCACAACGAGGCGGGTGCCGCCTTCACCATCAACACCGCCAGCAATGCGGGGCCGGTGGTCCAGGCAGGCAGCCGGCCCAGCTCGGTGGTGCTGGGCATATCGCACGCCTTCTGATTGCCGGGGCAGGCGCGGCCAGCGCCAGCCACGCCGACAGGGCGGCCCGGCTGGAGTCTGGCCGTTGTAACAACCCCATGAAATCCAGGGAATATTTCGCCTATTTGAATGGATTTTTCCAATCAGAAAAAGTCTGTCCAATCAGCGAATTAGGCGATTTGCAAGAGAGAAAGTTTCGCAAAAAGACAAGTGCCTGCGTGATCCGGCAAGAAAAATAAAATCCAAATGTAAACAATTGTTTATCTGACCTGTAAGATTCTTCCAGTCAATCAGTGTTTCCCCAGGAGGGTGTTGTGAAGCACCTTGCCGATGCATTCATCGGGAAAATGCATCGCACCCGCCTAGCCATTGATTTTTTCATATAAGAATTCTTACTCATTCAATCTTTTGACGCACCACATCCACGGCCACCAAGATGAGAGCGCATCCAGATTATGGAGAATAATATCCGCCCATCACCAGCAAGCCGATACTGGATATAACAAAATCAGCCGGGCCGAGGAATTGCTACAGGCCTGCAAATGGCCAGAGCCTTCCATATATCCCCTGCTGGTGCTCAGATATGTGCAGGAAGCACAGGCCATTTTCGAGCTGCACCGCATGCCCGACCGCGTGGTCTCATGCCGTATTGCAGCGGCCTTCATCCATTGCCAGCTGGGTGAAGAGCGCAATGCGATTGCACTGGCCACTGCGGCAATGGCCAATCCCGCGCTGCTGCAGCCGGAATCCATGGCCTGCGCCACCTATGTGAGGGCGCTGGCGCACAGCCGGCTGGGCGAGCTCGATACCGCCTTGCAATTGATCGAAGGCAAGGACCATGATTTCGCATTGATGGCGCCGGGCATCACGCCCTGGCTGTCCGCCCTGATCAATTGGGCCAGGGCGCAGATTCTGTGGAAGATCTATCTCTACAAGAATCACCAGAATCTGTGGTGCGGTCCGCCCCCGGATTCAGGCCTGGTCCAGCTCGGCGCCGCGGCACCCGACAGCGCCGACCTGCAGGCGCTGCTGGAGCGGGTCGGCCGCCAGCTGCCAACGGGCCTGGCCTGGCCCTACAGCGATTTGCTGCAGCTCTCGGTCAAAGGGCTGGATGCGGGTCGCCGCGAAGCCGCCTGCGTGATCCGTGCCATTGAACGCATCGGCGTCCGCCACCAGATCAAGAACCCGCCGATTGCCGGCTGGGCCTGGCTGAGCAGCGCACTGGTGCACTGCAGCAAGCGCCAATATGCCCAGGCCCTGCAGGCGGTGATGCTGGCAAAGTCCACGGCCCAGACCTACCAGCTCGAAGGCCTGTGTCGCAATGCCCTGGTCTACGAGTACCACATACAGGAAACGCAGGGCGATTTTGCAGGCGCCCTGTCCACGCTGAAGGCGCTGAACATCATGCGACTCAAGAGCATGGCCATCAGCCCCTATCTGGAGAAATCCAGATTCACGGCCATGGACGAGGCACGGCTGCACGATCTGGAACCCGCCTATGTCAAGCGCGCCCTCCAATACATACAAGAAAACCTGGACAAGAAACTACCGATCCAGACCATTGCCGACCATTGCCGGGTCAGCCGGCGGACATTGGAGGTTTCCTTTCGCAACAGCCGGTCGTGCAGTATCGGTGAATATATAAGGCAAAGCCGTATCCATCTTGCGGCCGAATCGCTGCTGACCACCGACCAGAGCATAGGACAGATTTCCTCGCAGCTTGGTTATTCCTCGCTCTCATCATTTTCCAGAGATTTCTCCGGACATTATGGAATACCGCCGTCTGTCTGGGTACGCCATCATCGATTGGCGTGATCCGGATTTTTATACGATGCGGCCCGATTGCGTGGCACGCAGCCATATTGAATACTGAAAGGAATACGCATGAAATACCTGAAAAACATGAAGACGGGCTCCATGTTGGGTCTGGGATTTTCGATTCTGATTGCCATCGCGCTGTCGATTGCGCTGTATGGCCGCGCCCAGCTGGTACAGGCCTCCGATGATGTGGCCTACCTGGCCGACAAGCGGATCACCAGCCTGCTCAGGCTGGTGGAGATCAAGGGCTCGGTGGAGTTCATCTTTCGCGGCGTGCGCAGCATGGCGCTGATGGAGGACGCCGGGGAAAAGAAGCTGGCCAAGGCCGCACTGGATGCACAGCGCCAGAAGATCAGCCAGCTGATGGAGAAATTCCGCGAAGGCCTGAGCACACCGCAGGGCGTTGCGCTGTACGACAACATGAAGAACGCGCGCATTGCCTATCTGCCGCTGCTCGACCAGTTCATGGAGGCGGCCACGCGCCACGACCTGCAAGCCGTCTCGGCCATGCTCGGCGAAAGCGGGGAGTTCCGCAAACGCCAGGACGCGTTCTTCAACTCCATCAATGACATCCTGGCCCACCAGCAGGTGCGTGCCACGGAAACGGCGCAGGCCTCCGAGGACAAATCCCTGGCTGCCGGGCGGCTGATGCTGTCCCTGGCGCTGGCCGCACTGGCCATAGGCGCGCTGGTGGGCTGGGCCATCACGCGGCGCATCACGGGCCTGCTGGGCGGGGAGCCCGCCTACGCGGCGCAGATCACGCAGGAAGTCGCCAGGGGCAACCTGGCGGTGGCCGTGGCGCTGCGGCCCGGTGACACCACCAGCCTGCTGGCTGCGCTGAACTCCATGCGCGCGAGCCTGGCAGACATCGTCAGCCAGGTGCGCCACAGCAGCGAATCGATTGCCACGGGCGCCAGCCAGATCGCCTCGGGCAACGCCGACCTGAGCGCTCGCACGGAGGAGCAGGCCGCCAACCTGGAGGAGACGGCCGCCTCCATGGAGCAGATGACCGCCACCATCCAGCAAAACGTGGACACGGTGCGCAGCGCCTCGGGCCTGGCCCAGTCGGCCAGCGCCACGGCCGTGCACGGCGGCGAGGTGGTGCATGGCGTGGTCAGCACCATGGAGGACATCACGCACAGCTCGCGCAAGATCGAGGAAATCATCGGCGTGATCGACGCCATTGCGTTCCAGACCAACATCCTCGCGCTCAACGCCGCCGTGGAGGCCGCGCGTGCCGGGGAACAGGGCAAGGGCTTTGCGGTGGTCGCCTCGGAGGTGCGTTCCCTGGCCCAGCGCTGCGCCAACGCGGCCAAGGAGATCAAGGGCCTGATCAGCGAGAGCGTGGGCAAGGTCGCTGCCGGCTCCCGCCAGGTGGCCGAGGCCGGCAACACCATGAACGACATCGTCACCCAGACGCACCGCGTGGCCGAACTGATCTCCGACATTGGCGCCGCCACGCAGGAGCAGTCCCAGGGCGTGACCCAGGTCAGCGACGCCGTGCAGCAGCTCGACCAGGTGACGCAGCAAAACGCCTCCCTGGTGGAAGAGTCCGCCGCCGCTGCCGACAGCCTGAACAAGCAGGCGGCGCAGTTGGTGCAGCTGGTCAGCGTGTTCCGCCTGGATGAAAGGGAGGCCCGGGCACAGGCCGTGTCCGCGCCGGTGGCAGCGGTCGGGCTGGCGCGCGCACAGACCGCCAGGCCGTCTCCTGCGCTGGCCCCTGCCGTGCCCCGCCCCGCCAAGCCCTTGCGCGCGGCAGCGGCTGCGGCCTCCAGCGCGCCTGTGGCGCTGCCCGCCAGGACCACGGCACCCCGCCGCGCCACGGCGGCCGAGATGGCCGATGAGTGGGAGCAGTTCTAGAACAGGCTCAGCGCATCACCAGGCCGCCATCGACAAAGAGCAGCTGCCCCGTCATGAAGCCGCTCAGTTCCGAGGCCAGGAACAGCACCGGCCCTGCCACGTCTTCGGGGCTTGCCAGGCGGCGCAGCGGCGTGGCGGCCATCAGCGATTCGCGGAAGGACTCGCGCGTGTCCTGCGTGCCCTGCGTGGGGTAGACCAGGCCCGGCGCCACGCAGTTGACGCGTATGCCCACGGGCCCCAGCTCGCTGGCCAGGTTGCGGCTGAAGGCCACCAGCGAGGCCTTGGCCGTGGTGTAGTCGTGGTAGGGCACGACGGGGTGCTCCACCAGGTTGCTGGCAATGTTGACGATGCTGCCCCGCGCGCGCTGGCGCATCTGCGGCAGCACGGCGCGGCAGACGTTGAAGGCCGCGCCCACGGCACCGTCGTACTGGGCCTGGTAGTCGCTCCATTGCAGGTCGTCGAAGAGGCGGCGGCGCTCGGGGTCGAAGGCGTAGGGTTTGAAGGCGTTGTTGACCACGATGTCGATGGCGCCCGCCTCGCGCGCAATGGCCTCGGTCATGGCCTGGACGGCGGGCTGCGAGCCCACATCGGCCTTGATGGCCCAGGCATCGCCTCCGGCCTGCTTGCCCGCAGCCTGGCAGGCCGCCACGGTCTGCGCGGCGGCAGCATCGTTGGACAGGTGGTTGACCGCCACGAGGGCACCCTCGCGCGCAAAGGCGGTGGCAATGGCCGCGCCTATGCCGCGGCCGGCGCCGGTGACCAGCACCACCTTGCCTTGCAGGCCCAGGGAAGACGGCTGTGCCATCTCAGGCCCCGGGCAGCAGGCTGGTGTCCACCACGTCGGACACCTTGATCTGCCTTTGCACCATGCCCAGCGCGCGGTAGGCGTCGGCGCCCTTTTGCAGGGCGGCCAGGTCGAAGCTGCCCAGTGGCTTGCCGGCCTGCAGCGGCTGCGAAGACGCGTTGCGCAGGCGGATCACGTCCAGGTTGATATCGCGCTGGGTGCCGTCGATGGCGTGCTTGCCGGCCAGCGTGGCAGCCTCATCGGGGTTGGCCATCATCCAGGCGGCGCTGTCGCGGTAGCCCTTGAGGAAGGCGCGCAGCAGATCCTTCTTGTCGCGCAGCGTGTCCTCGCGCACCACGAACATGTCACTGGAGATGTTGAGGTGGTCGCGCACCTGCATCACATCGACCTCGCCAATGCCTTTGCGCAGGCCCACGGCCAGGCCGGTGTCGGTGGCGGCCGTGGCATCGACCTGGCCCTGCATCAGCGGCGCGAAGTTGAGCAGGCCGGTGACGACGATGGTCACGTCCGACTCCTTGAGGCCGGCCTGGTGCAGCATCACCAGCAGGTTCTGGCGCGTGCCGCTGGACAGGCTGTAGACGCCGATCCTCTTGCCCTTGAGGTCCGCCGGCTTGCGGATGCCGGCCGACTTGAGCGAGACCACGTTGAACACGTTCTGCGGGTAGATGTCGTAGATGGCGACCAGCTTTTCGCCCTTGTCCAGGGCCATGAAGAAGGAGCCGGGATCGGTGAAGGCCACATCGGCCTGGCCGCTGAGCATGTTGCGGATGGCGTCGCCGCCACCCGCGCCGGGCAGGTAGGCCAGCTCCACGCCCTGGGCCTTGAAGAAGCCCTTGTCGGGCTCGGCCAGGATGTTGGTGATCTCGCTGATGGGCTTGCTCCATCCGGCCAGGCGGATCTTGCCTTGCACAGGAGCGGCCAGGCAATTGCCGGCCAGCGCCAGGCCGGCAAAACCGGCAGAGGCGCCCAGCAGGCTGCGGCGGGTGAGGAAGGGGGATTGCGGTGTGTGCATGGCGCTTGGAAAAAAGGTTTCGGAAGTGTTCAGGGTGGTCAGGCGGCCCGCGAGCGCAGCAGCCGGCGCTCCAGCACCAGGCAGGCCTGGTACAGCAGCAGGCCCATGGCGGCGATCAGCACCAGGGCCGCAAACATGAGGGTGGTGTCCATCATTCCCTGGGCGGCAATGACCACGGCGCCCAGGCCGCGGCTGGCGCCCATGAATTCGGCCACCACGGCGCCGACCAGGGCCAGCACCACGGCCACGCGCAGGCCCGCAAGAATGGCGGGCAGGCCCGTGGGCAGCTTCAGGCGCAGCAGCGTCTGCAGCCGCGTGGCGCCCAGCATGCGAAACAGCTGCAGCCGCTGGGCATCGACCTGGCGCAGGCCGGTCAGGGTATTTTCCATCAGCGGGAAAAAACAGATCAGCGCCGTGATCAGCACCGTGGGCAGCATGCCGAAGCCGAACCACAGCACGAACAGCGGCGCCAGCGCCAGCTTGGGCACGACCTGGCTGACCACCACATAGGGCTTGAGCACACGCTCGAGCAGCTCGGATTCAGCCAGGGCCATGCCCGCCAGCAGGCCGATCGCGCTGCCGGCCGCCAGCCCCAGCAGCAGGGCCTGGAGCGTCGCCCAGATGTGCGGCCAGAAATAGCCCGTGGCCAGCCCCGTCCACAGCGATGCCGCAATGGCCGAGGGCGCCGGCAGCACCAGGGCGGACAGGCCCCATTGCCGCACCAGCAGCTCCCACAGGCCCAGCAGGACCAGCGCCAGCGCGGCGGCCAGCAGGCGGGCATGGAACAAGGACACCGTCATGCCGCCGTCCTGTCCATGGCTGCGCGCACGCGGGCGCAGTGCTCGTTGAACGCCGGCCCGTGGCGCATGGCCTGGGTGCGCGGCGCGGGCAGATCGACCGCCATATCGGCCACGATGCGCCCGCCGTGCATGAGGGCGATGCGGTCGCCCAGGTAGACGGCCTCGTTGATGTCGTGGGTGACGAAGAGCACCGTGGTGCCGCGCTCGCGGCAGGTGCGCAGCAGGTCGTCCTGCAGCTCGGCGCGCGTGATGGCGTCCAGCGCGGCAAAGGGCTCGTCCAGCAGCAGCAGGGGCGGGTCCAGCACCAGCGCCCGTGCCAGCGCCACGCGGCTTTGCTGCCCGCCCGAGAGATGGCGCGGATGGCGCTGCGCGTGGCTGGCCAGGCCCAGCTGCTCCAGCAGCGCCAGGGCGCGCTGCTCGTCCTGCGGCGCGGGGCGCCTTTGCAGCGACACGGGCAGCAGCACATTGCCCAGCGCCGTATGCCACTCCAGCAGCGTGGGCGCCTGGAACATGAAGCCCAGTTGCGGGCCGGGCTCGGCCAGCTCGGCGCCACGCAGCAGGATTCGGCCCGACTGCGGCCTGAGCAGCCCCGCCGCCAGCTTGAGCAAGGTGGTCTTGCCGCAGCCGCTGCGGCCCAGCAGGCAGTGGACCTCACCGGCCTGCACGCGCCAGTCCACGCCGTCCACCACCGGCGGGCGGCCCGGGTAGGTGAACACCACCTGTTCGATATCGAGGAACGCCATGCCGTCAGTCCCGTCTGTGATGACCGTCATGCCCGTCATGCCCGTCGTGCCCGTCGTGCCGGTGTGCATGGATGTCAATCCGCATACGGGGCGAACGGCTGCGCCGCCGCCTCGGCAGATTGCTCGATCTCGGTCATGCGCACCAGGTCCAGCAGGTTGAAGCGGCCGTCATGGTGCCAGCCGGCCTCGGGCATGCTCATGGAGCCGATGGCGCTGATGCGCGTGACGCCGGCCGCGCCCAGCAGGCCGGCCAGGCGGTACAGCTGCTCGGGCGAGGCGGCAATGCCGGCCGTCTGCAAGTATTCGCGCTGCGCGGCCACCACGGGCACGGCGTCATCCAGGCGGTCCACGCCCACCACGGCAATCGTGCGGTACAGGGCCGTGGGCGCCAGCGGCTGCAGGCTGTCGCTGTACGCCACGCTCCAGGGCGCGTCAACGGGGCCCAGCAGCTGCTGCGCGTCGCCCGACCATTCCACGGACTGCTGCCAGCGGGCCACGGCGGCGCCCTCCTCCAGCTCCAACGGCCGGCGTGCAAAGCGCCGCTGCAGGTTGGCCAGTTCGGCCGCCAGATAGTCGGCAAAGGCACGCGCAGAGACGGGGGCGCCGCGCTCCACGTAGAAGACATGGGGCGAGTAGCAGCCCTGCTGGTCGTAGCGCATCACGTCCCAGGCCGCCAGCCGCGCCACGGCGGGCGCCTTGAGCGTGTCCAGCGCGGCAGCGCCCACCATGCCAAAGCCCAGCTTGTGGCCGTGCAGCAGAAAGCGCGTGGTCACGGGCAGGCGCTGGCGCAGTGCCTGCAGCGTCTGGTTGCCGCCGTAGGCGAGCACGGTGTCGGCCTCGGCGTGGAGCGCGGCGGCTCCACCGCCATCCACGCCATCGGCGCCATCCGCCCCATCCACACCCCCCGCACCGCTCCACCACACCACGGCCAGACAATCGGCCAGCAGCGGATGCACCTCGGCCAGCAGCCGTGCGAACCAGCCCGCGAACAGCGGCTCGGCGCTGGCCAGCTTGCCAATGGCGGGCGCCTTGACCAGCAGGCCGCAGACCAGGCTCCACAGGGACAGCGCAGGCACGTTGCCGGCCCAGCTGTGCATCAGCAGGTCAGGGCCGAAGGCACGCACCGCGCCGCCCTTGGGCGCGGGCTGGAAGCCGTCGAGCACGGCCGGGTTGGCAAAGTCCTCGGCCACGAAGCGCCGCAGCTGGGCGGCGCGAAAGGTCTTGAAGAAGCCCGTCAACCCCAGGCGCACCATGTCGGCGTCATAGCCGCTGACCACGGGCAGCCAGGCCTCGGCCTGGCGCCGATAGGGATCGCTGCGGTCCAGCAGGCGGGCGATGGCGCGGTCGATGGCGTCGATGATCTCGGCCACGGGCATGGCCCTCAGGTGGCGGTCGGCGGCACGGCGCACATGGGCTGCCAGCGCATGCATCTGCGGGCCGGTCAGCAGGGGCACGGAGACTTCCAGCCGCACGCCGCCGCGTTCGAAGGGCAGCACATGCCACTGCACCTCGTCCTCGCGCAAACCAGGCAGGTAGCCGGCCGTGATCCGCTCGATGTTCATGCAGCAGCGGCCTTCACGAATTCATCGACCGCCAGCGAGCAGCCCTTGGCCGCTGCGCCCTCGGCACGCCCCAGCAACAGGAAACCGCTGTTCTCGCCATGGCCGGCCCACAGGCCCACGTCCTCGGTGAGGATGGTGGTGACCGCGTTGTAGTTGGCCAGGTCGCAGTGCACGAGAATGCCGCGCTCGCCGGGAGCCACGCTGCGGCCGGTGACGGGTTCGACCAGGCGCGAGCGTATCCAGTGCGGCCCCGACTTGACCGAGGGCAGCGTGGCATTGCCGTCGTCATAGAACTGCGTGCTCAACTCGGTCATGCCGTACATGTTGATGCAGTGGCTGCGCGGCACGCCCAGCAGCCGGGACAGGTCGGCGTAGAAATCCTCCAGCGGCAGCTCGCGCGACTGGCCCTTGTAGCCGCCCGTGTCCAGGATGCGGCTGCCTGGCGGCAGGCAAAAGCTGCGGCCCTGCTCGCGCAGCGCATCCATCACATGCACCAGGCTGAAGCTGGCGCCCAGCAGCGCATAGGGGCGGCCGCTGCGCTCGGACTCCTCCAGCACGGCGCACAGGCCGGGCATGTCCAGTCCTTCGGGGGTGAGGAAGTAGCGGCTGTCGGGAGTGCCGAATTCCGTCTTGGCCAGCGCCAGGTAGTGGGCCAGCGAAGAGTTGGGCATGGCCTGCTCGTCGGGGAAGAGGATGCCCATGGGCAGGCGCTCGTGCCCGGCCATGAAGCGCTGCGCGAAGTTGCGCGTCATCGACGCATCGTAGACATCGAGCGCGGGATGGAAGTGGCGTCCGCGCGCGGACAGTCCCTTGGCCTGGCCCGTGGTGCCGCTGGTCATGAACACGCGCTCCGCGGGCGAGGCCGGCTCGCTGCGCAGCTCCATGGCCTTGAACGCGTCAATGGGCACGGCGGGAATGTCGCTCCAGGTCTTCACATTGCGCAGCGTGGCGCCGCGCCGCTGGCAGAAGCTGCGAAACGGCGCATTCGATTCGTATTGGTAGGCGAACAGCCGCAGGGCCAGTGCGTCGAACTGCTCGTCGGTGCAGCCGTCCATGGCGATGAATGCAAGCAGGTCTGCGACCAAAGAAGCCGCCTGGGGCCGGGCCTTGTCCATGGAATTCCTTCGAGAGCTGGGACGTGATGCTCCGAAGGCTCCCCCGCCCGTGGCGCATGGGCGGCCACGCAGGGGTGCAAGCTCTTCTTCCGCCGGAATGACCCGGTTCAAGTTCTCGGGTGTGGATCTCAGCACTGGCGTGCACCCCGGAGCGGAGGGCTATCTTACAGCAGGGTCACCAACCCCGTCAGGCCAGCAGGCGAACCCCAAAACCCAGCAAGGTCGCGACATACAGCAGCATCAAGGCCTTGCCCAGCACACCACTGTTGGACCAGAAGTGGCGTGCCACGGCGAAGTCCCAGGCGCCATCGCGCACCTGCAGCTGCGGCAACCGCGCCAGGATCTCGCGCCTGAACGCGGCCTCGTCGAACAGGGGACTGCCATTGAGTCGCAGGGGAATGGCGCGAAGGCCCATCCACAAATGCTGGCGCGTGCAGGTGACGCGACTGGCATCGAATTTTCGGGTCCTGCGTGCCATGCGTACCGCGATCCGATGCCCGTCCGTGGCTATGCGCATGGTCTCCAGCTGCTTGAGCTTGCGCCAAAGCCATGCATACAGACACAGCGGCAACACAGCCAAAAGCACCAGCAGGACACCGAGCATGCCCGTTGGATCGCACGATTTGTCCGGACCGCAGTCGCGCTGGTGCAAAAGCGGCAAGAACCAGTAGACCATCCCTCCTGCAACCAGGCAATGCAGAACGCCAACCATGGCAAGCGCACGCCTGCGCTTCACGGTGCTGCCCGCAAGCGCCGTGACCGAAGTGACCAGCGGCTTTCCTTCCGAGGTTTGAGAAGCCTGCGCGGCGTGCTGGGACGGTGAGGAAACCACGACCGCGCTGGAGGCTTCGGTGTCGCCCACTTCCTGCCAGCGCTTGCCGCCCAATTGGCGCAATTCCCCCGCCTTCCAGGCAAGCCACAGTCCCAGAGCCATCAATACCCCGATGCTGCCCAGCAGGAACGAAGGCAACCGCCTGCCCCATTCATAGGACGAGCGGGCAGACGCCAGTTCGCCGCGGAATGCAGCATCCCCGAAAGGCTCCAGCACGCGGCCGTCCAGATCCACGCGATGGACGGTGAATTGGGTCATGTCCGGCAGCAACAACTCCTGACCCACCATGGCGATGGCGTTCGGGTCCTGGTCGGGCGAAAGCGGCATCACCCGGTCAGGCCTCAACTGGGAATCCATCAACAGCAGATCTGCTCCCCGCATGCTCGAGTCTGCCACCAGCACCCATAGACGCTGCTGGCCATCCAGCTGCATGGCGAACGGGAAGCGGCGCCCGGAACGCAGGCCCGCATATTCCACGGGAAATACGGCAGGCGCGGCCTGGGTGCTCTGTGCCGTATCGATTTGCGCAATCTGATGGCGGTTGGTATTGGCCACCCACATGCGCTCGCCTACCTGCAGCGTCTGATTCGGAAAGCGCAGGCCTTCGCTGTAGGTCTTGAGCAGCACATAGGCTTGCGCTGCACTGGAAGCGGCGTCGCGCTGGTAAACGAGAACGCGGTGATTGGATGCGTCGGAGACCACAATCTGCGCTTCATCGGCCGTTACCCGCATCCAGCGATAGCCACCGCGTGTGGACAAATCGGGCAGATCCAGCGCCACGCAGCGCTGCATTGCCAGATCGCAGCGATGCACACGTCCCTGGTCATGCGCCCAAAGCGTCTTCTCGCCAATGAACTGAAGGCTGCTGACCGATGGGGTCAAACCCAATTGCGCCAACTCCAGACGCTGCAGGCGTGTGCCCTGCCGATCAAACTGATGCAAAGCGCCATGGCTTTGAATCCACACTGTATTGCCTTGGATTGAGGGAAGCCTGGGGCCCAATGGGTCGGGCAACAGCCAACCCCGAAAGACAAAGGCCAGGATCAACAGGCATTGCAGCCCGATCACAGCCCTGAGCCATTTCTTGTAGACCGCCTCAGCCATTGAATCTCCCCCATTTTTGAATGGGGGCAAGTGTAGACAAACAAGGCATTGCGGCCATCAAAACGATGGCTTCATTCGAGCGCAATTTCCAGACTGTGGATCAATCCAGTGCCGTCAGCCGTCGCATCACCCACTCCACAGGCCCCTGCGCCACCTTCCTGCTCCAGGCCCAGGCGGCCAGGCTGGCGATGATCACGTACAGCGCGGCGGCCACGGCCACTTCGCGCAGGCTGCGTGATCCGTCCAGCGCGCCCATGGCCTCCAGCAGGCCCATGCCGATGAGGATGTGTGCCAGGTACAGGGTCAGCGTCATGCGCCCGGCCGGCAGCAGGCCGCGCCACGGTCCAGCGGGCCAGCGGTCGGCCAGCCGCAGGCAGGCGCCTATGGCAATGCTGGCGCAGCCCAGGCCCATCAGCAGGTAGGCTGGGCCGGGCGGCATGGGGCCGGTGGCCAGCCAGGCAGCCCATTCACTCTGTGCCGCAAGTGCCGAGACGGCGCAGGCCAAGCCCACCATCGCTACACCAGAAGCTACCAGGCCCCATTGCACGCGCGGCTCGGCCAGCGGCAGGCGTGCCAGCAGCATGCCGCAGAGGAAGAACGCAAACCAGGGCAGCACCGGATGGAAGCCGTTGAACAGCAGGTTGCGCGCAAAGCCGGCCGGCTCCCACAGGTCCTGGTAGGACAGGCTCGCCCAGTCCCAGCCCTGGCTGTAGTCCAGCTGCAGCAAGGCCCAGGCGGAGAGCACGGCCACGGCCGCCATGCCGGCCAGCAGCGCCCGTGCGCCGGCCTGCAGCCAGGCGATGGCCAGCACGAAATACACCGCGTAGTAGTGAATGATGTCGGCCGGAAAGATCAGCAGGTTCATGCCACCGGCCACCAGCAGGAACAACGCGCGGCGCAGCGTCCAGAGGCGCGCCGTGGCCGGCTCCAGCGAGCGCGTGGCCAGCACCAGGCCCAGGCCTGCCAGCACCACGAAGGTGGCCGAGGCCTTGCCCTCCAGAAAATGGAAGAACGACAGCAGCCAGCCCGGCTCCTGCAGCGCGGGATGCATGGCCTGCTTGAAGTTGACGAACACCATGCCTGCCAGCGCCAGGTAGCGCGCCAGGTCCAGCCCTGCCAGGCGGGCGCCCCTGCCGGTGGCGTGCCTCATGTCGCGTCCCCCCGTGCCTCGCTTCCAAGAAGGCAGGCCAGCAAGGCGGGATGCAGCACATCGACCCCTTCATCCGCCCCCGCGTCTTCTTGCGGCGTCACCGCCAGCGCAAAGCGCAGCGCATCGCTTTCCACGGCATCCAGCAGCAGTTGCGCGGCCAGGCGCACGGGCACGGCGGGCCGCAAGAGGCCCTGCTGCGCCCCGCGCTCCATGAAGCCTGCCAGGCCGTCGAGCATGCGCCTGCGGTTGGCCTCGAAGGCCGGCGCCAGCCCGGGCGAACGCGCGATCTCGGACAGGCATTCGGCGCTGAGCACGGCCCATTCCCGCTGGCGGCACAGCGCCTGGTAGGCGGCCAGGAATTGCGCCACCGCAGGCAGCGAAGGGGCTGCGGCCCGCTCCAGCGCCTGCAGCAAGGGCAGCAGCTCGGTCTGCTCCTGCGTGGCGACCTCGGCAATCAAGGCCTGCTTGCTGTCGAAGTGGTTGTACAGGTTGCCCAGGCTCACCGAGGCAGCCTGCGCAATGTCGCGCATGCTGGTGCAGTGAAAGCCGCGCTCCACGAAGCACTGCAGGGCGGCCTCCACGATGACAGCCCGGCGCTCGCTGATGTCTTCTTTCTTTTTCATGCCCCGAATGATGAACGAACGTTCATTCATAGTCAACACCGGGGCATGAAATCACAGCGGTGGCAGGGGGCCCACGCCCGAAGGAACGGCCTCCTCGTTGGGCCTGCAGGGCTGGCGCAGCATGCGCCGGCAGTCCGGCAGCTGCCGCTCATGGGCATAGGCGATGTGGCCCAGCACGATCTTCGACGGCCGGCTGCGGTCCAGCCAGACGGTGTTGGTCGAAGGCGTGGACAGATGGTCGAAGGCCCAGTACCCGGTCTGCGAAGGCGTGTCCAGGGTCACGCGCAGGCTGGAGCCCGCGCGGAACACATGGGCGAATTTCTGGATTTCCACGCGCATCGGCGTGGGCTCGCCGGGGCGCAGCGGGCGCACGGCGGTCTCGGTGAAATCACCCCAGGGCCGCAAGGCGGTGGAGCGCTGGCCGTCCAGCGCGCGCATGGAGGCACGCAGCCAGCCGCGCTGCACGAACATCTCCTGGCCGTCGGGACGCACCTCCGAGACAGTGACCTGCACATCGGTGTCACCGGCCGTGGCGCTGAGCCACAGGTCCAGCGAGGCCTCGCCATAAAAGCTCAGCGCGCGCGGCAGCGGGGCCGTGGTGAAGCGCAGCAGGCCCTGCCCGGCGAGGCTGGCCGTCCATTGGCCCGCGCCGGACTCGGTATCCGCGTCGGGATGGTTGGCCTCGGCGCCCGGCAGCGGGTAGCGGTAGCTGGCCGACTGGCGCTCGGCCTGCGGGGGCACATCGCCCAGCCCGCCGCCCGGCTGCAGCCACAGCGTCATGGGCGTGACGCGCACGGGCAGCCGGTCAAAGCTGGCCACGGCCGAGGGGCGCAGCTGCCCATAGTCGCCCCCACCGTTCATCCACTGCATTTCCTGCGCCAGCAGCACGCGCGGCGTGTGCTCGAAGCCATTGCTCTCGCCCTTGAGAAAGCGCGCATAAAAGCGCTTCATGGTCTCGCGCAGAAAGGGGGCGTTGTCGGTGTGGTGGTCGCCGTTGGAGCTGATCAGCCACATCTTGTCCGGGGCGATGCTGTCCTCGTAGTAGCCCATGCGGGTGCCCACCTGCTCGTCCTGCCAGGACTGGGTGCCCAGCGTGGGGATGTCGATGCGGTGCGTGGAGTTCATGGCGCTCTTGAGCGCGTAGCGGGCGCCGAAGAAGCGGTCCTCGTCCAGCCAGCGCGCCATGTCCAGATCGGGGCGCTGGATCTTGCGGATGTTGTCCTCCACGACCTGGGCGCATCCGGTATCGCCGTCCAGCGCCCTGGCATCGTCGGCGGCCTTGCGCCATATCGCGGGGAACTGCCGCCACCAGTTGGCGGGAAAGCCGATGTTCTGGATGCCGCCCGGATAGGCCACGTCCCGGTAGGGATCGGCCACGTTCTTGCCCGGCGCGATCGCCTTGAGGCTGGGCGGACGCTGGGCCGCCACCCACAGCTGGTCGTAGCCCGAGTACGAATAGCCCACCATGCCCACCTTGCCCGTGGACCACGCCTGGCGCGCCGCCCACTCCACCGCATGCGCCCCGGCCGCGCCCACGGAGGCGTCGGCCCACTGGTTCTCGCCCGTGGAGCAGCCTGTGCCGGGCACGTTCAGGCCCATCACGGCATAGCCTTCCTTGGTCCACTCCTGGGTGGTCTGGTCCGTGACCGAGCCCGATCCGTAGCCGTCGTACTCCATCAGCACGGGAAACGGCCCCGGCCCCTTGGGAAAGACCACCGAATAGCGCATCTTGTTGCCGTCAGGCAGCTGGATGTAGCCCCAGATGCGCGGCCCGGGGTTGGTGCTGCCCGAAGAGCCCCCGCCGCAGGCCGCGAGGCCCAGGGCAAGGGTGGCGATGCCGGCCGCGCCGAGCCACGCGCGGGAATGGCGAAAAGTCATCATGGATGGTCCTCCTGGTTGCTGATGCAGACATGCCCGCAAGGGGGCAGGCCGCAATGTAGGACCGTCCGGGCGCATGGCGCACCCACAGGCTGAAGGGGGGCTGAAGGGGGGATGAGGGGGCGCTGAAGCGCGCCTTAAGACAGGCTGAAGGCAAACGCGGCCAGTCGCCACGGCCTTCGGCCTCGGGCCACGGCGGCATGGATTGGAACGAGATGGTGATGGCGCTTGGAGCGACGGAACTATCCATCGCCCCCGCAGTCGAACGGCCTTCGCTGGAGATCTCAACGCATAACAGCCCGGCCCACACTCCATCGCTGCCGATGGAGCCACTGCCTGAACAGGCAAAGGTGAAACTGTCATGCAATGTCCCGCCTGCCGAGATGCCACGCTCATCATCTCCGAGCGCCAGAACATAGAGATCGATTACTGCCCCCAATGCCGCGGAGTCTGGCTGGACCGCGGAGAGCTGGACAAGCTCATCGAGCGCTCCGCCGCCCAGGCACCCACAGCGCCAGCAGCCTATGAACGCCCGCAGGAACGGCGCGCGGGCCCTGACGGATCCCATGACCGGCGCGAGCACTCCAGCCACGATGGTTACCGCCGCAAGAAGCGCGAAGGCTTTCTCTCCGATCTTTTCGACTTCTAGCACCAGGGCAAGTCCGCTGCGCCGGCATCGGGACATGGCAGCCGCGCCCCACTATGATTCGGCTTTCAGTTCCTTGTCCCCATGCCCCGCGCCCGCACACCCAAGCCCGCTCCTGCCGAAGAGAACACGGCCCCGTCCAGCACTGCAGCGCCGGGGCCGTCCATCGACGCCTCCTTCCTGCACACCCTCGTGGGCTACAACGCCCGGCGTGCCTCGCTGTCCATCATCGAAGTGTTCGTGGAGCGCATGGCCACCCACGATCTCAAGATGGTGGAGTTCTCCGTGCTGTCCCTGGTGTCCCACAACCCCGGCATCACGTCGCGCCAGCTGTGCGCGGCGCTGGATGTGATGCCGCCCAACCTGGTGGGCCTGATCGCAGCGCTGGAGCGCCGCAAGCTGATCGAGCGGCGCACCCACCCCACCGACCGCCGCGCCGTGGGCGTGCACCTGACGCCGGCCGGCGCCGAGCTCACGGCCCGGGCGGAAAGAACGGCGTCGGAATTGGAAATGGATGCCACCTACCGCCTGACCGACGCCGAGCGCAGGACGCTGATCCAGCTGCTGCAGAAGATCTACAACTGAGCGCGCTCAGTCCGCCTTCTCCGCTGCCGGCTGCTCCAGCCCCAGCAGCCGCACCGCGTTGCCCTTGAGGATGCCGGGCATCACCTCGGGCTTGAAGCCGGCTTCCTGGAAATCCTTCATCCAGCGCTCGGGCGTGATCAGCGGATAGTCGCTGCCGAAGAGCACGCGGTCCTTGAGCAGGGTGTTGGCGTACTGCACCAGCTGCCGGGGAAAGTACTTGGGGCTCCAGCCCGACAGATCGATCCAGACATTGGGCTTGTGCAGGGCCACGGACAGGGCCTCCTCCTGCCAGGGAAAGCTGGGGTGGGCCATCACGATCTGCATGTCGGGAAAGTCGATGGCCACATCGTCCAGGTGCATGGGGTTGCTGTAGGCCAGGCGCAGGCCGCCGCCGCAGCGCATGCCGCTGCCAATGCCGCTGTGGCCCGTGTGGAAGATGGCCGGCAGTTGGTACTCGGCCACCACCTCGTAGATCGGCCAGGCCATGCGGTCGTAGGGATGGAAGCCCTGCACCGTGGGGTGGAACTTGAAGCCCCTGACGCCCTCTTCCTCGATCAGCCGCCGCGCCTCGCGCGCACCCATGCGGCCCTTGTGCGGATCGATGCTGGCGAAGGCCACCATCATGTCGCTGTTGGCCCGCGCAGCCTCGGCGATCTCCTCGTTGGGAATGCGGCGCCGGCCCAGCTGCGACTCGCTGTCCACCGTGAACATCACCAGGCCCAGGTTGCGCTCGCGGTAATAGGCCACGGTCTCGGCGATGGTCGGGCGCCTGCCGTTGCCGAAGTACTTGTCGGCGGCGCGGTCGTACTCCTCGCCGTAGTTGTCGAACGGGTTCCAGCAGCTCACCTCGGCATGCGTGTGGATGTCGATGGCAATGAGTTTTTCGTGGTCCATGTCTGTCTCCTGTGCGGCCTGCTGCCTGCCCCGGCATCAAGGGGAAGTCCCAATAAGAAATTCGCAAAGGCCGCTTGAATTGGTTATTAAATATAACCAAAATCGCGGCCATCAGAAAGCGATGCGGATGCGGGCAACGGCTGCCACGCAACGGTTTCGCGCTGAGGCTTCACACCACCTTCCGAGGAGACAGACATGGACAGAAAGATCCACAAGACCCGTTCCCGCGCCTTGCCGGCCACGCTGGCCGCCGCCCTTCCCGCCCTGCTGCTGGCCGCCTGCGGCGGCTCGAGCGACGGCATCGCGCAGCTGGCCGAGGCCCGCCCCGCCACGCTGCTGTCGTGCACGGACCTGGCCGCGAAAATATCCTTCCCCAACACCCGCATCACCGCCGCTGAGACCGTGGCCGCCGGCACGCTGACGGTGGCAGGCAAGCCCATTGCCGAGCACTGCCGCGTGACCGGCCGCATGCACGAGCGCGTCAGCACCGTCGACGGTCAGAACTACGCCGTGGGCTTCGAGATGCGCCTGCCGCGCGACTGGAACGGGCGCTTTTTCTACCAGGCCAACGGCGGCCTGGACGGCAGCGTGAGCACGGCCGTGGGCGCACTGGGCGGCGGGCCGCTGGGCAATGCGCTGCAGATGGGCTTTGCCGTGCTCAGCTCCGATGCGGGGCATGCAGGCAGCCTGGGCCCCTTCTTCGGCCTGGACCCGCAGGCGCGGCTGGACTACGGCTACCAGGCCGTGGGCAAGCTCACGCCCATGGCGCGCAGCGCGCTGCAGACGGCCTATGGCAAGGGCCCGGACCGCTCCTACCTGGGCGGCTGCTCCAACGGCGGGCGCCACGCCATGGTGGCGGCCTCGCGCTATGCAGACCAGTACGACGGCATCATTGCCGGCAACCCCGGCACGCGCCTGCCGCTGGCGGCCATTGCCAACATTGCCGGTGCCCAGGGCTATGCGAAGCTGGCCACCACGACACAGGATCTGGGCACGGGCTTCACCCAGGCCGAGCGCCGCCTGGTCAGCCAGGCCGTGCTGGCCCGGTGCGATGCGCTGGACGGCGCCACCGACGGCATGGTGCAGGCCGGCGCAGCCTGCCAGGCGAGCTTCGACCTGGCGCGCGACGTGCCCACCTGCGGCGGCGCGCGCGACGGCAGCTGCCTCAGCGCCGAACAAAAGAGCACCATTGCCGGCCTGTTCAAGGGCGCCACCACCAGCGGCGGCAGCCGCATCTACAGCAGCTTCCCGTATGACGCGGGCCTGGATACGGCCGGCTGGGCCGGCTGGAAATTCTCCAACTCGCTGAACCTGGACACCGGCGCCGTGGGCCTGGTCTGGCAGGCGCCACCGGAGAGCCCGGCCAGCTTCAACGGCCCGCAGTTCGCGCTGACAGGCAGCGTGGACAGCATGCTGGCCAAGGTCCAGGCCACGACGGCGCTGTACACCGAAAGCGCGCTGTCCTTCATGCTCCCGCCCGACTACGGCAAGCTGCCCGTGCTGCGCAACCGGGGCGCCAAGCTCATGGTCTACCACGGCACGGCCGATCCCATCTTCTCCAGCGACGACACCGTGCAGTGGTACGACACGCTGCGCCGCAACCATGGCGACGCCGCCGACTTCGCCCGCCTGTACCTGGTGCCCGGCATGAACCACTGCAGCGGCGGCCCGGCCACCGAGCAGTTCGACATGCTCAGCTCCCTCGTGGCCTGGGTGGAGAAAGGCCAGGCGCCAGACCGCGTGATCGCCAGTGCGCGCGGCGCAGGCAATGCGGGCGGCGTCAACGCCGACCTGCCCGCCACCTGGTCGCCCACGCGCACCCGGCCGCTGTGCCCCCATCCGCTGGCCGCTCACTACAACGGCAGCGGCGACATGGAAAGCGCTGCCAGCTTCAGCTGCCGCTGACCGTGCACT
>NZ_JADDRN010000034.1:0-52515 GCF_017355445.1 Delftia sp. SD018
AACGTGCTCACGGCCCATGACTTCATCTACCCCGTGTTCGTGCACGAAGGCACAAACCAGCGCGAGGCCGTGCCCTCCATGCCCGGCGTGGACCGCCTGAGCCTGGACCTGCTGCTGCCCGTGGCCGAGCAGTGCGTGCAGCTGGAGATCCCGTTCCTGGCGCTGTTCCCCGCCATCGAGACCTCGCTGAAGACGCCCGACGGCAAGGAGGCACTCAACCCCGACGGCCTGATCCCGCGCGTGGTGCGTGCGCTCAAGAAGGAATTCCCGCAACTGGGCGTGATGACCGACGTGGCCCTGGACCCCTACACCAGCCACGGCCAGGACGGCATCCTGGATGAGTCCGGCTACATCATCAACGACGAGACCGTGCAGGTCCTGGTGGGCCAGGCCCTGAACCATGCCGAGGCCGGCGTGGACATGGTGGCGCCCAGCGACATGATGGACGGCCGCATCGGCGCCATCCGCGAGGCGCTGGAGGCCCACGGCCACATCCACACCCGCATCATGGCCTACAGCGCCAAGTACGCCAGCGCCTTCTACGGCCCGTTCCGCGACGCCGTGGGCACGCGCGGCGCGCTGGGCAAGGCCGACAAGAACGTCTACCAGATGGACCCCGCCAACACCGACGAGGCCCTGCGCGAAGTCGCCCAGGACCTGGCCGAAGGCGCCGACATGGTCATGGTCAAGCCCGGCATGCCGTACCTGGACGTGGTGCGCCGCGTCAAGGACGAGTTCGGCGTGCCCACCTTCGCCTACCAGGTCAGCGGCGAGTACGCCATGCTCAAGGCCGCCGCCGCCAACGGCTGGCTGGACCATGACCAGGTGATGATGGAATCGCTGCTGGCCTTCAAGCGCGCGGGTGCCGACGGCATCCTGACCTACTTCGCCATCGACGCCGCGCGCAAGCTGCGCGGCTGAGCGCATGCAGCCGGTGCCGCCGCCCGCGGGAGCCGCTCCCGCCGCCAGGAACATGCGCATCTTCCACCTGCAGCCGGGCGGCGCCACCGAACTGGCCGCCCTGCCCGACCAGGCGCCCGCGCAGGGATTCGTCTGGATCTCCTGCACCCGCGCCACCTTGCAGGAGCGGCTGGCCGAGGTGCAGCGCACGCTGCAGCTGCTGTCGGGCCAGCAGCTGGTGGACCTGCATGTCTCGGACCTGCTCAACGCCCAGCTGCCCTCGCGCTACGACTACACCTCGCAGTACGACCTGCTGGTCTTTCGCCGCCTGGCCAGCGGGCAGGCACGTGCCGCCCCACAGGCCGGCACGGCCTCTTCGCCTGCGGCGCAGGCGCTGCCCCCCTCACCTCCCGTGCGCCGCACAGGTCCGCCCGTGCTGCGCAACATCGACACCAGCCCCGTGGGCTTTGCCATGTTCGACCAGGTGCTGCTGTCCGTGCACCCCGACGACTGCACCGTGCGCGATGCCTATGCCGCGCGGCTGCTGGCCGCCGTGCCCAATGACCCCCGCGAGGGGCGGCTGAACCCCACCTCCGGCACGCGGCTGCCTGCCAGCCCGCCCGACCTCATGCTGCGCGTGGTCAACCTCATCGTGGACGGCTTCCTGGACCTGCGCCGCGAACTGTCGCGCCAGCTGGACCACTGGCAGACCGAGCTGCTGCGCCCGCGCACGCGCTTTGCCAACTGGAGCGCGCTATTGGACGCACGGCTGGCCCTGCACGAGCTGGACGAGGTCTGCGAAGACCAGCGCGCCGCCGTGCAGGACTGGACGGACGCGCTGGAGACCTGGGCGCCGCCTGAAGATGCGGCGGCGCTGCGCGAGCTGGACCTGCTCAAGGTGCGCAGCCGCGACGTACTGGAACACATAGAGCGCGTGGTCCACCACGTGCGGCGGCTGGAGCAAAGCACCGAGACCGTGGTGCAGATGCATTTTTCGGTGCAGAGCAACCGCACCAACGACATCATGCGCACGCTCACCGCGCTGACGGCCGTCTTCCTGCCGCTGAACCTGATTGCCGGCATCTTCGGCATGAATTTCGAATTCATCCCCCTGGTGCACAAGCAGGACGGCTTCTGGTGGGCCATGGGCTCGATGACGACGATTGCCGTGGGCCTGACCGTGTTCTTCTGGCGCAAGCGCTACATGGCGCGCACGGCGCAGGACTAGGGCCCCGCCCGCTCCAGCGGCATCCACAGCGTGAAGCGATTGCCGCCGGCCAGCGGCGCCCAGTCCAGCCGCGCCTGCAGCGCCAGCGCGCGCGTGCGCATGTTCGCCAGTCCCTTGCGGCCCTCGGTGGGTGCCTGGGCGCGGTCGAAGGGGTGGCCGTCGTCCTCCACCAGCACCTGCACGCCGGCCCGGCCGTCCAGCGGGGCCTGGGCCGTGCGCACCGTGATCTCGCGCGCGCCGCTGTGCTTGATGATGTTGGTCAGCACCTCCTGCAGGATGCGCAGCACATGCAGGGCGGCCTGCGCGTCCAGCCAGGGCAGCGCGGGCAGGTCGCTCACCTCCCAGTGCAGCCGCAGCCCCGCCCCCTCCAGGCGCGGCCCCAGCCGATAGCGCAGCCCGGCCAGCAGCGCCAGCAGGTCGCAGTCCAGCGGCTCCAGCGAATCGATGGACAGCTTCAGGTCATCGATGCACTCCTGCAGCAGCTGCACCAGGTCCACCGTGCCGGCCTGGTTGAACTCCACCACGCGCAGCGCGCTCATCAGCGAGGAGCCCACGCCGTCGTGCATCTCGCGCATCAGGCGCTGGCGTTCCTGCATCAGCGTCTGCTCGCGCTCCACGGCCAGCAGGCGTTCATGGGCCTGGGCCAGCTCCGCCTCCTGGGCCTTGAGCCGTTCCGCCAGATGCAGGTTGGCGTTCTCGGCCACGGCCAGCGCGCCGTTGTAGCGCCGGTAGGCCACCAGCAGGAACAGCGTGAACAGCCCCAGGTACACATAGGGCGTGAGGTAGATGCTCTCTATGCTGATCAGGTAGCTCTGCAGCGCCAGATCATGGAAGCCGATGGGAAACGACAGCAGCATCCACACCGCCAGCATGGTGCTGCCGCCATCGCGCATGCGCCAGGCGCCCGCCACGGCCATGCACAGCACCAGGATCTCCGGCGGCACCATCAGCAGCCGCAGCAGCGGCAGGATGGTCTCGTGCGCCGGCCCCCACAGCGGCACCGCCACCAGCAGCACCGTGCCCACATAGCCCTGCAGCACTCGGGCCAGCCATGGCCGGCGCCTGCGCTGCATCAGGCACAGGAAATGGAAGGCCGCCACCGTGGCGCCCATGAGGCCGGCCAGCGTCAGCCAGGAGAACCAGCCGTCCGACAGGGCCAGCCCCTCGCCGTCCACCATGAACTGCAGCGAGCCCAGCAACTGGCACAGCGACATCAGGAAGAACAGCAGGAACACCACATCCCCGCGCCGCCGCTGCAGCGTCCACAGCGCCAGCGCGAACAGGCCCAGCACCAGGTAGGAGCCCGCCGTGTAGACCACCAGATCGGCCTGGAGCAGGCTGCGCAGCCGCCAGGACAGGCGCAGCGACTCGGCCGGCCCCGCCCACAGGCTGGACAGCGCCCCGCCCACGCCCTGCTGGCTGGCCATGCGCACATGCACCTGCAGCGGCCTGCCCGGCTGCGCCAGCCCGCCCAGGTCCAGCCACACCGGCCGGTTGAAACTGTTCCACACCCGGCTGCCGCGCGTCTGCCAGGCCAGCGCCCCGTCCACATACACCGCCACCGTGCCCACCGTCTGCCAGCGCGGGATGTACAGGCGCGCGCCCTGGGGCGTGGGCGCCAGGGCTTCAGGCGGCACCACGGCGCGGAACCAGCGCACCTCGGGCGGCGCCGCGGCCAGGTCGCCGCTGCCCGACACGGCCCTGTCGCCCCCATAGGGCAGGTCCACATCGCTCCACGGCGTCGATGCATCCAGCACCTCGTCGTCGGCCGACGCAAGCGCCGCAGGCGGCGCCCAGTGCGGGCTGTACGACCGCCACAGCTGCGCCTGGCGCAGTTGCACCGCTTCGCCTGCGGCGGGGCCACGCAGCCCGAACGCCCCCGCCAGCAGCATCGCCAGCGCCACCAGCCCCGCCGAAACCAGCAAGACCCTCCCCTGCAGCAGCGGCTGCGTCATCGGCCCACCCTGGCGGCGCTCATTGCCGCCCCTCGGCCAGCCAGCCGCGCTGCAAGGCCACATGCATCATCTGCGTGCGGCTGGACACCTGCAGCTTGCCGTAGATGCGCCGCACGAAGGTGCGCACCGTATGGCGCGACACGCCCAGCTGGCGCGCCACCTCGTCCAGCGTATGGCCACGCGCCACCAGGCGCAGCACCTCCAGCTCGCGCGCAGACAGCGCCTGCGCGGCGGCCTGGGGCTCGGCAGGCGGCTGCAGCCCGGCCACCGCCCCGGCCCGCTGCTGGCGCAGCAGCAGCTTGCGCGCCACCATGGGATTGATGGGGCTGCCGCCCGCGTGCAGGCTGCGCACTTCCTCCAGCACCGCGTCGGCGGCCAGGTCCTTGAGCAGATAGCCCATGGCGCCGGCCTCGATGGCGGCCAGCACATGCTGCTCGTCGCCAAAGATGGTGCTGACCATCACCGCCGCCCCGGGATGGCGGGTGCGTACGGCAGCAATCACCTCCAGGCCGCTGCCGTCGGGCAGGCCCAGGTCCACCAGCATCACGTCCATGGCACCGGCCCCATCGGCCCGGCCGAGCTGGTGCAGGGCCTCCGCGCGGCTGGCTGCCGCCCAGCACAGGACCATGTCCTTCGCGGCATTGATCACGCCCACCAGGGCGTGGCGGCAGGCGGCGTCGTCCTCCACCACGGCCACGCGGATGACTGTGGCGCCACCCGTCGCGGCGGCAGAGTAAGGGTCTGTGTGCGTGTCCATGGAGGTGGAGTGCATGGCGAGGGCCGCATGTTCACATGGAACAAGACCGCTGTCATGTCGCCCGGATAGGCGACATGGGCGACATGAGCGGCATGGCGCCCCGCCCCCTCTCATCGGCCATGTAGCCCGAACGGGGGACATACAGAAAGCCGGACACCCCATAGATTTGCCCTCTTCAGCACATCACCGAGATGCTGTGCCTACCGAGGGGGTCCGCCATGTCCATCATCCATCCGTCTGCTGCAGCCGACGTACCACCCATACCCACGCCGAGCCCCTGGGGCCGGACATTGCCGGGCCTGGCGGGCGGGTTGGCACTGGCCCTTGCCGGCGCCGCGGCCCAGGCCGCCACACTCACCGTCACCACCGCCGGCGAGATTGCAGACACCGAGCCGCTGTCTCGTGCGCAATGCTCGCCTGCCGCAGGCGACCGCAACTGCAACACCCTGCGCGACGCCATCAACCATGCCGCCGATGGCGACACCATCGTCTTCGGCGCGGCCCTGGATGGGCAGACCATCTCGCTGACCCGCTTTACCAACTGCCTGGACACCGGGCAGGCCGCCGGCGCCACCTGCCTGCCGCTGGCCAGCTGGCCCGGCTACGTCTCGCAGTTCGGCCCCAGCGCCTTCTTCATCAGCGGCAAGCGCATCACCATCGATGCCACCGCCAATGGCCTGACGCCCCAGGGCGTGAGCGTGCAGCGCCTCGGTACCGCACCCGGTTTCCGGCTGTTCGACATCGATGCACAGGGTGGCCTGGTCCTGCGCGGCCTGACCCTGGCCGGGGGGCAGGCCACAGGCGGCTCCAGCCGCTTTGGCGGCGGCGCGCTGGGTGCGGGCGGTGCCATCTTCAATCGGGGCCAACTCACCATCGAACGCAGCACGCTCACGCGCAATCACGCACAAGGGGGGCAAGGAGGCAGGCTTTCCTTGAACTCCTTTGCAGGTGCCGGCGTGGGCGAGGATGCGACTTTTTCCCCGGGGGGAGGGCCGAACGCTGGCGGCCCGGACGATGGCGGCCTGGGCGGTGGCAGTGGCAGCGCCAGCGGCAAGAACGGCGGCTTCGGTGGTGGCGGCGGCGGCTCCGGCGGTGGCGGATTTGGCGGTGGTGGTGGCCGTCGTGGCAGCGGTGGCGGCTTCGGCGCCGGCAACGGTGGGGGCGGCGCCTTCGACGCTGGCGGTGGCGCAGGCGGCATGGGAGGGGCCATTTTCAACAACGCAGGCACCTTGACGCTGAACCAGGTCACCCTGGCTGGCAACGGTGCACACGGCGGGCTGGGCAACAGCAGCGGCGGCGGCGCCGGCCTGGGTGGCGCCGTTTTCAACTACAACGGCGTGCTCACCATCCGTTTCTCCACCCTGGCCGGCAATACCGTGCAGGCCAATGGCGACGACAACCCTGCCGCGCAAGGCGGCGCCATCTACAGCCTGGGCGAGTCCCAGGCCGCCTGCAGTGCGGGTGGCAACACCAGTTGCACCCGCAGCGGTGCCTCGCTGGAGATGCAGGCCAGCATTGCCCAGGGCAGCGTGTTCGAACCGGCCACCAAACAGCCCGCTGGCAGGGACGTGGTGCTGGACCTGCGCAATGGCGGCACCAGCGATGCCAGCGGCAGCGACAACCTGCTGGGCCTGGCGCAGGCCCTGAACAATGCCGACATCAGCGCCCTGGCCTTCACCACAGGCAACCCGCAGCTCGGCCCCCTGGCCAACCACGGCGGCCCCACCCAGACCATGTTGAACAGCACCGGCAGCCCGGCACTGGACGGGGTGGCCTGCACGGCCGCACCCGGCACGGACCAGCGCGGCGTGGCCCGGCCCCAGGGTGCGCGGTGCGACATCGGTGCCGTGGAGGCGAACGTCTTCCAGGCAGCATTGACCGTTCTGGCCAGCGGCGCGGGCGGCGTATCGGCGCAGCCCTCCCCGCCTGCGGCCACGGGTGCCGTACAGGACTGCGGCCGCCCAGGCGGCCTGTGCCAGGCCGGCTATGGCTACTTCGAAGGCGCGCCCACCCTGGTGACCCTGGCCGCCACCCCCGACCCTGGCCATGCCTTTTCCACCTGGGGTGATGCCTGCAGCGGCAGCACGTCCACCTGCAGCGTCACCATCGACGCCGCCAGGAGCGCACAGGCCAGCTTCACGGCCTTCAGCCTCACGGCAAGCCTGCCCTCCGGCACCTACGGCACGGCCTACAGCCAACCGCTGGCGCCCGTGCCCGGCGGCGGCGTGGGGCCGTTCAGCTACAGCGTGAGCGGTTTGCCCGCTGGCTTCAGCCAGGCCGCCGGCACGCTCTCGGCTCCAGCCACGCAGGCGGCAGGCAGCTACAGCTTCACGCTGACTGCCACCGATGCCAACGGCGCCACCACCGAACCCGCAGCCGTGACCGTGGTGATCGGCCCGGCAGCCACCAGCGCCCACCTGTCGGCCTCCCCCGCTGCGCCAGGCCCTGGCCAGAGCGTGACTTTCAGCGCCCAGGTCACGCTGCCTGCCGGCGCCAGCGGCACCGTGGATTTCTTGAACGGAACGCAGGTGCTGTGCGCCAGCGTTCCGGTGACCGGCGGGCAGGCCAGCTGCAGCGTGCCCCGGCTGCCACCGGGCACGGCCACGGTGCAGGCGCGCTATGTGCCCGGTGATGGCAATACCTCCGGCTCGGACAGCAACACCGTGACCGTCACGGCGGCCCCCGCACCATCTGCGGCGCCCGTTCCCGGGCTGGGCGCCGGGGGGCTGGCGCTGCTGGGCCTGCTGACCGCAGCGGGCGCGGCGTTGTCGCGCAGGATGGGCACTTCACGGAAAATCGGCGCTGGCACATCGCCACGCACCCCCAGGAGTTCCCCATGACCGCATCCGCAAGCCGGAGCCCGCTTTCACGCCGCAGCCTGCTGGCCGCCAGCGCAGCCACCAGCCTGGCCCTGTGTGAAAGCGCCCTGGCCGCCCCCGCCGCCCCCGGAAAAAGCACCGAAGCCGCCGTGCTCACCATCAGCGGCCCCGGCGTGCGCGGCAACCGGGGGCCGCTGGACCCGGTGGCCGACCTGCTGCTGAAAAACCATGGCCTGGCCTTCGACTCGGCCTGGACCACAGGGGCCCATGCGCTGGAGCGCCTGCCCACGGTGGAGATCACGCCCCATATCGAATACGACGGCCAGCCCCACCGGCTGCGCGGCCCCCTGCTGGCCACCGTGCTGCAGGCGGCCGGAGTGGACAGCGCCGCCGCAGCGGCCAAGGGCCAGTGGATCACCCTGCAGGCCATCGACGGCTACCGCGCCCAGCTGCCGCTGGCGCAGGCCCTGCAATGGCGCATGCTGCTGGCCACGCACATGGACGGCCGGCGCCTGGGCCTGGGCGGCCTGGGCCCGCAATGGGCCATGTACGACGCCGACCGCATTGCGGAGCTGGCAGGCAAGCCGCTCAAGGAACGTTTTGCGCAGGCGCCCTGGGGGCTGTACCACATGGGGCTGCACGCGCAGCAGCCGCAGGGCTGAACCTGGCTTCAGAGCGCGGCAGGGCGCGCATTTGGAGTACCATTTCGCGATCCCCTCGGGGGATGCGGGCTTGGCGGCCCGAAACAACGTAGGCGCAGCAGCCGCACGCCTTTTTCACGAGGCAGCGGCTTTTTTCATCTTCCCGGTGCTGCGCCGGGCACGGTTCCGTTTTGGCGGGGCTGTGCGGGACCTCCGCAAGGGGGTGCCGGTCCTACGTCCGGTCCGCCAACCTGCACAGTCCTGCCACCTCTCTTGGCGGAGTGGCGGCAGGCTCTTTATGTCACGTAGGAGCTGCCATGGCTGACATCACTCCATCCGGCGAATCAGTTGCCACCCCTCCCTCTTCCACCCTAGGCCCGCCCGGGGAAGAGACCGGCCTGTACTACCCCATTTCCGAATACGAGGTCTATCGCATCAAGGACTGCATGCACCAGATGGGCCTGGTGATCGACCTGTGCTGCATGGCCGGCCCCGACCAACAACTGAACGACCTGGGCGGGCTGATGAGCTTCCTGACCGCGCAGCAGCGCGCGCTGCGGGGCACGCTGCAGACCGTGCAGGCGCGCAAGGCGACGCCGGGGCCGGCCTGTGATCCTGACCCCGGGGACTGATCAGGCCAGTTGCGGACACTCGCGCAGCACCGATCAGCACAGCTTGTCGCCGAGGTAATCGGGAAGGCGATGCCCGTTCATATCGGCTGCGCCTCCGCAAGCACCTGGGCCCGGAACTTCAGCGGCAGGTCTCCGGGCGTCAGCAGATCAACGCGAAGGCCGAGCAGCGATTCCAGCTCGTCCTGCAGGCCGCCCAGGTCGAACAGCGTCGCGCCCGGCAATGCATCGACCAGCAGGTCGAGGTCGCTGCCGTCCCGGTCGGTGCCATGCAGCACGGAGCCGAAGACGCGCGGGTTCGCAGTGCGGAAACGGCTGGCCATTTCACGCACTGCGCTGCGATTCATGTCGAGCACCACGGACGGTCGCATGGACATCCTTTCCTGTTGAGACTTCTGGAAAGCCTATTGCATCAGGCACCGGGTTTCAAGCAGCACTCCCGGAAATCCCGATGCCTGGATTTTCCATGCCGGGCCACGCCCGGCACGGCAGATCAGGCAAGGTGCTGGTCGAAGAAGGCCAGCGTGCGATCGCGCGCCTGCAGGGCGCTGGCCTCGTCGTAGGCGCTGCGCTGGTCGCAGTTGAAGCCGTGGTCTGCGTCGTACAGGTGCACCTGCACATGCTTTTGCGCCTGGGCGAAGGCCTGCACGGCGTCCACGGGAATGTGCGTATCGCGCCGGCCGAAGTGGGCAATCACGGGGCACAGCGGCTCGCGGCCCATCTCCAGCGGCGTGGTCATGCCGCCGCCGTAGTAGCAGGCCGCAGCCGACAGGCTGGGCAGGTTGCAGGCCGCGCGCCAGGCCCACAGGCCGCCCCAGCAAAAGCCCACGATGCCCACCTTGCCGCCGGGCACCAGCGTGGCGGCATGGGCGATGGCGGCCTCGATCTCGGGCAGCACACCGGGCTGGGGCAGCGCCTCGGCGGCGGATTTCAGCGCCATGCCCTTGGCACGGTCGGCGTCGCCATAGCCCAGGTCCACACCGGCCTCGACACGCGTGAACAGCGACGGCGCCACGGCCACATAGCCGCGGGCTGCCAGGCGGTCGGCCACGGCGCGGATATGGGCGTTGACGCCGAAGATCTCCTGCAGCACCACGACGGCACCGCGCGCGGGCACATCGGGCCGCGCCACCCAGGCCGGCGAAGCCGTGCCATCCAACGAAGTCAACTGCACAAAACTGCCCATGTCCGCGTTCCTTTCTGTCTGAGAACCTGTTGTGATTTCCCGGTGGGCGGACGCGCCCCGCAATGCTGTAATGGCGGCGGGCCGGCCCGTGCGGCAATTCTTTCACAGGAGACATTCGATGGAACGAAAAGTCGTGCGTACCGGCAAGCTCCGGGCACAGGTGGGCGGCGGCAACCTACAGGGAATGCGATGGACCTCAAACCGCTGATCACGCTGGTGGCCATCATCAACCCGCTGGCCATCGTCCCCTTCTTCATCCACTACACCGAGGGATTCAGCGCCCAGCAGCGCCAGCAGACCATTCGCACGGCGGCGCTGGCCTCGTTCTGCGTGATCGCGGCCTGCGCCATCATCGGGCTGCAGGTGCTGGACTTCTTCAACATCTCGCTGCAGAGCTTTCAGGTGGGCGGTGGCCTGCTGCTGCTGATCAGCGCGATGAACATGCTCAACGCCCGCCCGGCCGAGGAACGGCCCAACGCGCCCACGCTGGTCGCTGGCGCGGAAAAGGCCGCCATGGGCAACAGCATTGCCGTGGTGCCGCTGACGATTCCGCTGCTGACGGGGCCGGCCTCCATGTCCACCGTGGTGATCTACGCCGACCAGGCACGCACCATCTGGCAGCACCTGGCCCTGGTGGGCTATGGCGTGGTGGTGGCGCTGGTGGTGATGGTCTGTTTTTCGCTGGCGGACCCGATCGCCCGCGTGCTGGGCAAGACCGGCATCAACGTGATGACGCGGCTCATGGGCCTGATCCTCGCGGCCCTGGCCGTGGAGGTGATGGCGGGCGGGCTGGTGAAGATCTTCCCCATCCTGGCCTCGCCCGCGATCGTGCCCTGAGCGGGCTGGCTGACTGGTGGCCTTACTGCCGGTTCAGATCGGTTCAGGCCGGATCAGGCCGGCACGGTCCGCGCGCGGTCGGCGCTGCCGTCGCAGGCACCGCCGCAGCCCGTGATGGGCTGCTCGGGCAAGGCCTCAGGGTGCGCCAGGGAGCCCGTGGCGGGATCGAAGCCCGCACTGCGCAGATGCAGGGCCAGCGCCGCATCCATGGTCTGCGCATGGTGCACGAACCAGGCCGCCAGCTCGCCCGCCATGCTGCGGATCACGGCCAGATCACCGGCCGCCGCCTTGCTCGCCCCCTCGCGCATCACCTGCAGCACCACCTTGTGCTGCAGGCTGTGGCAGTTGGTGCTGGTGAACCGCGTGGACTGCATCCAGCGGTCTTCCTGGTCGAAATGCACCTGCGTATGCGCGATCAGCTCATCCCAGCGCGCGCACAGCTGCGCATCATCGGCCGCCTCCACCTCGGCCAGCAGCAGGACGAACTCCTGATGCACCTCGTCCATGGCCGGCAACTCCAATGCCAGCGCTCCGCTCCATTCCAGCACGGCCATATGCTTCTCCTGCCTTCATCGTGAAAGCCTGCAGCTTAGGAACAGCACCGCCCAACCCGTTTGACCCACATCAGCCAACCCGAAAACAGCAAAGCCCCGCGAACGGGGCTTGGTCAAGGCGGATAAAACTGGCGCGGCCAAAAGGCCAGGGGCACCGAGCAAGAGCCGCCTCGCGGCGAAGGTGCCGTCCCCCTCCCTCGCGAAGCGAGTAGAGAGGGGGAAGCGGCGTCAGCCGCTCAGGGGGAGCTTACTGTCCAAACTTCCGCTTGGCATCAGCCACGCAGGTGTCCTTGGCAGCGCCGCTCATGGTGTCGCAACGGGCCTTGGCAGCCTTGTAGTCGGCTTCGCGGGTTTCCTCGGCAGCGTCCTTGCGGGTTTCTGCCACGTTGGCAGCCTTGGCTGCGGAGTTGGAAGCGGGCTCGGCCTGGGCCTTGTTCACCTTGGCGGCTTCCACGGCGTGCACGTGGGCGGCCTTGGCATCCTTCACGCAGACATCCTTGGCGTCGCCCTTGAGGTCGTCACACTTTTCCTTGGCGATGTCGTAGTCCGCATCGGCCTTGGCCTTGAGTGCCTTTTCGCTGTTCTTGGGCGAAGGATTGCGGCGCGATTCCAGTTCGGCCTTGGCCACGTTTTCCTGGCCCTTGGCCTGCTTCTCGCAGACGTCCTTGGCGTTGTCCTTGAGCGGCTTGCACTGTTCCTTGGCAGCCTTGTAATCGGCCTCGATCTGGTTCTTGGCGGCCGTGTGCTCCGCATTGGTCATGGCCATGGCGCCGGAGGCCATCAGGCCCAGGGCGACAGCGGAAAGCATGTGGCGAAAGCGTTGCGGTGTTTGCATGATGGAACTCCTTGTATTTGTACTGAAGCGGCCCTTGTTGCCTGCGGCGGCGGGCCATTGGTGCGTGCCTCAGGCACGCTGGCTGTCGAGGAGCGGATGGCGGCGCCGGCCAGGGCGTCCAGCCCATCCGCAGTCCACCCTCATCAGTCTTCGAAGCGGAAGTCGGGGTTGCGCTTTTGCCAGTCGGTCAGCTGCTTTTCGGCAGCGTCGCGGGCCAGGCCCTGGCGCTCCTGCAGCTTGCCCAGGAATTGCTCGCGCTTGCCGGCGATCACATCCAGATCGTCATCGGTGAGCTTGCCCCATTGCTCACGGATCTTGCCGGTGAATTGCTTCCAGTTGCCCTTGATGCGGTCTTCATTCATGGCTTGGTCCTTTCAGTGATGTTGAAGTAGCGCTGTGCAATCAGGCCTTGTTTTTTCAAAGCCGCGATCTGCATCAGCGACGGTTCCACTGTAAAAAACCTGGGGGCTGCGCGTCGTAGTCTGGACCTAGTGTTGACGGTCGTCCCAGGGGCAGCCGAGACGGTGGGATCGGGACTACAGCCCCTGACGGACGCGCGGGAAGCGCTGGGTCAGGCGCGGCCCGCCCCTGCCCTGAGTACCCAGCCTTTTCCCCGTATGTCCGCCCCTGCGCCGTGGCGGTTGCAATGCAGCCGGAGAGTGGGCCGTTCGATGAAGCATTGCCGAGCAAAGATGCTTAAGGCCCCATCGCAAAGCATCGTCGCTAAGATTCATTCAACAGGAGCCTGCCATGCCTACCAAAGAACGTGCCGACATCAACACCGAAGTGCTCAGCCTGAAACAGGCCAGCATGTCGCGTGCACTGATGGCTGCCCGCAAGGCAGTGAACACCGGCCTGCTCCGCTCGCGTAGCAGCTCCAGCAAGGTGGCCTACACAAGGGAGTTGAGGGTCAAATCCTCCTGATTCAGGCGTAACTCAGGCGTAAGGCCTTCGCCCTGCCAAAGCCCAGCTCTGCTGGGCTTTTTGCTTGAAGGAGCGCGGTCAGGCTCACAAGCGCTGCAATCGCCCCGACGTGGCCTCGCCAAAGCGGCTCGAACCTGAGTCCACTCCACGAAGAAACAGCCGAACAGTGCAGTGCACCAATCGGCTGTTGTTGAGAGGGGAAGAAAGGAAAAACGGCGGGCTGGCGGCCAAAGCTACCGCTCAGTGCCCCTGCTGCCCCAGCCACGCATCGATCTGCGCAATGGCGGCATCGGCCGCCGTCGCCAGCGCCTTCGCGCCGCCTGCGGCATCGCCCGAGGCGGCAGGACTGCGCACCTCGAACAGCTTCTGACCCAGCAGGCGGTCCACGGCACCGCTTTGCTCGACCAGGGTGGCGCGCAGGCGCACGACGCCGGCACTGGAGCCGGGCGCGTCAAAGACCTGACTGAACTCTTCGATGTCCACACGCAGCAGCGTGGGCACGGCGCCCTGCAGGCGCGGCTGGGCCACGCTTTCGCTGCTGGCAAGCACGGGGCGCTGCACGCCCAGCTGGCTGCGCAGGCGCTGCTGCAGCAGCAGTGCCGGAGGCTGGCTCCAGCGCGCCAGCTGGTAGGGGCGCAGTTCCTGGCCGTTGGCATAGGCCAGGCGGTAGAACATGGCGGTGCTGCCGTCGGACAGGGCGGGAGCCTCCACATCGGCCAGCGCCAGCGGCGTGCGTGCCTGCGGGGCGGCGGATGTGGCGGCCTGCGCGGGCGCGGACAGCGGCGCCAGGCCGAAGTCATAGCGCGCGGGCTGGGCGGGGGGCTGCGGCAGGGCCGAGCAGCCGGCCAGCAGGATCAGGGCGGCGGCCAGTCCAGCGCTGGCCACGGCGGTCTTGCGAGATAGGGGCATGCGGGTTCCTTGGGTCAGGGCTGGGTGGCTGCGGACGGGGCGACGAAGCCGGGCTCGCCCGGCCCAGGGCGGGCCTGGCCCGGCCCGTAGATCACGGCCTGCGGGTTGTCGCTGAAGCGGCTGGCCGCCGTGCCCATCTGGCGCGCGGCGCGCGAGACATCATCGGCCGCGCGGTTGGCGTGCGGCACCGTGCTGCGGCCCAGGGAGTCGGCCATGCGGGTCAGTGCGCGCGTGCTCTGGGCGATCTGCTCCAGCGGCCCGTCCTGCGCGTTCACGCGGCGCACGGTCTGCTGCAGTTCGGAGGCCACGGCAGAGGCGCCGTTGCTGGCCTTCTCCAGCGACTGCAGGGTGTTGTGGGCGTCGGCGGCGAGCTGCGGCACCTGGGTGGACAGCGTGCGGTCCAGGTTCTGCGTGAGCTGCTGCACGCCTGCGGCAGCGGCTGCAATGTTCTCCAGCGCCTGGCTCACGCGCTTTTGGTTGTCGGTGTCCAGCATGTCGCTGAGGCGGCGCGAGATCTCATCGGCGCGCTCCAGCAGCACCTGCCCCTGGTCGGCCAGCATGCTCAGCGGCGACGAGCGCAGCGGCAGGCGCGGCAGGCCGCTGGGGCCGGGCGGCAGCTGGGGCTGCGGCTGGTCCGCATCATCGAGCTGCACATGGGCCAGGCCCGTGACGCCCTGGTAGCCCAGCACGGCGAACGTGGTGGGCGTGATGGGCGTGTTCACCCCGATGGCGATGCGGATCAGCACATTGCCATTGGTCTGCGGATCGAATCCGATCCGCGTGACCTTGCCCACCGCCACGCCCTTGTAGCGCACGGCAGCCTGGGCCTGCAGCCCGCTGATGCCATCCTTGGTGGACAGCTCGTACTCGTTGTACTGCCGCGTATCGCGCGTCAACCAGATCGCCAGCCCCGCCAGCAGGGCCGCCACGACCAGCACGAAAATGCCGGCCGCCATGGCATGTGATTTGTTTTCCATATCAATGGTCCATAACGTTAGCCCAGCAAACAAGGCATGGGGCCGCGGCCCCCAGTCAATCCACAACTCAGGGCGAGGCCTTGAAAACCGGCGTGCCCGAAGGCGAGGGACACCGAGCAAGGGCCGCCCCGCAGTGAGGGTGTCGTCCCCCTCCCCCGCGAAGCGGGTAGAGAGGGGGAAGGCGCGAAGCGACTCAGGGGGTGTCTCATACCGTGCTCATCGCGCGCCTGCCGCGCTCCCCCTGGAAGAAATGCTCGATGAACGGATGCTTGAACTCGGCCACCTCGCGCGGCGGGCCGCTGACCAGCACCTTCTTCTCGGCCAGCACGGCCACGCGCGAGGACAGGGCGAACAGCGTGTCCAGGTCGTGCGTGACCATGATGACGGTCAGGCCCAACTCTGCACGCAGCTCGCGCAGCAGTTCGCAGAATTCGTCGGAGCTGGTGGGGTCCAGGCCGGCCGTGGGCTCGTCCAGCAGCAGCAGGGGCGGGTCCATGATCAGCGCCCGCGCCAGCGCCACGCGCTTGATCATGCCGCCCGAAAGATCGGCCGGCATGCGCGAGGCATGCTCGGGCTTGAGGCCCACCATCTGCAGCTTGACCAGGGCCGCGTCGCGCACCAGGTCGTCGGGCAGCGTGCCCTGCTCGCGCAGCGCGAAGGCCACGTTGTCCAGCACGCTGAAGGCCGAGTACAGCGCCCCATGCTGGAACAGCATGCCCACGCGGCTGGCGGCGCCCTCGCGGCCCATTTCACTGGCCGGGCGGCCCAGCACTTCGACACGGCCCTTGGTGGGCTCCAGCAGCCCCAGCATCTGGCGCAGCAGCACGGTCTTGCCCGTGCCCGAGCCGCCGACGATGGACAGCATCTCGCCGCGCTGCACATCCAGGTCCAGGTCCTGGTGCACGGCAAAGGCGTTCTCGCCTTCGCCGAACACGCTCCACAGCCCGGCGATGCGCACGATGGGCTCGTCGGCTGCGGGCGTGGAGGAGGTTTCGGTGTCCATGGCCATCAGATTCCGACATCTTTGAAAAGGATTGCGAAGATCGCATCCACCACGATCACCATGGTGATGGCCGTCACCACCGAGGCCGTCGTGCCCTTGCCCAGGCTCTGCGTATTGGGCTCCACGCGCAGGCCCCAGTGGCAGCCGATGAGGGCAATGAGGGCGCCGAAGACCACGGATTTGCCCATGGCGATCCAGAGGTTGCCGATCTTCACGGCGGCAGGCAGCGCCTCGGCAAAGTAGGCACCCGTGACGCCCATGGTGAGGTCGGCCGCGAGCATGCCACCGGCCAGCGCGGCCAGCGTGGTCCACAGCGAGACCAGGGGCATGGCGATGGCCAGCGCCAGCGCGCGCGGCAGCACCAGGCGAAAGCCGTGCGGTATGCCCATGACCTGCATGGCATCCAATTCCTCGGTCACGCGCATGACGCCGATCTGG
Source organism: Delftia sp. SD018 (assembly GCF_017355445.1). Lineage (NCBI taxonomy): Bacteria > Pseudomonadati > Pseudomonadota > Betaproteobacteria > Burkholderiales > Comamonadaceae > Delftia > Delftia sp. SD018. The sequence continues at coordinate 16,593 of NZ_JADDRN010000034.1, forward strand.
GCGGTGATGGCCGAGCCCGTGCGGCCCGCCACCAAAATGGCCGCCAGCAGCGGACCCAGCTCGCGGATCAGCGAGATGCCCAGGATGTTGACGATGAAGGATTCAGCCCCGAACTGGCGCAGCTGCAGCGCCATCAGGTAGGCCAGCACCACGCCGATCAGAAAGCCCACCAGGGCCGTGATGGGCAGGGCCGTGGCGCCCATGGAGTAAAGATGGCCGGAGATGTCGCGCCAGGGGCCCCGGTGCGGGGCACGCGCAAAGCGCAGCAGGTCGATCAGCAACTGGCCGATGAGCCGCGTCATCTGCGCGAAATGGCCGCAGGCGTTGATCACCAGGCAGCCCAGGCTGTCGATGCGCTCCAGCAGGTTCGGGCGCGGGGGCGGCGGCGCAGGCTCCTTGGAGAAACGGCCCACGCGTTCGAGCATGGCACGCTGCGCATCGCTGGCCGCAAGACGCGCGGGCAGGCGACGGCCCCAGTGGTTCCACAGCAGCTGCGCGCCCACGTGGTCCAGCCAGTCCAGCCCTTCGAGGTTCCAGCCCAGGTCATCGCCCTTGGCATCGGCCAGCTGTGCACGCAGCCTGCGCCATTGCGCCCGCCGGCCCAGCTCGGCCGCGCCCCAGGAGCCGGTCAGCAACGCCCACTGGCCGTCGTTGTCGCGGCGCAGGCTGCATTGGGGGGGATTGTTGAGGGCAGACAAGTGCGGAAAGTCCTTGGGGGTTGCGAAGGCGGGGCGCGCAGGCAGGGCCGGGCGGCATTGCAGCCAAGACCGCAGGATAACCGAGCGGCACGGGCCGCAGATTGCCTGGCGGCGCCGTGCGCACGACAGCTTTGCCCTACGCGTGCAATTTTTATCAAAAAACCAGCGCGACAGCCATGACTGCTGCATGCGATGCTGCAAAAAAAGGAGTCCAGCGCGCTTTCCCTCTCGACAGTGCGCATGCCGTCCGCACAATGGGCCGAAGCACCAACCCCGGCTCCCAAGGACGTTCCGGCCTGCAGCGGACGCCCGCCCATCTCCATGAGCAACACCACCTTCGACTACATCGTCATCGGCGCCGGCACGGCGGGCGCCCTCCTGGCCAACAGGCTTTCGCGCGATGGCCGCAGCCGCGTGCTGCTGATCGAGGCGGGCGCCAAGGACGACTACCACTGGATCCACATCCCCGTGGGCTACCTGTACTGCATCGGCAATCCGCGCACCGACTGGCTCTACCAGACCGAGCCCGACGCAGGGCTCAACGGCCGCAGCCTGCGCTATCCGCGCGGCAAGACGCTGGGCGGCTGCTCCAGCATCAACGGCATGATCTACATGCGCGGCCAGGCCCGCGACTACGACGGCTGGGCCGAGCTGACCGGGGACGACGCCTGGCGCTGGGACCAGGTGCTGCCGGCCTTCCGCCAGCATGAAAGCCATTGGCGGCTTGATGCCGGCGGCAACGCCGATGCAGGCTTTCGTGCCCTGCACGGCGGCACGGGCACAGGCGGCAGCGCTGAATGGCGCGTGGAGCGGCAGCGCCTGCGCTGGGACATCCTGGACGCCTTTGCCGAAGCCGCGCAGCAGGCCGGCATTCCGGCCACCGAGGACTTCAATGGCGGCAGCAACGAGGGAGTGGGCTACTTCGAGGTCAATCAAAAGGGCGGCCTGCGCTGGAACACCGCCAAGGCCTTCCTGCGGCCCACCTGCTATGGCCGCCCCAATTTCGAGCTGTGGACCCATGCCCAGGTCAGCCAGCTGCTGTTTGAACAGCTGCCCGCCGGCGGCCTGCGCTGCAGCGGCGCCCAGGTCTGGACCGGCTCGGAAATGGTCAACGTGCAGGCAAGCCAGGAGGTGCTGCTGTGCGCGGGCGCCGTCAACTCCCCGCAGATCCTGCAGCTGTCGGGCATCGGCCCGGGCGCGCTGCTGCAGAACCACGGCATTGCCGTGCGCCACGACCTGCCCGGCGTGGGCGAGAACCTGCAGGACCATCTGCAGATCCGCTCGGTCTACAAGATCAAGGGCGCGCGCACGCTGAACACCATGGCCAATTCGCTGTGGGGCAAGGCCGGCATCGGCCTGGAATACCTGCTGCGCCGCAGCGGGCCGATGAGCATGGCGCCCTCCCAGCTGGGGGCCTTCACGCGCAGCAGCCCGCAGCAGGCGCACCCCAATATCCAGTACCACGTGCAGCCGCTGTCGCTGGACGCCTTCGGCGAGCCGCTGCACGGTTTTCCGGCCTTCACGGCCAGCGTCTGCAACCTCAATCCCACGAGCCGGGGCACGGTGCGCATCCACAGCGGGGACTTCCGCCAGGCGCCTGCCATCGCGCCGCACTACCTGTCCACACCCGAGGACCGGCAGGTGGCCGCCGACAGCCTGCGCGTGACGCGCCGCATCGTCGGCCAGAGCGCACTGGCGCGCTTCGCCCCCGAGGAATGGAAGCCCGGCGTGCAGTACCAGAGCGACGAGGATCTGGCGCGCCTGGCCGGCGACATCGCCACCACCATCTTCCACCCCGTGGGCACGACGAAGATGGGCCGCGCCGACGACCCCATGGCCGTACTGGACAGCCGCCTGCGCGTGCGCGGCGTACAGGGCCTGCGCGTGATCGATGCAGGCGCCATGCCGCGCATCACCAGCGGCAACACCAACAGCCCGACGCTGATGATGGCGGAGAAGGCCGCCGGCTGGATTCTTGCGGACCGGCAGGGACAGGCAGGGATAACGACAGCGACAACCACAGCGACGGCGGCACCAGCCGACGCAGCGGTGGCGATGGCCGCCTGAGGGGCGGCAAGCCCGGGCGGACCAGGGTTGTTGTGGGCAGAAACGGATCGATGGGGAACGAATGGTCGCCCTGGCGTCAAAGCCGCGGCGCCCGGTGTTCAGGGCCCTTTGCTGGTGCAATCCCGCACTTTTGCGGTAACTGCGGGAAATCCCCGATGCACCACCCAGGTGCGACCATTAAAGTCCACCCACTCTCGCGGCACCACAGTGCTGCACAAGAGGGGCCGAGGAGACAACTCGTACACAACCAGATCAACATTCATAAATAGCATCTCAAGATGCATTTCCCAGAGCGCCGGCAAGTCCGGCGCTTTTTTTATGCCTGCGGCCAGCCTGCTGCGGCACCTGGGCGGTGCGACAATCGCCGCCCTATGGAATGGATCATCGTCTCGCTGGCCTCGATGCTGGCCGGCTTCGTGGACGCCATCGTGGGCGGCGGGGGCCTCATCTTGCTGCCCGCGCTGTTCGCCACCTTCCCCACCGCACCGCCCGCTACGCTGCTGGGCACCAACAAGAGCGCCTCGGTCTGGGGCACGGCCATGTCCACCTGGCAGTACGGCCGCAAGGTGCAGTTGCCCTGGCGCGCGATGATGCCGGCGGCCTGCGTGGGCATGGCGGGCTCTTTTGCGGGCGCCTGGGCCGTCACGCAGATCTCCCCCGATTTCCTGCGCCGGCTGCTGCCGCTGGTGCTGCTGGGCGTGCTGGTCTACACGCTGGCGCGCAAGGACATGGGCCGCCACCACACGCCGCACTATTCGGGCCGCGCCGAGACGCTGATCGCCTGCGCCATCGGCCTGGTGATTGGCTTCTACGACGGTTTCTTCGGCCCCGGCACGGGCAGCTTCTTCGTGTTCCTGTTCGTGCGGCTGATGGGCTATGACTTCCTGAACGCGTCGGCCTCGGCCAAGCTGCTGAACATGGCCACCAACCTGGCTGCGCTGGCGCTGTTCGCGCTCAAGGGCCATATCTGGTGGCACCTGGCCGTGCCCATGGCGGTGGCCAATGTGCTGGGCGCCATGCTGGGCACGCACATGGCCCTGCGCCATGGAACGGGCTTTGTGCGCGGCATTTTCATCGGCGTGGTGAGCCTGCTGATCCTCAAGACCGGCTACGACGCCTTCATCGCCTGAGCACGGGCCAGCGGCGTTCGCAACACCTGCCATCGGCGTTGGCGACGGCAACCTTCTATAATTGCCGACTTTTCGCCTTGAGCTGCGGCGGCTGGTGCATGTCGCACCCCTGCCAGCGGCCGTACCCGACCAGCCGACCAGCCGCAAAAAACCGGCCCCGCCGTCCATGGCCCATGCACTGATGCGTGCCTTGGCGCTTTCTTCATGCTGCGGCGCCGGGGTCAGGTCTTGAGCGACAGCCCAGGAGTTCCATGAAACGCTTTACCGTCATCGCCGCCGCCGCGCTGGCCCTGTGGACCGCCGCCGGCGTTCAGGCCCGCCCCTTCGACGCCATCCAGAAGGAAGGCACGCTTCGCCTGGCCACCGAGGGCTACTACGCGCCCTTCGCCCATTTCGAGGGCAAGCAGCTGACCGGCTTCGAAGTCGAGCTGGCCCAGATGATGGCCGCCAAGATGGGCGTGAAGTACGAGTGGAAGACCATCAGCTTCGACGCCCTGCTCACCGGCCTGCAGCAGGACCGCTGGGATCTGGTGATCTCCTCGCACGGCATCACGCCCGAGCGCGAGAAGGCCGTGACCTTCACCCAGCCCCACTACTGCTCTGGCGCCATCGTGATGTCGCTGGACCCGGCCATCCGCTCGGGCAAGGACCTGACAGGCAAGACGGTGTCGGTGCAGACCGGCACCACCTATATGCAGTACATGGAGAAGAACCTGCCCGGCATCAAGCGCCTGGTCAACTTCCCCACCAACGAGGCGGCCCGCAATGCGCTGCTGTCCAAGCGGGTGGACGCCTGGGTGACCGAACGCTTCATCGCCAAGGAACTGCAGCAAAAGAACCCCAATGCCCAGCTCAAGCAGGGCGAGTTGCTGCTGGTCGAGCGCATTGCCGCCGCCGTGGCCAAGGACAACAAGTCGCTGGCCGATGCCTGGAACAAGGCCTTCAAGGAAGCCCTGGCCGACGGCAGCTACGCCAAGCTGTCGCAGAAATATTTCCACGAAGACATCCGCTGCCCTGACTGAGGCCCCGGGCAGATCTGCCCGACCGGCGCCCACTTGCAGGGCGCCTTTTTGTTTCTAGCCCACCTATGCTTACCGTCCTCTGGCCCGCCCACTGGAGCCGCTCGCAGCGCAGCAACGCCACCCTGGTCACGGCCCTGCTGCTGATGGTGCTCGTGGTTTCGCTGCTGGGGCAGCTGCTGTCCCTGCTGCCCGAGCCCATAGGCTCCAATGCCGACACCTTCGCCGAAGGCGCGCGCACCACGCTGTACCTGACGCTGGTCAGCGGCGCCGCCGGCCTGGTGCTGGGCATCGCCGCCGCGCTGGCGCGCACCTCGCGCACGGCCGCCCTGCGCTGGGCCGCGGGCTTCTACGTCTGGGCGATCCGCGGCACGCCGCTGCTGGTGCAGATCCTGTTCATCTACTTCGCGCTGCCGGTGCTGATCCCGGGCCTGAACCTGCCCGACTTCGCAGCCGCCTGCATTGCACTGGCGCTGAACGTGGGCGCCTACAACGCCGAAGCCGTGCGCGCCGGCCTGCAGGCCGTGCCGCGCGGCCAGGCCGAGGCCGCACGCGCCCTGGGCCTGCCGCGCATCTGCGTCTTCATGGACGTGGTGTTCCCGCAGGCCTTCAAGATCTCGCTGCCGCCGCTGGTGAGCAACTTCGTGGCCCTGCTCAAGGATTCGTCGCTGGCGTACGCCATCGGCGTGGTGGAGCTGACCAATGTGGGCAACCGCATCCAGTCGGCCACCTTCCAGCCCGTGGAGACCCTGGTCACCGTGGGCGTGACCTACCTGGTGCTGACCACGCTGGTGACCCAGGTCACGGCTGCCGTGGAGTACCGCTTCGACGTGGAGGGCCGCCACAAATGAGCGCCGACAAGCTGGCACGGGGCATGCCCTACATCGTGGCCGAGAAGGTCACCAAGTCCTTCGGCAGCCACCAGGTGCTCAAGGGCGTTTCCACGCAGTTCTGCACGGGAGAGGTGACGGTGATCATCGGCGCCTCGGGCTCGGGCAAGTCCACGCTGCTGCGCGCCATCAACCGGCTGGAGCCGCACGACGGCGGGCGCATCACCATCGATGGCGTCGAAGTCACCGACAACGAAGCCACGCTGCAAAAGCAGCGCTGCGAAGTGGGCATGGTGTTCCAGCAGTTCAACCTGTTCGGCCACATGACGGTGCTGGACAACGTGACCCTGGCGCCGCGCCGCATCCACAAGACGCCGCGCGCCCAGGCCAATGCCAAGGCCATGGCCCTGCTGGAGCGCGTGGGCATGCAGGCCCATGCCCACAAGTACCCGTGGCAGCTGTCGGGCGGCCAGCAGCAGCGCGTGGCCATTGCCCGCGCCCTGGCCATGGAGCCGCAGGTGATGCTGTTCGACGAGCCCACCAGCGCGCTGGACCCGGAGATGGTGCAGGAAGTGCTGGACGTGATGCGCGAGCTGGCACGCGGCGGCATGACCATGATCGTGGTCACCCACGAAATGGGCTTCGCCCGCGAGGTCGCCGACCGCGTGATGTTCTTCGACCAGGGCTGCATCGCCCACGAGGCCCCACCGGCCGAGTTCTTCGGCAACCCGGCCAGCGAGCGGATCGCGGCGTTCATCGGGCGCATGGGGCATTGAGGCCTGGGCCTGCGAACGCAGGCTGCTCAAGAAAACAAAGAGCCGGCAATGCCGGCTCTTTTGCTTTCTCAATCCTCCAGCTCGCCAGCAGACGGCGGCGGCAGCGCGGCAGCGCGGTTGGATGCCACGGGCACCGATGCCTCGGGCGGCTCGTAGCGCGGCAGGCCGGGCAGGTTCACGGTTTCTGCGTCCAGCGTGATTTCGGAGACGCGGCGCGGGGCGCCTATGGGCACGCCGGCCTGGCCCTTGCGCATGGCGGCCATGTCCTCCAGGCTGGGGTAGCGGCCCAGCAGCCAGTAGTCGAACACGCGGCGTGCCAGCGGCGCGGCAGCGGCGGCACCGAAGCCGGCGTTCTCCACGATGACGGCGACGGCGATGGTGGGGTTGTCGGCCGGCGCATAGGCGATGTACAGCGAGTGGTCGCGCTGGAACTCGGACAGGCGCGAGGCGTTGTACTTCTCGTTCTGGCGCACGCCCACGGCCTGGGCCGTGCCGGTCTTGCCGGTGGAGGTGTAGGGCGCGTTGCCGAAGATGCCGCGCGAGGTGCCCTCCACCGTCACGGCGGCCACGGCGGCGCGCACGGCTTCCACGTTCTCGGGCTTGTAGCCCATGCTGGTGCCGGGGTCCTTGTTGATGGCCGAGAACTGCTGCGTCACGGCATCGACACGTCCCACGGCCAGGTGGGGCCGGTGCTTGACGCCCTTGGCCGCCAGCGTGGACATGGCGTTGGCCAGCTGCAGGATGGTGAAGTTGTTGTAGCCCTGGCCGATGCCCAGCGAGATGGTCTCGCCCGCGTACCACTTCTTCTGCTCGGGCCGCTTGTAGGTGTTGCGCTTCCACTCGGTGCTGGGCAGCACGCCGCGCGCCTCGCCGCGCACGTCGATGCCGGTGATCTGGCCGAAGCCCAGCGGCTTCATGTAGTCGTGGATCATGTCCACGCCCATGTCGTTGGCCAGCATGTAGTAGTACACGTTGGACGACTTGATGATGGAGCGGCGCAGGTTGGTCGGCCCGTTGGGGTGGCCCGAGCGGAAGGTGTGGCCGCCGAAGGTCCAGCTGCCGTTGTCCATGATGGTGGTGTCGGGGCGGCGCTTGCCCGACTCCAGCGCGGCAATCGCCATGAAGGGCTTGTAGGTGGAGCCCGGCGGATAGGTGCCCCGCAGCGCGCGGTTGAGCAGCGGGCGGTTGATGGATTCGTTGAGCGCGGCCCAGCTTTCCTGGTCGATGCCATCGACGAAGAGATTCAGGTCGAAGGTCGGGCGGCTGACCATGGCCAGCAGTTCGCCGCTGCGCGGATCGATGGCCACCAGGGCGCCACGGCGGTCGCCGTACAGCTCCTCCACCATGCGCTGCAGCTTGATGTCCAGCGACAGCACCAGGCTGTCGCCGGGCGTGGCGGGACGGCTGCCGAGCTTGCGCACGGCATGGCCGCCGGCCGAGGTTTCCATCTCTTCCCAGCCGGTCTGGCCGTGCAGGTCGGTTTCGTAGCTCTGCTCCACGCCCAGCTTGCCGATGACGTCGGTGCCCCGGTAGTTGGCGGCGTCGTCGGAGTCTTCCAGCGCTTCCTTCTCGCGCTGGTTGATGCGGCCTATGTAGCCGATGACATGGCTGGCCGTGTCCTGCATGGGGTAGGTGCGGAACAGCCGCGCCTTGATGTCCACGCCCGGGAAGCGGTAGCGCTGCGCGGCGAAGCGCGCGACCTCGTCATCGGTCAGGCGCGTGCGGATGGGCAGGGAGTCGAAGCTGCGGGAATCATCCACCAGGCGCTTGAACTTGCGCCGGTCGCGTGGCGTGATCTCGACGATCTCGGCCAGGCCGTCGATGGTCTCTTCAAGATTGCCCGCGCGCGAGGGCATGATCTCCAGCGTATAGGCCGAGTAGTTGGTGGCCAGCACCACGCCGTTGCGGTCCAGGATCTGGCCCCGGTTGGGCACGATGGGCACCACGGCCGTGCGATTGCTTTCGGCGCGCTCTGCCAGTTCCTCATGGCGCTGCACCTGCAGCACCAGCAGCCGCGCCACCACCAGCCCGAAGGCCAGCAGCACCACCACGCTCATCACCCATGCGCGCAACCTGAATCGCTGCAGCTCGGCTTCTGTATTGCGGATTTCCATCACGCGTCAAGCCTCACAGGGGACGGTTCTCGTCACTGTCCGGCGGGCGGCGCTGCGGCGCCAGCAGCAGGCCGCTGACCAGGGGCCACAGCAGGGCCTCGATCAAGGGAGCCACCACCACCAGCGGGCCGGGCACGATGCCGCCGGCCACCATGCGCAGCAGCACCTGCAGGCCGTGCACGACGGCGAACAGGGGCAGCAGGTGCAGCGCCTGCACGGGCGTGGAGAACCAGGACAGGCGCCGGCCCATGGCGCCGGCCGCGAACACCAGCAGCGCATAGGCCAGAGCATGCTGGCCCAGCAGGGAGGAGCGGTCCACATCCATGCACAGGCCCAGCAAAAAGGCCACGCCCATGCCCACGCGCTGGGGCTGGTTCAGCGCCCAGAAGGCCAGCAGCACCATCAGCAGGTCGGGCTGCCAGGCCTGGCGACCCAGCGGCAGCATGTTGAGTGCCAGCGCCGCCAGCAGGCTGACGACGATGAACAGGGGGTTGACCGGCAGCAGCAGCTGCTGGCCGCGCGGCATGATCATGCGGGCTCCTTCCTGGCGGAGGCGGGTGCGGCGGGAGCAGCGGGTGCGGCAGGCGTGGCCGGTGCATCTGTCTTGCCGGCCTTGCCGCCGTCCTTGGAGGCTTCCTTGCCCTTGCCGTCCTTGGCCTTGTCTTTTTCCTTGCCCTTGTCTTTTTCCTTGCCCTTGCCGGCGCGCAGGGGTTCTGCGGCGCCTTCGGCCTCGGGGTGGGTGGCGCGGTCCAGCGGCTTGAGCACCACCACGTGGCGCACGCCCTGCACGCGGCCCACGGGCTCGCAGTAGATGCGCGAGAAGGCCGAGTCGGCGCGGCGCTCCACCGAGACCACCTTGGCCACGGGCAGGCCCGGCGGGTACAGGCCATCGACGCCGCTGGTGGTCAGCAGGTCGCCTTCCTGGACATCGGCATTGCTGGGCATGAAGCGCAGCTCGATGCCGCCGGTGCGCAGCGGCGACGGATCGCCATAGGCCACGCTGCGCGCGCCGGTGCGCGGGTTGAAGACGGGAATGGCCTGGTCGCGGTCGATGAGCAGGGTGACCTCGGCACGCAGCGGATACACGCGCGTGACCTGGCCGACCACGCCCTTTTCATCGAGCACGGGCGAGCCCTGGTCGATGCCATCCACCTGGCCGCGGTCGATGACCACGCGGCGCGTATAGAGGTCGGGGCTGTCGTAGACCACCTCGGCAGCGGTGCCGGGCGTGGTGAGGCGATCGCGCAGCTGCAGCAGCTCGCGCAGGTGGTCGTTTTCCTGGATCAGCTCGTCGGCCAGCGATGCACGCTGGGCCATGGCCACCAGTTCCTTGCGCGCGGCCTGTTCGCGGGCCTGGGCATCGTCCAGCGAGCCCAGGTAGCGGCTGGCGTCGTGCACGGCCTGCACCGGCTTGAGCATCACCCATTGCACGGGGTACAGCACGGTGGCCACGGCCACGCGCACGGGATCGGTGATCCTGAAACGCGCGTCGGCCACCATCAGGAACAGCGCCAGGGCGCTGTACAGGGCCAGTTGCGAGACCCGCGAGGGCCGCCGCTTGAACAGCGAGGGCGCCGAGTGGTCCAGGGTATTGGGATTCATGCTGCCCTCCCGCGTGGCAGGGCCTGCCCTGCCGCACTTGCTGCAGCCTGGAAAGCACGGGCCGGTCCCGGTGCGAAGGAAGGCAGGGCAAGCATGCAGGTCACCACGGAAGGGGGAGAAAAGTCGTTGCAGTCAGACGGCTGCGGCCCCGGGCCCGCGACAACGGGCCCCGGCCTGCGCCGCATCAGTCGCTGGTGAAGATGCTGCCCTGGCGGTCCATGGTCTCCAGCGCCATGCCGCAGCCGCGCACCACGCAGGTCAGCGGCTCTTCGGCCACCAGCACGGGCAGGCCGGTTTCTTCGGCCAGCAGGCGGTCCAGGTCACGCAGCAGCGCGCCGCCGCCGGTGAGCATCATGCCGCGCTCGGCAATGTCGGCGCCCAGCTCGGGCGGTGTCTGCTCCAGCGCGTTCTTGACGGCGCTGACGATCTGGTTGAGCGGATCGGTCAGGGCTTCCAGCACCTCGTTGGACGAGATGGTGAAGCTGCGCGGCACGCCTTCGGAGAGGTTGCGGCCCTTGACTTCCATCTCCTTGACTTCGGAGCCGGGGAAGGCCGAGCCGATGTTCTTCTTGATGGACTCGGCCGTGGGCTCGCCGATCAGCATGCCGTAGTTGCGGCGGATGTAGCTGATGATGGCTTCGTCGAACTTGTCGCCGCCCACGCGCACGGAACCCTTGTAGACCATGCCGCCCAGCGAGATCACGCCGACTTCGGTGGTGCCGCCACCGATGTCCACCACCATGGAGCCCGAAGCCTCGGACACCGGCAGGCCGGCGCCGATGCCGGCAGCCATGGGTTCCTCGATCAGGTAGACGGAGGTGGCGCCTGCCGCCTCGGCCGCGTCCTTGATGGCGCGGCGCTCGACCTGGGTGGAGCCGCAGGGCACGCAGATGATGATGCGCGGGCTGGGCGTGAGCACCGAGCGCGGATGCACCATCTTGATGAACTGCTTGATCATCTGCTCCGTGATGACGAAGTCGGCAATCACGCCGTCCTTCATCGGGCGGATGGCCTCGATGTTGCCGGGCACCTTGCCCAGCATGGCCTTGGCCTCGCGGCCCACCGCCTGGATCACCTTCTTGCCGTGCGGCCCGCCTTCGTGGCGGATGGCGACAACGGAGGGTTCGTCCAGAACAATGCCCTTGTCGCGGGCGAAAATCAGGGTGTTGGCTGTGCCAAGATCAATGGCAAGGTCGGTGGAGAAATACCGACGGAAAGCTCCGAACATTACGAGAGTCCTCTCAGGCACGGCATGCTCGTCGGCCTGCCATCGCCGGGATGAAAGTTAGGGAGTCTGGATGGGGTTGGCTTTTCGCACAATGACCGGCTCGGAGAGGGTATTGCGGCAAAGCCGAGATAATACCGTATCCCCTGTGAATAACTTCTACTGCCGGGGCTTGAAATACGGGTTTACATCCCGTTGCCCCCTTCAAAAATCCTATGGCACTGAACGCACAAGACATCGCACGCATCGCGAACCTGGCACGACTTGAGCTCTCCTCCACCGAGAGTGAGCGCATGCTAGGCCAGCTCAATGATTTTTTCGGCATCGTGGAGAAGATGCAGGCTGTGGATACTTCAGGCGTCAGCCCGCTGTCACATCCGGTCGCCGCCATCCAGGACATTGCCCTGCGTCTTCGCGAGGACATTGCCAGCGAGCCCGACCAGCGCGACGCCAACCAGCGCAGCGCACCGGCCGTCGAGCGCGGCCTGTTCCTGGTCCCCAAGGTGATCGAGTAAGCGCCGCGCGCCCTCGTCACTGGCATCCGTCCCCGTTTTCCGCACTCCATACATGACCCAGCAAACCACTGATCTGCACACGCTCGGCGTGTCGGCCCTGTCGGCCCTGCTGCGCGAGCGCAAGCTCGGCGCCGTCGAAGCCGCCCAGCACTTCCTGGCCCGCGCCCAGGCGCACCAGAACCTGGGCGCCTTCGTCAGCATCGACGAAGAGGCCACCCTGGCCCAGGCCCGCGCTGCCGACGCCCTGATTGCCCAGGGCAAGGGCGGCCGCCTGGCTGGCGTGCCCATTGCGCACAAGGACATCTTCGTCACGCGCGACTTCCCGACCACGGCCTCCAGCAAGATGCTGGCCGGCTACCGCTCGCCCTTCGACGCCACCGTGGTGACGCGCCTGGCCGAGGCCGGCGCCGTGACGCTGGGCAAGCTCAACTGCGATGAATTCGCCATGGGCTCGGCCAACGAGAACTCGGCCATCGCGCCCGTGGGCTTCGATGCCCCCGCGCCCGTGCGCAACCCCTGGAACACGGACCGCGTGCCCGGCGGCTCCTCGGGCGGCTCGGCCGTGGCCGTGGCCGCCGGCCTGGCGCCCGCCGTCACCGGCACCGACACGGGCGGCTCCATCCGCCAGCCCGCATCGTTTTGCGGCATCACGGGCATCAAGCCCACCTATGGCCGCGCCAGCCGCTACGGCATGATCGCCTTCGCCTCCAGCCTGGATCAGGCCGGTCCCATGGGCAAGAGCGCCGAGGACTGCGCCCTGCTGCTGTCCGAGATGTGCGGCCCCGACCTGGACCGCGACTCCACCAGCCTGGACGTGCCCGCCGAGGACTTCACGGCCCGCCTGAACGACGGCATCGAAGGCCTGTGCATCGGCATCCCCGCCGAGTTCTTCGGCGAAGGCCTGTCGGCCGACGTGCGCGCCGCCGTGGATGGCGCGCTCAAGGAATACGAGAAGCTGGGCGCCCGCCTGGTGCCCATCTCGCTGCCCCGCACCGAGCTGTCGATTCCCGTGTACTACATCCTGGCCCCGGCCGAGGCATCGTCCAACCTCTCGCGCTTCGATGGCGTGAAGTTCGGCCACCGCGCCAAGAACTACACGGACCTGGTGGACATGTACAAGAAGACCCGCGCAGAAGGCTTCGGCGACGAGGTCAAGCGCCGCATCATGATCGGCGCCTATGTGCTGTCCGAGGGCTACTACGACGCCTACTACCTGCAGGCGCAGAAGATCCGCCGCATGATCGCCGACGACTTCCAGACCGCCTTCCAGCAGTGCGACGTGATCGCCGGCCCCGCCGCGCCCACCGTGGCCTGGCAGCTGGGCGGAAAGAGCGACCCGCTGGCCAACTACCTGGCCGACATCTTCACGCTGCCCGCATCGCTGGCCGGCCTGCCCGGCATGAGCGTGCCCGCAGGCTTTGGCGAGGCCGGCATGCCCGTGGGCCTGCAGCTGATCGGCAACTACTTCAAGGAAGGCCAGTTGCTCAACGCCGCCCACCGCTTCCAGCAGGCCACCGACTTTCACCTTCAAGCTCCGAAGGGCATCTGAGACCCCATGACCGCGAAACTCATCCAGGGCTATGAAGTCGTCATCGGCTTCGAGACCCACGCCCAGCTGGCCACCCAGTCCAAGATCTTCAGCCGCGCCAGCACCGCCTTCGGCGCCGAGCCCAACACCCAGGCCTGCGCCGTGGACATGGCGCTGCCCGGCACGCTGCCGGTGATGAACAAAAAGGCCGTCGAGTGCGCCATCCGGCTCGGCCTGGCGCTGGGCTCGCACATTGCGCCGCGCAGCATCTTCGCGCGCAAGAACTACTTCTACCCCGACCTGCCCAAGGGCTACCAGATCTCGCAGTTCGAGATTCCCGTGGTCCAGGGCGGCGAAGTGTCCTTCTTCCTCGGCGACGAGAAGAAGACCATCCGCCTGGTGCGCGCCCACCTGGAGGAAGACGCCGGCAAGTCGCTGCACGAGGACTTCATCGGCCAGTCGGGCATCGATCTGAACCGCGCCGGCACGCCGCTGCTGGAGATCGTGACCGAGCCCGACATCCGCAGCACGGAAGAAGCCGTGGCCTACGCCAAGACGCTGCACCAGATCGTGACCTGGATCGGCATCTGCGACGGCAACATGCAGGAAGGGAGCTTCCGCTGCGACGCCAACGTCTCCGTGCGCAAGCCCGGCCAGCCGCTGGGCACGCGCCGCGAGATCAAGAACCTCAACAGCTTCAAGAACATGCAGCTGGCCATCGACTACGAGATCCGCTGGCAGATCGAGGAAATCGAGGACGGCCGCCGCATCCAGCAGGCCACCGTGCTGTTCGACCCCGACACGGGCGAGACGCGCTCCATGCGCACCAAGGAAGACGCGGCCGACTACCGCTACTTCCCCGACCCGGACCTGCCGCCGCTGGTGGTCGCGCCCGAGTGGGTGGAACAGGTCAGGGCCGACATGCCCGAACTGCCGCGCGCCATGGCCGCGCGCTTTGTCGAGCAGTACGCCCTGCCCGAGTACGACGCCACCACGCTGACGCAAAGCCAGGCCATGGCCGCCTACTTCGAGGACACGGCCCGGGCCTGCAATGCGCCCAAGCTGGCCAGCAACTGGATCATGGGCGAGATCTCGCGCCGCCTGAACACCGAGGAAATCGGCATGGAGGCCGCCAAGGTCTCCAGCGCCCAGCTGGCCGCGCTGATCCAGCGCATCGGCGACGGCACCATCTCCAACAACGCCGCCAAGCAGGTCTTCGAGGCGCTGTGGAGCGGTGAAGGCAGCGATGTCGATGCCATCATCGAGGCCAAGGGCCTCAAGCAGATGAACGACACGGGCGCCATGGAGAAGATCATCGACGAGGTGATCGCCGCCAATCCGGCCAACGTGGAGCAGTACCGCGCAGGCAAGGACAAGGCCTTCAACGCCCTGGTCGGCCAGGTCATGAAGGCTTCCAAGGGCAAGGCCAACCCGGCGCAGGTCAACGAGCTGCTCAAGGCCAAGCTGGCCTGACCGGCCGCAGCGGGCGCCCCCACGCGCTCCGGGGGGCGCCTGCCTCAATCCACCGAGGCGCCTGATTGCCGCACGGCCTGGCCCCACTGCGTGATCTCCGAGGCCACGAAGGCATCCATCTCGCGGGGCGTGGTGGGCGCAGCCTCCGAGCCACGGTCACTGATGAACTTGCGCATCTCGGGGCTGCGCAGGATGGCCACGGCCTCGCGGTTGAGACGGTCGATCACTTCCTGCGGCGTGCCCTTGGGCGCCATCAGGCCCAGCCAGCCCACGGCCTCGAAGCCCCGGAACTCGGGCAGGCCCGATTCGGCAATGGCCGGCACCTCGGGCAGCTGGCTGGAGCGGGCGCTGGACGTCACTCCCAACGGCACGGCCTTGCCCGCCTGGATATTGGGCAAGGCGGCCGTCACCGAATCCACCATCAGCGGCACCTGGCCGCCCACGAAATCCGCCTGCGCGGGGCCGCTGCCCTTGTAGGGGATGTGCTCTATCTGTATCTTGGCGCGCGCCTTGACCATCTCGGCGCTCAGGTGCTGGGTGCCGCCGATGCCGGCGCTGGCGTAGTTCCAGCGGCCCGGCTCGGCACGCGCCTTGTCCACCAGATCTTTCATGGATTGGATGCCAGCACCCGGGTGCGCCAGGAACACCAGCGGCACCTTGGCGATCAGCGTGATGCCCACCAGGTCGGTGCGCGGGTCGAAATTCACCTTCTTGTACAGCGTCTGGTTCACGGCCATGGCACTGCCGGCCACGAGCAGCGTGTAGCCGTCGGCCGGGCTGCGCACCACCTGCTCGCTGCCGATGTTGCTGCCGGCCCCGGCCTTGTTCTCCACCACCAGCGGCTGGCCCAGCTTCTGGGCGAGCTTTTCAGCCAGCGCGCGCGCAAAGATGTCCGTGGCCTGCCCGGGCGGGAAGGGAACGACCAGGCGGATGGGCTTGTCGGGATAGGCGGCGCTGGCCGGCATGGCCAAGGCGGCGGCCGCGCAGGCTGCGGCGGCCAGAATGATCTGCTTCATGGTGTCGTTGTCTCCTGCGGGCCAGTTTAGCGGCGGCATGCCCGCTGCACCCGCACGCCGCTGTCCCGCAGCCAACAGCGCACCAGGCCATCTGCCGGAACAATCGACGCACACCACAGGAGACTTCATGACCGCCAGCACCGACCGCCTGCACATCCCCGGCCTGCCCTGGGCCGACTCCCCTGAAACCGTGGGCCTGGGCAGCGCACGCCTGGCACGCCTGTCGGCCCGGCTGCAGCGCGGCGTGGACACCGGCGAGATCCCGGGCGCCGTGGCCCTGGTGGCGCGGCGCGGCAAGCTGGCCTACCTGGAGAGCTTCGGCCTGCTGGACCCCGAGGCCGGCACGGCCATGCGGCCCGATGCCATCTTCCGCATCGCCTCCATGAGCAAGCCCATCACCTCGCTGGCCATCATGATGCTGGCCGAGCAGGGTCGGCTGTCCATCATCGAGCCCGTGGAGCAGTACCTGCCCGAGCTGGCCGCGCTGCGCGTGGGCCTGGAGCGCGCGCCGCTGGCGCGGCCCATCACGCTGCAGGACCTGCTGCGCCACACCTCCGGCATTCCCTATGGATTCGCCGGCACCGAGCACCCCATCAAGAAGATGTACCTGGATGCGGGCCTGTTCAGCGGCAAGTTCACCAATGCGCAGTTCATCACCAAACTCGCGCAGCTGCCGCTGGTGGCCCAGCCCGGCGAGACCTGGGAATACGGCATGTCTACCGACGTGCTGGGCCGCGTGGTCGAGGTGGTCAGCGGCCAGACGCTGGCCGCCTTCGTGCGCGAGCACATCACCGGGCCGCTGGGCATGGCCGACACGGGCTTTCATGCGCCCGACAGCGAGATCGCACGGGCCGCCCGGCCCCAGCCCGAAGGGCCGCAGAAACAGATGCCGCCCATCCCCCCGGTCACGCGCGCCATGATGTTCGAGTCGGGCGGCGGGGGCATGGTCTCGACCATGGCCGACTATGCGCGGCTGTGCCTGTTCTGGTGCAACGGCGGCACGCTGGACGGCGTGCGCCTGGTCTCTCGCAAGACCGTGGAGCTGATGACCACCAACCACCTGCCCGCCAGCGTGCGCATGGGGCCGGACATGGCGTATTTCGGCGCCCAGCTGCCCTCGCCCGAGGTGGGCCAGGGCTTCGGCCTGGGCTTTGCGGTGCGCACGGCGCCCGGCCTCAACCCGCTGCCGGGCAGCGTGGGCGACTTTTCATGGAGCGGCATCTACGGCACCTTCTTCTGGGTGGATCCGAAGGAGGATTTGTTCGCCATCCTCATGATGCAGTCCATGGCCCAGCGCATTCCCTACCGCTGGGTTATGCGCGAGGGCGTGTACCAGTCCGTGGTGGACTGAATCTTCCAGATTTGCACCAAGGCAGTGCAAAGCCCATGCTGCCAGCAAGAGCGGCGTCCCTTCCTAAAATGACGCGCTTTTGCAGCCCTCCCCCGGGGCCGCGCAGGCAAAGACAAAAAGACAACAAGGCCATGGGCTGGAACAGAAAAGCATGGGGGCCGGTGGTGCCACGCCCCGCGCCTGCGGACATGTGGCGCGTGGCCATGGGCTCCATCGTGGGCATGGGGCTGGCCACGGCCCTGGTCTGGCTGGCGCATGCGGGCACCTGGGATCTTCCCCTGCGCCTGTTCGCGCCGCTGGGCGCCACGGCCGTGCTGCTGTTCGCCGTGCCCACCAGCCCGCTGGCCCAGCCCTGGTCCTGCGTGGTGGGCAATACGGTGTCGGCGCTCTGGGCCCTGTTCGTGCTGCAGTGGTGCCCGCCCCAGCTGGCCCCTGCACTGGCCGTGGGTGGCGCCATAGGCTGCATGCTGCTGACGCGCTCGCTGCACCCGCCAGGGGGCGCCATGGCCCTGCTGACGGTGCTCAACGCCAAGGCCTCGCTGGCCGCCGGCTGGATGCTGCCCTTTCTGCCCGTGGGCGCGCTGACACTGGGGCTGGTCCTGGCGGCCACGGCGCTCCACCGCGCCACGGGCCGGCGCTATCCCCACCATGCCGACACGGCGCCCAAGGCCGCGCCCGCCGATGCGGCCCATCGCCATGCCTCGCGCCTGGGCCTGTCCCATGCCGATCTGGAAGGGCTGCTGCTGCGCTTCGGCCAGGAAAACAACCTGGAAGCCGACGACCTGGCCGAGCTGCTGGCCGCCGCCGAGGAAACCGCCATCGAGCACCGCCTGGGCGGCGTGCGCTGCGCCCAGCTGATGACGCGCGATCCCGTGAGCTGCTCCATGGACGACGACGTGCACGCCGTGGCCGCACGCTTTCGCGCGCACCCGGCCAAGAGCCTGCCGGTGCTGGACGCCGATGGCGGCCTGGCCGGCACGGTCTCCCGTGCCGAGCTGTACGAGTGGCTGTGGATGAGCCCCGTGCGCCCGGCCGAATCTGCGGCAAAACCTTCTTTGTTGAACTGGCTGGGCCAGCGCCTGCCCGGCAAGACCCGGGCCGCGCCCCGCCTGTCGGAGCTGCCCCAGCTGGTTCATGCGCCTGAACTCAGCGTGGACGAAGACACGCCCGTGGGCCAGTTGCTGGACGCCCTGGCCCGGCACAGCGTGCCCTGCATTCCCGTGATGCGCGAAGGCCGGCTGACCGGCCTGATCACGCGCACGGATCTGATGCGGCTGCTGCTGCAGCCGGGCAGATAGGGCGACCCGGCAATTCGCCAGTTTCAGGAAGTGCGCCCAAGCGCAGCATCCTGAAACCTGGCCATCAGAACAGCACGCGGCAGCGGATGGTGCCCGGAACCTGGGTCAGCTTTTCCACGGCCAGACCCGAGGACTGGGCTGCCAGGTCGATCACCACATAGCCCACCTTCTCGTCGGTGCGCAGGTACTGGCCGGCGATGTTGATGCCGTTCTCGGCAAACACCTGGTTGATGGCCGACAGCACGCCGGGCTGATTGTGGTGCACGTGCAGGATGCGGTTCTGGCCGGGGTGGGCGGGCAGGGCCACTTCGGGGAAGTTCACCGCCGAGGTGGTGGTGCCGTTGTCGCTGTACTTGACCAGCTTCTCGGCCACTTCCAGGCCGATGTTGGCCTGGGCTTCCATGGTGGAGCCGCCCACGTGCGGGGTCAGGATGACGTTGTCCAGGCCGCGCAGGGGCGAGACGAATTCATCCTTGTTGCTGCGCGGCTCGGTGGGGAACACATCGATGGCGGCGCCCAGCAGCTTGCCGGCCTTCAGGGCCTCGGCCAGCGGCTCGATTTCCACCACGGTGCCGCGCGAGGCATTGATCAGGATGGCGCCGGGCTTCATGGCCGCGATTTCCTTGGCGCCGATCATCCACTGGGTGGAGGGCAGCTCGGGCACGTGCAGGGTGACGATGTCGCTTCCGGCCAGCAGATCGGCCAGCGATGCGGCCTGGCGCGCATTGCCCAGCGGCAGCTTGGTGGACACGTCATGGAACAGCACCTGCATGCCCACCGACTCGGCCATCACCGACAGCTGGGTGCCGATGGAGCCGTAGCCCACGATGCCCAGCGTCTTGCCGCGGATTTCGTAGGAATTCTCGGCGCTCTTGAGCCAGCCGCCGCGGTGGGCGGAGGCGTTCTTGGCGGGCACGCCGCGCAGCAGCAGGATGGCCTCGGCCAGCACCAGTTCGGCCACCGAGCGCGTGTTGGAGTAAGGCGCGTTGAAGACCACCACGCCACGCTCGCGCGCCGCGTCCAGGTCCACCTGGTTGGTGCCGATGCAAAAGCAGCCCACGGCCACGAGCTTTTGCGCGGCGGCGAACACGTCGGCCGTCAGCTGCGTGCGCGAACGGATGCCGACGAAGTGCACGTCGGCGATCTTGCGCTTGAGCTCCTCGCCTTCCAGCGCGCCCGTCACGGTCTCCACATTGGTGTAGCCCGCATTGCGCAGCACTTCGAGTGCGGAAGGATGGATGCCTTCGAGCAGCAGGAACTTGATCTTCGATTTATCCAGCGACGTTTTGGTCATGGGCGAGCCCTCTCTAGTCAGTCAGAAATCAGAGCGAGCATTACAGCGGATTCGGGAAGCCGCTACAGCCGGTAGGCCCAAAGCCTGCGCGCCCGCAAGCGGGAGAACCATGCGCCCTGCGGCCATGAACGCCCCGCCATCCAGCAGGCGCTCATTGCAGGACGGTGCATGCCACGGGAGCACATGCACACTTCGAGATTGGCGCGAAATGTAAAACATTGAGAACCGGTGCGCCCGTGCGCGGCAGCCTTCCTAGAATTCGCGCGTCTGTGTCCGGCGCTTTCAAATCAATAGCAACAGAACAGGCCTGCAGGCGGGCCGGACACGCCCTTGTTTTACGAACCAACCGAGGAATCCGATGATTACAAACATGCTGCGCAGGATCGAGGACCTGCTGGTGCAGGTGGTGCGCGTGGTGCTGCTGGTGTTCTCCCTGCTCGTGCTGGTGGGCATGGCACTGTGGACCTGGGAGAGCTTCAGGCCCGGCAAGGCCGAGGCGCCCCAGGCCGTGGCCCAGGAATTGAACTGGAAGGACGCCAGGCCCGACCTGCAGTTCGTCGTGGACGAAACCAGCCGCGACCTGGGCGCGGGCGGCGGCGAACCCGCCATGGAAAAGCGCCTGGCCGATCCGGCGCTGCGCCCCGCCTTCCAGAAGGCCGACGCCCTGGTGCGCGCCTACGTGAACAAGGATCCTGCGCGGCGCGAGCGCACCGAGCGGGACAACCAGGCCCGGGGCCTGGCGCCGCTGCACCCGCTGCTGCAAGGCGACGCCCTGCCATCCGAGGCCGATGTGCAGCGCCGCATCCAGGAACGCGGGCAGCGCGAAGGCGATGCCGGTGCCGTGGATGCGGCGGCCGACGCAGCGGCTGCAGATGCAGCGGCTGCCGCAGCCGCCTCCACCGACGAGGAAGACGGCTGGATGGTCGAGCCCGTGGATACCGCCGCCGCCATCCATGAGCGTGCCCAGGCCGCCGAGCTGGAACATGGCAAGGGCGCCTATGCGGCCTATGTGCAGGGCCTGCCCGCCGCGCTGGAGCAGGTCTTCGGCAATGCCGCCCTGGAGCCGCGGCTGCAGGCGCAGACGGCCCAGCAGATCCTGTCCACGGTGCTGCTGAACTACACGCTGTCCCTGGACAATGCGGCGCGCGCGCTGCGCGGCGAGGACAGCCACGGCAGCAGCTCCTGGAAGGAGCGCTTCGGCGCCGTGGAGACGGCCTTCTGGAGCATGCTGATGTCATTCCTCGTGCTGGTGGTGATGGTGCTGGTCTTCATCCGCATGGAGCGCCACCTGCGCGTGATCAGCCAGCAGCATGGCCAGGCACCGCGCCAGCCCTGAGGCCTTGCGCTATCGTTGCCGCTTTCCTTTCTGCTTGCCGCCTATCCGCATGACACGCAACACCACCACCCCCATCCATCCCCAGTTCCTGGGCCGCATGTCGCCGCGCGCCTTCAAGCCGGAGGCACTGAGCAAGGCCCAGATCGAGCAACTGGCCGACGCCGCGCGCTGGGCCCCTTCGGCCAGCAACAAGCAGCCCTGGCACTTTGCCTATGCGCTGCGCGGCGATGCGAACTGGCAGGCCTTCAGCACCATTCCCAACGAATTCAACCGCCGCTGGTGCCTGGAGGCGGGCGCGCTGATCGTGCTGATGTCCGACCGCCTGGCCTCGCCCGGCAAGCACAGCTTTGACGCGGGCTGCGCCTGGGGCTACCTGGCGCTGGAAGCCCATGCCATGGGCCTGGCCACGCACGCCATGGGCGGCTTCTCGGCCGACGCCGCACGCGAGGTGCTGCGCCTGCCCGAGCACCTGGAGCCCGAGGTGGTGATCGCCGTGGGCTGGCGTGGCGATGCGGCCACCCTGCCCGACGATCTGCGCGAGCGCGAGGTGCCCTCGCCCCGCAAGCCGCTGGCCGAAGTGCTGAGCGCCGGCCCCGTGGCCACGGGCGGCTGACGGCGGGTTCCAAGTCCTACGCCGCTTTGCGGGGATGCCCCGGATGGCCTGCCCAGGCCCCGGGGCTACACTGGCCCACAGGCCTGCGGCGCAGCAGGCGTCCATGACCCCAAGGAGTTGCCATGACCCCATCCACCAGCCCCAATCTCGACAAGCTGCGCAACATCGTCCAGAAGTTCGGCGCCAGCTCCTTCACCACGGACCAGGTGGCCAGCGAATACGACGACGCCCCGGCCACGGCGGAAAGCACCGAGCAATTCGACGCCCTGCTGCAGCGCCACGCGGCCGTGCTGGGCATCCATGCCGTGCCCGGAAGCGGCGGCCAGGGCCACGGCGCCACCGTCTGGCAGCCAGCCTGAGCGCGCAGGCGGCGCAAAGCACGGCGCCGCTACACTCGCTGCGGCCGGCACGGTGCCGGCGCGCAGTTTCCTTTTGATGTCCTCACTCTCTCCCCATACCTGGCTGCAGCTGTCCGTGGCAGCCAGTGCCTTGCTGGTGCTCGCCTCGATCGGCTGGGTCTGGCACGGCACGCGCGCCCTGCCCGCGGATTCGCGCGATGGCCGCAGCGCCCGGCGCATGGCGGCCCTGTTCGCCCTGGGCGCCCTGGCCTGGCTGGCCTACGGCCTGTACACGGGCTATGCCGTGCTGTGGAAGGCCGACGCGCTGATGCTGTTCGCCCAGCAAGGCGCGCTGCTGCGCCTGCCGTTTCTGATCGGCGGACTGACTTGGGTGGCCGCGCTGCTGGTCACGCGCGTGCTGCGCATGCTGGGCCGGGCCGGATCGGCATGAGCCGGCGCTGACCCCACGGTGCGAGCGCTCAGGGCGCCGCCACCTCCTTGGGCAGCACATAGGCGCGCACGCTGTCCCCGGCCTTGGTTCCGGTCGAACCATGCCCACCCGCCACCACCACCAGGTACTGGCGCTGGTCCGTGCCCAGGTAGGTCATGGGCGTGGCCTGGCCGCCTGCGGGCAGGCGGTCCTGCCAGAGCTGGCGGCCGCTGTCCACGTCGTAGGCGCGCACATAGTTGTCCAGTGCCCCCGAGTAGAAGGCCACGCCGCCAGCGGTCATCACCGGGCCGCCAATGCCGGGCACGCCCATGCGAAAGCCCAGCGGCAGCGGGCTCAGGTCACGCGGCGTGCCGTTGCGGCGCTGCCAGACGATCTGGCCCGTGCGCAGGTCGGCACCCGCCACAAAGCCCCAGGGCGGCGCCTGGCAGGGAATGCCCAGCGGCGAGACAAAGGGCTTGAGCCGCACCGCAAACGGTGCGCCAAAGTTTTCGTTGAGCGCGGGCAGGCCGTCCTTGGGCGGGCCGCCATCCTGCACCAGCAGCGAGGTATCGTCCGCACGCGGCACCAGGGTGGAGACGAAGGCCAGCCGCGTGGGCGTGGCAAACACCACCTGCCGGCGCGGGTCCACGGCCACGCCGCCCCAGTTGAAAACGCCGAAGTTGCCCGGATAGATCAGCGAGCCCTGCTCCGAGGGCGGCGTGAAGCGTCCCTCGTAGCGCAGGCGGCGAAAGGCCAGCCGGCACCACAGTTGCTCGAAGGGGCTGGCGCCCCACATGTCGCGCTCGGTCAGGGCCGGGGGGTTGAAGCTCAGTTGCGAATGCGGCTGCGTGGGCGCCGTGCGGTCGCCGCGTGCCGCGCCCTGCGGCGCAGCCACCTCGGTGACGGGCAGCAGCGGCTGGCCCGTGCGCCGGTCCAGCACGAACAGCTCACCCTGCTTGGTGGGCTGCACCAGGGCGGGCACGCTGTGGCCGCCGATCTCCAGGTCGATCAGGCTGGGCTGCGAGGGCACGTCGTAGTCCCAGAGATCGTGGTGCACGGTCTGGAAAACCCAGCGCACGGCGCCCGTGGCAATGTCCAGCGCCACCACCGAGGACGAATACTGCTCGGCCTCGGCGCTGCGCCGCCCGCCCCACTGGTCGGGCGGCGCATTGCCCATGGGCACGAAGACGAGGCCCAGCGTCTCGTCCACGCTGGAGATGGACCAGCTGTTGGGCGAGCTGGGCACATAGGTCTGCCCCGGGGGCAGCGGCGTGCTGTTGCCCGGCCGCCCCGGGTCCCAGGCCCACAGCAGCGCACCCGAGCGGATGTCGAACGCACGGATCACGCCCGAAGGCTCGCGCGTGGAATGGTTGTCCAGCACCGTGCCGCCCACGATGATGCGGTCGCGCGCCACCACCACCGGCGAGGTCGAGTAGTACGAGCCCGGCTTGCGCTCGGGCATGCCCTGCCAGAGGTCGATCTGGCCCTGGCCGCCCGCCACATTGCTGCAGGTCTGGCCATCTGCGGGATTGAGCGCGACCACCTTGCCGTCGGCCGTGGCCATGAACAGCTTGGCGGTGCAGCGGCCGTCATCGCCAGGGGCTGCAGAAGCCGAAGCCGTGGATGCGGCGGTGGGTGCAGGCATGGCCTGCGCGCCGGGCTTCCTTGCAGCCGGCGCCACCGCCGAATGCGTCTGCCCTGCCGCCGCATCGAACTGCGCGGCCGCCTGCGCCGACTGGTAGGACAGGCCCCGGCAGGTCAGGTGCTGCAGCGCCAGCCCCTTGGGCATGGGCAGGTCGCGCCGCCACAGCTGCTTGCCCGTGGTGGCATCGAGTGCAATCACCGACTGGTGGGGCGTGCACAGGAACAGGCGCTCGCCGATCTTCAGCGGCGTGACCTCGAACGTGGTTTCTTCGGGATCGCCGGGTTTGCCGCGCACATCGCCCGTGCGGAACTCCCAGGCCAATTGCAGCAGCCGCACGTTGTGCGGGCCGATCTGGCGCAGCGGCGAATAGCGCTGGCCCGCTCCGGTGCGGCCATAGGCATGCCATTCGCCCTCGGGCACGGCATCGGTGGCATCGCCCTGCAGCACCGGCGGGCTGCGCAGGCCACCGGCATCGGAGGCCACCATGGACATGTTCTGCACGGCCGTGACCTGGCCGTCGGCCGGCAGGTCCGACGCAGCGGCGGCCGCACCCGCAAACTGGCCCTGGGTTTCATGGGCATCGCGCTGCCGCCCGAATGACAGGCCCGCAAGAATGGCCGTGCCCAGCACCACCAGCGCCAGCGCCGCATGGGCCGGTGCCAGGCCCCGGTTCTGGCCCATGTCGGGCTCATGGCGCAGCGCACGCACCGACCAGGGCAGCACCAGCAGCAGGCCCATCAACCAGGGCACCCCCAGGCGCCCCGCCAGCGGCCACCAGTCCAGCCCTATCTCCCAGACCGCCCACAGCGCGGTGCCCAGCAGCCACAGCGCAAACAGCCACAGCGCCGCAGCCGAACGGCGCGCCACACCCAGGCCCACGGCCAACAGCAGCACACCTGCCACCACGTAGTAGCCGCTGCCCCCGGCCCACAGCAGCTGCGCGCCTCCCCAGGCCAGCCAGGCACCGGCGGCCCACAGCCACAGCACCGTCAACCATCGCCATGCCGTCATGCATGCTCCCTTCTCGCGGCGGCCCGGCACCTGTGGCTGCAGCGCACACCAGCAGCCAGGCCCTGAGGGCCCGGGAAAATCCGTGGCCGGGAATGTAGTGACAGCCTAGACCGCCGCAATGGCAGCGCTTGCAGGACGAATCCGATTCACGCGCGCCGGGCGTGCGGCAGGCCGTTCGCGCCAGACGGGAAAGACAGGGGGCAAGGGCCGTTCAGCGGCCCGTGGGAGCCGCAGCGGCGGCGGCCGCGCTCCACAGCGCACGCAGCGGCACGAGCTCGGCATCGAAGCGCTGGTTGATGCGGCTTTTTTCCTGCTCCTGCTGCTGGATGAAGCGCTGCTGCTCTTCCTGACTGCTGCGGTTTTCATCGAGCTGGCGGCGCAGGGAGGCGGGGGCCTTGGACGGGTCCTTGCGGTAGAACTCCATCTCGCCATCGATCTTGACGCGCTGGGCCTGCAGCTCCTGTATGCGCTGGCGCGCCAGGTTGGCGACCTGGTCGGTCTGCGACAGGGCCTCGGCGCGTTCGGCGTCGTGCGCGGCCTGGTTGGGATAGCGCGCAATCAGCGCGCGCTCGCGCGAGCGCTCCTCGCGCACACGGCGCTGTTCGGCCTGCTCGCGGCGGCGCTGGGCATCGAGCTCGGCGCGCTCGTTGTCGGTCAGCGTGGGGCCGACGCGGCGCAGCTCCACGCCGGAGCTGCCCAGCACACGCTGGTCGCGGTCCACGCATTCGGCAATCGGGCGGTCTGCCGTCAGGCGCCGGCCCTTGGCGTCGGTGCATGCATAGATGCCGGCCGGCACGCCGGCATCCAGGGCGCAGGCAGGGCCAGCCGTGGCACCAGCCAGGGCGCACCACAGGAACCGTGCATGCAACGCCTTGTTCATCAAACCCTTATTCCTTGTCGTTGACTCCGTAACGCTGGCGGTAGGCCAGCACGCGCTCATGGTGGCCGCTGCCTTCGCTGCCACCTTGAATCTCAAGATAAAGCAATAAATCTGCCAACTTTGCAATGGTGCAGACCTGCATGCCCAGCTGATTGCGCACGTACTGCACGGCGCTGTGCGGCACGTCCTGGCCATTCTCGGTGGCCATTTCCTGGCGGTCCAGCGCGATCGCCACGGCATGTGGCGTGGCGCCTGCGGCGCGGATGATGGCGATGGACTCGCGCGCTGCCGTGCCGGCGCTCATCACGTCGTCCACGATCAGCACGCGGCCCTTGAGGGGCGCGCCCACCAGGGTGCCGCCCTCGCCGTGGTCCTTCGCTTCCTTGCGGTTGTACGCAAAGGGCTTGTTCAGGCCCATGCGGGCCAGTTCCACGGCCACGGTGGCGGCCAGCGGGATGCCCTTGTAGGCGGGGCCGAAGATCATGTCGAACTCGATGCCGCTGGCCGCGATGGCTTTTGCATAGAATTCGGCGAGACGGCCCATCTTGCCGCCGTCATCGAACAGGCCGGCATTGAAGAAGTACGGGCTCATGCGCCCGGCCTTGGTCTTGAACTCGCCGAAACGCAGCACCCCTGCGTCAACGGCGAATTGCACAAATTCCTGCGCCAGACGGCCTGTGTCATCGGCCTGCAGATTACTCACCACCATGGATTCATCCTTGTTCAAATTGACCAGCCTCAACCTCAACGGCATCCGCTCGGCCTCGACCAAGGGCGTCGAAGCCTGGATCGAGGCCACTGCGCCGGATTGTATTTGCGTGCAGGAAATCAAGGCCCAGGCCGCCGACATGACCGGACGCTTCGAGCTGCTGGCCGGCCTGCGCGGCCACTTCCACTACGCCGAGAAGAAGGGCTACTCGGGCGTGGGCGTCTACAGCCGCCACGAGCCCAGCGATGTCGTGGTCGGCTTCGGCTCGCACGAATTCGACGCCGAGGGCCGCTACGTGGAGGCGCGCTTCGACACGCCCGCGCGCAAGCTGTCCATCATCAGCGCCTACTTTCCCAGCGGCAGCTCGGGCGAACTGCGCCAGACGGCCAAGTTCCGCTTCCTGGCCGAAATGCACGATCACCTGATGCGCATGAAGGGCGAGCGCGAGTTCATCCTGTGCGGCGACATCAACATCGCCCACCAGCAGATCGACCTCAAGAACTGGCGCAGCAACCAGAAAAACAGCGGTTTCACGCCCGAAGAGCGCGAGTGGATGACAAAGTTGTTACACAAAACTGATCCCACGGGCGGTCTTGTGGACGTTTATCGCCTGCTCCAGCCGGACACCACGGACGCCTGCTACACATGGTGGAGCAACCGCGGCCAGGCCTATGCCAACAACGTGGGATGGCGCCTGGACTACCACCTGGCCACCCCGGCCACCGCCGCACTGGCGCGCACCGAGCACATCTACAAGGATGTGAAGTTCTCGGACCATGCGCCGGTCACCATCGGCTATGACATGAAGGTGTGAGACGTTCAAGCAGGGCCTTGGGTCGCGGCGGTTTGACTCGTCGCGCTCTCATACAGACACTTTGCGCATGATCTTTATCTGAGGGTTCCGAGATGAAATCCATTGCTGTCTCCAGCGCCAAGCGGCCAATCCATCTCACGATCAATGCAGATCTGGTGACGCAGGCCAAGGCCTATACCGACAATCTCTCGGCCACCATGGAATCCCTGCTGGCCGAATACGTTGCCAGGCAGGAGGGCGCACAGCGTGAGCGCCAACGGCTTGCCGACGCCTGCGCCAGCGACTGGAACGCGGTCAACATCGCGGTGGGTTCGTTCGCAGACGAGCACTCGACGCTCTAGTGGCGCAATTCGACGTTCATCGCAACAAGGGAGCCTTGCGCGACTCGATTCCCTACGTCGTCGTGGTCCAGTCCTCGCTGTTTGACCGCTACCGCCGTCGCGTCGTGGTTCCACTGGTTCGGCAGAATCTGCTGCCGCGCGGCACTCCAACCGTGGGTGCGAGGATGAATCCTGTGTTTGTCATTGAAGGCGTGCCGGTCGTCCTGCATGCCCTGGACATGGTTTCAGTCGCCCTGGATCAATTGGGTGAAGTGGTGGCCTCACTGGAGCATGAAGGCCAAGCCATCGCCGATGCGCTGGACGAATTGCTGACCCGGTCCGGGGGCTGACCCAAGATCGTTTTCAAGGAGGCCAGGGCTTGGGCCCTGCCCTCCTCGGACTTCAGCCCGGGCGCACGCCTCACTCCAGCGCCTTGCCCATGTCCTCCACCACCTTCTTGGCGTCGCCGAAGACCATCATGGTCTTGTCCATGTAGAACAGCTCGTTGTCCAGGCCCGCATAGCCGGCCGCCATGGAGCGCTTGTTGACGATCACCGTCTTGGCCTTGTAGGCCTCCAGGATGGGCATGCCGTAGATGGGGCTGCCCTTGACGTGTGCGGCGGGGTTCACCACGTCGTTGGCGCCCAGGATGATGGCCACGTCGGCCTGGCCGAACTCGCTGTTGATGTCCTCCATCTCGAAGACCTGGTCGTAGGGCACCTCGGCCTCGGCCAGCAGCACGTTCATGTGGCCGGGCATGCGGCCCGCCACCGGGTGGATGGCGTACTTCACGGTCACGCCCCGTTCGGTGAGCTTGTCGGCCAGCTCCTTGACCGCGTGCTGGGCACGCGCCACGGCCAGGCCGTAGCCGGGCACGATGACCACGGTCTCGGCATTGCCCAGGACGAAGGCTGCATCGTCGGCGCTGCCGCTTTTCACGTTGCGCTGCTGCTGGGAGCCTGCCGCCGCGCTGGTGGCCTCGCCGCCGAAGCCGCCCAGGATCACGCTGAAGAACGAGCGGTTCATGGCCTTGCACATGATGTAGCTCAGGATGGCGCCCGAGCTGCCCACCAGCGAACCCGCAATGATCAGCATGCTGTTGTTCAGCGAGAAGCCGATGCCCGCCGCCGCCCAGCCCGAGTAGCTGTTGAGCATGGACACGACCACCGGCATGTCCGCGCCGCCAATCGGAATGATCAGCAGCACGCCCAGCAGCAGGCCCAGGGCGATGACCAGCACGATGTCCATCCAGCTTTGGCTGTGCCAGAAGCCGAAGACGAAGAAGGCTGCTGCCAGCCCCAGCACGGCGTTGAGCGCATGCTGGCCCTTGAACTGCACGGGCGCGCCCTGGAACAGGCGGAACTTGTACTTGCCGCTGAGCTTGCCGAAGGCGATCACCGAGCCCGTGAAGGTCACGGCGCCGATGAAGGCGCCCAGCGCCAGCTCCACGCGGTTGCCGCCGGGAATGGCGCCGCCCTTGGCCGTGATGGCAAAGGCCCAGGGCTCGGCCACGGCGGCCACGGCGATGAACACCGCCGCCAGGCCGATCATGCTGTGCATGAAGGCCACCAGCTCGGGCATCTTGGTCATCTCCACGCGCTGGGCCATGACGGCACCGGCCGTGCCGCCGACCAGCAGGCCCAGCAGCACCCAGCCCAGGCCCAGGGCGTTGCCGCCGGCCAGTTGCACGATGAGCGCCGCCGTGGTCAGCACGGCGATCACCATGCCGGCCATGCCGAACAGGTTGCCGCGTATGGAGGTGGTGGGATGCGACAGCCCCTTGAGCGCCTGGATGAAGCAGACGCTGGCCACCAGGTAGAGCAATGTGACGAGGTTCATGCTCATGACTGGCCCTCCGCCTTGGCGTCCTTGCCGTCCTTTGCCGGAGCGCTCTTGCGCTCTTTCTTGCGGAACATCTCCAGCATGCGCCGCGTGACCAGGAAGCCGCCGAATACGTTGACCGCAGCCAGCGCCACGGCCAGCACGCCCATGGTCTTGCCCAGGCCCGTTTCCGTGAGCGCCGCCGCCAGCATGGCGCCGACGATGACGATGGCCGAGATGGCATTGGTCACCGCCATCAGCGGCGTGTGCAGCGCGGGCGTGACGGTCCACACCACGTGGTAGCCCACGTAGATGGCCAGCACGAAGATGATGAGATGGATGATGGTGGGGGATACGGCTTCCATGTCATTTCCTCCGCAGCTGGCCTTCATGGGCCATCAGGCACGCGGCCACGATGTCGTCCTCCATGTCCACATGCAGGGCGCCATCCTTGTTGATGATGAGCTTGAGAAAATCGAGCACATTGCGTGCATACAGGGCCGAGGCATCGGCCGCCACCATGGCGGGCAGGTTGGTCAGTCCCACGATGGTCACGCCATGCGTGACCACGGTCATGCCGGCCTGGGTCAGCGGGCAGTTGCCGCCGCGCTCTGCCGCCAGGTCCACGATGACGGCGCCGGGCTTCATGGCCTGCACCATCTCGGCCGTGACCAGCACGGGAGCGGGCCGGCCCGGGATCAGCGCCGTGGTGATGACCACGTCGGCCTGGGCCACGCGCTTGGCCACCTCGGCCTTCTGGCGGTCCAGCCAGCTTTGCGGCATGGGGCGCGCGTAGCCGCCCACGCCTTCGGCGGCCTCCTTTTCCTCGGCGGTCTCGTAGGGCACGTCGATGAACTTGCCGCCCAAGGATTCGACCTGCTCACGCACGCTGGGCCGCACATCGCTGGCCTCGATCACGGCGCCCAGGCGCTTGGCCGTGGCAATGGCCTGCAGGCCGGCCACGCCCACGCCCAGCACCACGACGCGCGCGGCCTTCACCGTGCCGGCCGCCGTCATCAGCATGGGAAAGAAGCGCTGGTACTGGTTGGCCGCAATCATCACGGCCTTGTAGCCGGCGATATTGGCCTGGCTGGACAGTACGTCCATGCTCTGCGCACGCGTGGTGCGCGGAGCCGCCTCCAGCGCATAGGCCGTCACTCCCGCATCGGCCAGGCGCTGCAGGCCTGCGGGCTGGAACGGGTCCAGCATGCCGACCAGCGTTGCGCCCTTGCGGATGCCGGGCAACTCGTCCTCCGAAGGGATACGGACCTTGAGCACCAGGTCGGCGCCCAGGGCGCCTGCCACATCGACGATCTCCGCGCCCGCTGCCTCGTACAAGGCATCGGGCACGCTGGCCGCCACTCCCGCCCCCGCCTGCACGCGCAGCACATGGCCTTGCGCACGCAGCTTCTTGACGGTCTCGGGGGTCGCAGCCACCCGGGTTTCTCCTGCCATGGTCTCGGCAGGCACGCCAATCAACATACCGGTTCTCCCTCGCGTGATGCCGGTACCCGCCCTGCATTGCGCAGGTGGCGGCCCGGCCCATCCTCGAAAAAATCCTTGCGTGCCTGCATCGGGGGCAGGCTGGCTTGGCGGCACGGCTAGCTTGTAACACGGCGGCGTTGCCGCAGCCACGGGGTCTGCCCGCGAGGCTGTCTCCTGTCCGTCACAGGGCCTGGATTGCCACGAGATGACAGCCACATTAAATGATCGCCATCCACGGCCCGGCGGACCGCTGCCGTGTCCCAATGCGCCTTTGAACGACTGCAGCGGCGCATCCGCGCAGTGCGAAGGAATGCACCATGGGACTCTTGCAAAGACTGTTCGGAAATCATTCACGCGGCGGCCACCACGGCGGCGGCGCATACCGTGCCGCCGCCGTGGCGGCGGTCTGCCCCGGCTGCCGTGCATCCATTGCCGCCAGCTCGCGCTTTTGCCCGCAGTGTGGCGGCGCGGTGCTGCCGCAGGCCTGCAGGAACTGCAACGCCAGCCATCCGGCCGGCGCGCGGTTCTGCGGGCAATGCGGCCAGCCGACCACCTGAGGGCGCAAGCGGAGGCGGCCCTGCGCTGCCATCAGGGGAAGGAGCGGGAATAATGGGCGCTTTCGCCAGAAGCACCCACGCCGCCCATGCTCCAGTACCACACCATCCCCGTCACCGCCTTCCAGCAGAACTGCTCGCTGGTCTGGTGCGACCAGACCATGGAAGCCGCCGTCATCGATCCGGGCGGCGACCTGGAGCAGATCGGCTGGGAGATTGAGCGCCTGGGCCTGGCGCTCAAGGCCATCTGGCTCACGCACGCCCACATAGACCACGCAGGCGGCACGCGCGAGCTGGCCGATGCACAGCAGCTGCCCATCATCGGCCCCCATCCCGGCGACCAGTTCTGGATCGATGCGCTGCCCCAGCAGGGCGCCATGTTCGGCTTCCCGCATTCGGACCCCTTCACGCCCACGCGCTGGCTGCACGATGGCGACACGGTGAGCATCGGCCAGGAAACGCTGCAGGTGCGCCACTGCCCCGGCCACACGCCCGGCCACGTGGTGTTCCATGCGCCGCAGATCGACCGCGCCTTCGTGGGCGACGTGCTGTTCGCGGGCAGCATAGGCCGCACCGACTTTCCCCAGGGCAACCACCAGCAGCTGATCGACAGCATCGTCCAGCGCCTGTGGCCCATGGGCGACCAGACCGTGTTCATCCCAGGCCACGGCCCCGAAAGCAGCTTCGGCCGCGAGCGCAAGAGCAACCCCTACGTGGGCGGGACCTGAACCTGCAGCTGTCTCAGCCCAGCACCTCGATCCACCGATAGCCCAGACGCACGCTGCCGCCCGCCTGCAGCTTGCGCAGCTCCTCGTTCACGCGCTGGCGCGAGGCGCCCACCACATGCGACAGATCACCCTGCGATATGCGCAGCAGGGTGCGGCCGCCGGGCAGGGGCTGGCCGTTCTCTGCCGCCAGAACCTGCAAGGTGGCCCAGACCCGGGCATGCAGCGTGTCCTCCGAACTGATGAAGATGGTGTCCAGCAGCCCGTTCACGCGCAGGCTCAGCAGGCGCGCCACAGCCAGGCATGCGGGTGCATCGCGCTCCAGGAAGTCCAGCAGCGGCTGGCGCGGCAGAACCAGCACCTCGACATCGCCATCGGCCACCAGGTCCACGGGCACGGGCGCATTGCCCAGCACCGAGCTGATGCCGGTGATCTCCCCGGCCTCCAGCCAGCGCGTCATGCGCTCGGTGCCGCCCACGGTGAAGGCCACGACACGAAAGCGCCCTGACAGCAGCACCAGCGCATGGTCGGCCGCATCGCCGCGCTTTTGCACGAACTGTCCATCGCGGTAGCGGCGCCTGGAGCCTATGGCCCGCAGCCCGCGTGCCGATGCGGCCGGCAATTCGGCCAGCAGGTCCACGCGATAGCGCTCGCTGCGCGCCTGCGCCAAAGACGTGTTGGGGGAACCGAGCTTGGTGTTCACCCGCCCATTGTCCCTTTCGCGGCAATTGGCGCATAGCACCATCCTTGTAATCGGCCCCATACCCACACGTATGGAGCCCGCCCCATGATCCGCACCACGCTCGCCCTGGTATCCGCCTTCGTGTTCGCCCTGCTCTCGACCCAGGCAGCCCTGGCACAGACGCCCACGCTGCGTATCCAGGACTACCCCGGCATCGGCAATTTCCTGGTGCGCGTGGCCAACGCGCGGGGACTGTGCGAGAAGCACGGCATACGCTGCGAACTGCGTCCCATCCCGCAGGCGCCGCTGGCGCTGCAGACCTTGCTGGCCGGTGACCTCGAAGTGGCGTTTACGCCGCCCGAGGTGCTGCTTCAGGCGGTCAACAAGGGCGCCGACCTCAAGGTGATCGGCAGCGGCGCGAGCGCGCCGACGTTCTTCCTCATGGCCTCGTCGGCCCTGCCCACCCCGCGTGCCGCCCAGGGCTATCCCGCCGTGATGCAGGACTTCAAGGGCCGGCGCATCGGCGTGACGGCGCGTGGCAGCGCGGCCGAGTTCCAGCTCGTGAGCCTGCTGCAGGGTGCGGGCATGAAGGCGGACGATGTGACCATCGTCGCCGTGGGCTCGCCCAACACCGCCTTTCCGGCGATTGCGCAAAAGCAGGTCGATGGCCTGATGCTGTTCTCGCCCATGGACGGCTTTTGCGAGGTCAGCCAGGCCTGTCGCATCGTGGTCGATCCGCGCAGGGGCCAGGGTCCCGCCGAGGTGTTGGACACCAACGGCGCCGGCGTGCTGCAGGTGGTGCGCGCCGACTTCCTGCGCAAGAACGCCCCGGCCGTGGAGGGCTTGCGCCGCGCCATGAACGAGGCGGCTGACTATGCCCGCGAACCGGCCCATTTCGATGCATTGCTCAAAGTCGCGCAGGACAGCTTCAGGATCAACACGCCCGGCGGCGACCGGATCCTGGAAGTGGCGCTGCGCAACGCCATTCCTTCCATGCAGTTCGCAGTGGACCCCGGGGCATTGCAGCACGCCGCCCGCTACCTGCAGCGCACGGGGCAGATCAGCCGGCTGATCGACACCGCGCCCCTGCTGGTGCAGTGAAGGAGGCGCTCGCCATGACTCCCAATGGATCACGCCTTCCGCCCCCGCAGGCCATTGCCGCCGACGGCCTGCACCTGAGCTTCGACGGCCGCACGCAGGTGCTGGACAACATTGCGCTGCAGGTGGCCGAGGGCGAATTCGTCTCGCTGGTCGGGCCCAGCGGCTGCGGCAAGACCAGCCTGCTCAACCTCTGCGCAGGCCTTGTGGCCCACACCGGCGCCGGCACGCTGCGCGTGCTGGGCGAGGCACCGCGCCTGGGCAGTTCCCGCGTGGGCTACATGCTGGCGCGCGACAGCCTGCTGCCCTGGTGCACGGCGCTGGAGAACGCCGCCTTCGGCGCGCGCGTGCGCGGCGTCGGCACGGCCGACAGCACGGAGCGCGCACTGCGCATGCTGCAGGAGGTAGGCCTGGCCGACCATGCGCAGGCCCTGCCCAAGGCCTTGTCGCACGGCATGCGCCAGCGCACGGCGCTGGCGCGCACCTTTGCGCTGGACGCGCAGCTGCTGCTGATGGACGAGCCCTTCGGCGCCCTGGACGCGCAGACCAAGCTGCAGCTGCAGGACCTGCTGCTGCGCCTGTGCCAGCAGCACCGCCACAGCGTGCTGTTCGTGACCCATGACCTGGCCGAGGCCGTGGCCGTCTCCGACCGCGTGGTGGTGATGTCCTCGCGCCCGGGCCGCATCATCGCCGACCTGCCCATAGACCTGCCGCGCCCGCGCTCCATCCGCGACCTGCAGAAGTCGCCGCGCTTCCATGAACTCTACGCGGCCCTGTGGTCGCAGCTTGAATCGGGATGGGTGCACCATGAAGGCTGACCGTCTGCAATGGCTGGCGCTGCATGCGCTGTTCATCTGTCTCGTGCTGGGACTGGCCGAATGGGCCGCCGCGCGCCGCTGGCTGGACCCCACCTTCTTCGGCCAGCCCAGCGGCGTGGCCGCCTATCTCTGGAACCATGCGGGCACGGCCCGGTTCTGGTCCGACCTGGGCTGGACGCTGGCGGCCGTGGCCTGCTCCTTCGTTCTGGGCAGCGTGGCCGCCTTTGCCACGGGGCTGGCCTTCGTGCGCTGGCCGGCCATCGAGCGCTTTGCGGAGCCCTACTTCAACGCGCTGAACGTGATGCCGCGCATCGCGCTGGCGCCCCTGTTCATCCTGTGGTTCGGGCTGGGGCTGGGCAGCAAGATCGCCGTGGGCTGCTCGCTGACCTTCTTCATCGTGCTGTCGGCCACGGTGGCAGGCATGCGGGGCGTCAGCCAGGACCATGTGACGCTGTGCCGCACGCTGGGCGCCAGCGCCGCCACCACCTTCTTCGAGGTCACGCTGCCCGGCGCCGTCCCAGTGATCTTCTCGGGCCTGCGCCTGGGATTGATCTATGCCCTGCTGGGCGTGGTGGGCACCGAGATCATCGCCAGCGAAAAGGGCCTGGGCCAGACCCTGGCCTACCTGGGCTCCACCTTCGACATCAATGGCGTCATGGCGCTGCTGCTGGTGCTGGCCCTGCTGGGCGTGGGCATGGTGCGCTTCAT
>NZ_JADDRN010000035.1:0-48952 GCF_017355445.1 Delftia sp. SD018
GAAGAATTTCTTCTTTACTTCTGACTCGCTGCGATCAGCGAAGCCTTGAATTCTAGCACAGTTTTTAGCGTCGTTGCAATCAAATTTCTTCGATCTTTTCAACACCAGCGATCTGCATCGCTTCTCTTCAGCAGAGCCTTGCATTGTAGCACGTTTTTTCAACCCGCCAACAACAAGAACCCTACCGCAGCAACCAGAGCATCAGCTCCAACCACAGGATCAGGCCACCGAAGCAACCCTCTCATAAAAAAAGCCACCCTTGCGGGTGGCTTTTTTCTATCCTGGCGGAAACGGAGGGATTCGAACCCTCGATGAGGCTCTACACCCCATACTCCCTTAGCAGGGGAGCACCTTCGGCCACTCGGTCACGTTTCCGGAATGACGTTATTGTAACGTGCTTTTTTGCCGGTTTCGGCAAAACGATAATTTTATTCCGGCTTATCGAGACCGAAGGCGGTGTGCAGGGCGCGCACGGCCAGCTCCAGGTACTTCTCGTCGATGACGACGGAGGTCTTGATCTCGGAGGTGGAG
The DNA here is from genome assembly GCF_017355445.1 of Delftia sp. SD018. Classification (NCBI taxonomy): domain Bacteria; kingdom Pseudomonadati; phylum Pseudomonadota; class Betaproteobacteria; order Burkholderiales; family Comamonadaceae; genus Delftia; species Delftia sp. SD018. The sequence continues at coordinate 532 of NZ_JADDRN010000035.1, forward strand.
ATCATCTGGATGTTCACGCCCTCTTGGCTCAGTGCACGGAACATGGTGGATGCCACGCCCACATGGCTGCGCATGCCGATGCCGACAATGCTGACCTTGGCGATGTTGGGGTTGCCGACGACTTCGGTGGCACCCAGGGCGGGCACGACCTTGTCGCGCAGCAGCTCCATGGCGCGCTGGTAGTCGCCCTGGCTGACGGTGAAGCTGAAGTCGGTTTTGCCTTCCTTGCTGATGTTCTGGATGATCACATCGACTTCGATGTTGGCATCAGCCACCGGGCCCAGGATGCCGTAGGCGATGCCGGGGGTGTCGGGCACGCCGAGAACGGAGATCTTGGCTTCGCCGCGGTTGAATGCGATGCCGGATACGACGGCCTTTTCCATTTTTTCGTCTTCCTCAAAAGTAATCAGCGTGCCGGAGGTGGATTCCTCCTCCAGGTCGATGTCCCAGGGCGTGAAGCTGGAGAGCACGCGCATGGGCACCTTGTACTTGCCGGCAAATTCCACCGAGCGGATCTGCAGCACCTTGGAGCCGAGGCTGGCCATCTCCAGCATTTCCTCGAAGCTCACGGTGTTCAGGCGCTTGGCGGCCTGCACCACGCGCGGGTCGGTGGTGTAGACGCCGTCCACGTCGGTATAGATAAGGCACTCGGCCGCCTTCAGCGCCGCAGCCACTGCCACGGCCGAAGTGTCGGAGCCGCCACGGCCCAGCGTGGTGACATGTCCGTTGGGATCGATGCCCTGGAAGCCCGTGATGATGACCACGCGGCCAGCGTCGAGTTCGGCGCGAACGCGCTTGTCGTCGATGGACTCGATACGTGCCTTGGTGAAGCTGCTGTCGGTGCGCACGGGAACTTGCCAGCCCGAGAAGCTGATGGCTTCCACGCCTTCGGCCTGCAGCGCAATGGCCAGCAGTGCCGACGACGCCTGCTCGCCCGTGGAGGCCAGCATGTCGAGTTCACGGTAGTACGCCGTTTTGGCCGAGCCGGGAGCCAGCTCGCTGGCCAGACCCAGCAGACGGTTGGTTTCGCCACTCATGGCGCTGGGGACGACCACCATCTGGTGACCGGCACGAGCCCACTTGGCCACGCGCTTGGCAACGTTGCGGATGCGCTCTGTCGAGCCCATCGAGGTGCCGCCGTATTTATGAACGATCAGTGCCATTGGATATCAGGGTGACGAAACTGCTTGCCACGGCGCTGTACGACAGAGGGATGCCTGTGCAAGCCAGGATGTTCGAGAGGACTGCGCATGAAGCGAAATGTCCGCCCGGATCCGTCTTGCGCAAGCCGTTTGGTTTTGGCGCGCCGCCGGTTTTCGTACAAAGTTGGACCAAAACTCGTCAATTGTACCAATCGAGCACCGACCCCAGGCGCCGCACAAAACCCCGCCCCATCTTGAGATGGATGCGGTGGCCTCGCGTAAGGCAAACGCCGATCTGCGCGAGCAGCTGATCGAGCTGCGCGGCACTGGGCGTGGTGGCATGCACACTGCGCAGCCAGTGGCGCAGCACATTGGCCTGGCGCGCGGGGCTCAGCGCCTGCAAGGCGGTGATGCCGGGGGGGGTGCCGATGGCCGCCAGATCGGCCTGCGCCATCTCCTGCAGAAGCTCGGCCGCCTCGGCGCAATGCCGGCTGCTGCGCGCGAACGTGGCGCGAAACTGGGGAAAGGCCTGCTGCAGCGCGGGCAGCAACTGGGCGCGGATGCGATTGCGCGTATAGCGTGCGTCGGCATTGGTCGGGTCTTCCACCCACGCCTTGCCACGCGCCGCAAGCCAGTCACGCAGGACTTGGCCGGGCAGATCAAGCAGCGGACGATGCCATTCGAGATCCGCCCTGCTCCACTGCGCCGGCATGGCAGCCAACCCGGCCACACCGGCGCCGCGAGACAGGGCCAGCAGCAGCGTCTCGACCTGGTCGTCCGCATGTTGCGCCAGCGCCATGCTGCGAACGGGCGGCAAGGGCTCTCCGCTGGCGCCCTGCACAGGCCAGGGTTCGCGGGCGGCCTCTATCAGCGTTGCGTAACGCAGCTGGCGTGCGGCGTCCTCAGGACTCTGGCCCGGCGCGTGGCGTGCGTCCACGCGGCGAATCTTCAAAGGAACGGCATGCTGCGCGCAGACTTTCTCGCACTGGCCGACAAAGGCATCGGCCGCCGACTGCAGACCGTGGTGCACATGGATGGCCACGACCTGGCCCGGCCAGCGCTCGGCGCAGGCCAGCAGCAGCGCCGTGGAGTCCGCACCGCCGCTGAAGGCCACGGCCAGCGGCAGTTGCGGCGCAAAGCGATGGATGGCGGCGTCCAAAGCGGCACTCGGTGCAGCACCTGGTGCACCATCTGGCGCGGCTTCCGGAACATTGCGCAGCGGGTCGGTGATCGGAATTTCCACAGGCTTGGATCAGGTATGTCAGGACTCAGGCCGAGTCCCGGCGCAAAAAGAAAACGGCTCCCAGGGGGAGCCGTTCAGTGTGCCAGAGCGTGGCGCAGACCTTCAGCGGTTGTCGGCCTTGGTATCGGCGAAGCGTCCGTAGCTTTGCAGGCGCTCGTAACGGCGGTCCTGCAGTTCCTTGGGCTTGAGGTCCGCCAGCTGGCGATAGGCATCGCCCAGCGCGCGCTTGAGGAAGGCGGCCATTTGCTTGGGGTCGCGGTGGGCGCCGCCCACGGGCTCGTTGACGATCTTGTCCACCAGGCCCAGGGCCTTGAGGCGGTGAGCCGTGATGCCCATGGCATCGGCCGCGTCCTGGGCCTTTTCGCCGGTCTTCCAGAGGATGGAGGCGCAGCCTTCCGGGCTGATCACGGAGTAGACGGCGTACTGCAGCATCAGCACCTGGTCGGCGACAGCAATGGCCAGGGCGCCGCCCGATCCACCTTCACCGATGACGGTGGTGATGATGGGGGTCTGCAGCTGGGCCATTTCGTAGATGTTGCGGCCGATGGCTTCGGACTGGCCGCGCTCTTCGGCTTCGATGCCGGGGAAGGCGCCAGGCGTGTCCACGAAGGTGAAGACCGGCAGGCCGAACTTTTCGGCCGTCTTCATGAGGCGCAGGGCCTTGCGGTAGCCCTCGGGGCGCGTCATGCCGAAGTTGCGCAGCGTGCGCTCCTTGGTGTCGCGGCCCTTCTGGTGGCCGATGACCATGCAGGAAATGCCATTGAAGCGCGCCAGCCCGCCCACGATGGACTGGTCGTCGGCGAAGTGCCGGTCGCCGTGCATCTCGATGAAGTCGGTGAAGCAGTCGCGCACATAGTCCAGCGTGTAGGGACGCTCGGTATGGCGCGCGATCTTGGTGATCTGCCAGGGCGAGAGGTCGCTGTAGATGTCCTTGGTCAGCTGCAGGCTTTTTTTGCTGAGCTGCTCGATCTCTTCCGAGATATCGACTGCGCTTTCGGTCTGCACGTAGCGCAGTTCCTCGATTTTGGATTCGAGCTCGGCGATGGGCTGCTCAAAATCCAGAAAGTTCTTTTTCGCCAACTTGTTTCTCCTTGTCCCAGCCAGGCACGGTGCATGCGTTCCGGCCGGAAAACGGGGGTTGATCGGGTGTGATCGGTTTGTCTTCAGGCTGCAGGCTGCGGTTCGAGCGAGCGCCAAATATACCAAGTCGCCACGGTGCACCACGGCTTCCAGGCCTCGGCAACCTCACGCGCCTCGCTGCGGCTGACGGGGTCGCCTGAAAAATAGTTCTGGCTGATGCCCGAGATCAGGCCTGCATCGTCCAGCGGCAGCACATTGGGCCGCTGCAGGTAGAAGATGAGGAACATCTCGGCGGTCCAGCGGCCCACGCCGCGGATGGACATGAGCTCGGCCACGATGGCTTCGTCACTCATGCCCTGCCAGTCGTCCTGGTGCAGGCGGTGCTCGGTGAAGTGCATGGCCAGGTCCACCAGGTAGTCCACCTTGCGGGCAGACAGGCCCACGGCGCGCATGTCGTCCACCTTGAGCTTGAGCACCAGGTCAGGCGCCATGCGGGCGGGCAGGCGCGCGAACTTGTTCCACAGCGTCTGCGCAGCCTTCATCGAGATCTGCTGGCCCACGATGGAGCGCGCCAGCGTGGCGAAGGCATCGCCGCCGGGCTGCAAGGCCAGGTGGGCAAAGCGCGGGATCAGGCGCTTCATCACGCGATCGCGCCGCACCAGCTGGCGACAGGCCTCGGCCCAGTAAGCCGGGGCGCCCTCGGGCGGTGCGGGCAGGGATATCTTGGCCTTGGGAGCGGAGGCAGCGGCAGCGGCTGCCGCAGGCGCCGAACCTGCGCGCGCGCCCAGCGTCACCATCGGCAGCGGGGCCGGTTGCTGTTCGGGCACGGGCAGATCGGCCACCAACGGCAACTGCTCGAAATCCATGGTGTCCAGGGGTTTGGCGGAGGCCATCAAAGCACCTCCCCGCACCTGGCGCGGCACATCTGGCAAGGCATACGGATCAGCCCTTTGCGGCTGCCTCCCAGGTCGTGCCAGCGGGGGAGTCCTTGAGCACGATGCCCTGTTCCAGCAGCGCCTTGCGGATGCGGTCGGCCTCGGCCCAGTCCTTGGCCGCCTTGGCGGCTGCGCGCGCGGCAATCTGTGCCTCGATGGCGCCGGCATCCATCTCCGAAGTGCCCGCCTGCAGGAAAGCCTGCGGGTCGCCCTGCAGCAGCCCCAGGCAGCCGGCCAATGCCTTGAGCAGGCCCGCCGTCTCGGCACTCTTGCTGCGGTTGACTTCGGCAGCCAGCTCGAACAGCACGGCCACGGCCTCGGGCGTGCCGAAGTCCTCGTCCATGGCCGCCTTGAAGCGTGCGGCAGCGGGATGATTCCAGTCGATGGCAACCTCGGCGGGCGCGACCAGGCTCAGCGCCGTGTACAGGCGCTTGAGCGCGCCGCGTGCGTCGTTCAGGTGCACGTCGCTGTAGTTCAGCGGGCTGCGGTAGTGGCTGCGCACGACGAAGAAGCGCACGGTCTCGGCGTCGTACTCCTTGAGCACGTCGCGGATGGTGAAGAAGTTGCCCAGCGACTTGGACATCTTCTCGTTGTCCACGTTGATGAAGCCGTTGTGCATCCAGACCTGCGAGAACGGCTTGCCGGTCGCGCCTTCGCTCTGGGCGATCTCGTTTTCGTGGTGCGGGAACTGCAGGTCGGCACCGCCGCCGTGGATGTCGAAGCTCTCGCCCAGCATCTCGCAGCCCATGGCCGAGCACTCGATGTGCCAGCCGGGACGGCCCACGCCCCAGGGGCTGGCCCACTTGACCTCTTCCGGCTCGGCGGGCTTGGCGCTTTTCCACAGCACGAAGTCCAGCGGATCCTGCTTGCCGTCCTGCACGGCCACGCGTTCGCCGGCCTGCAATTCGTCCAGCGACTTGCCCGACAGCTTGCCGTAGCCGGGGAATTTGCGCACGGCGAAGTTCACGTCGCCATCCGTGCCCTGATAGGCCAGGCCCTTGTCCTGCAGGCGGCCGATCATGGACAGCATCTGCGGCACGTATTCGGTGGCGCGCGGCTCATGCGTGGGGCGCTCGATGCCCAGGGCGTCGGCGTCCTGGTGCAGGGCGTCGATCATGCGGTCGGTCAGCGAGCGGATGGTCTCGCCGTTCTCGACGGCGCGACGGATGATCTTGTCATCGATGTCGGTGATGTTGCGCACATAGGTCACGCGATGGCCGCTGGCACGCAGCCAGCGCTGCACCACATCGAAAGCGACCATGGAGCGTGCGTGTCCCAGGTGACACAGGTCGTACACGGTCATGCCGCACACATACATGCGCACATGGCCCGGTTCGATTGGCGAAAACGCTTCCAATGCACGCGACAGCGTGTTGTAGATACGCAAACTCATGGATGTTTATCAGGGGAGAAAGGGTCGCTGTAGGGGGCGCGTCCCACGCGCCGCCGGACCCTTGGCGCCGATGCAGGCATGCTCAGCAGGGAGCAGGAGCGGCAGGCGCAGAGCCCGTGTGACCCAGCACACCCCTCAGCTACAATTGACCGCAGTATAAGCCCGCGCCGCGGGGCATTCCCCCGAGGCCCCGAAAGCACCTACATGCCTCTACGCAACTCGTTTCGCTCCGCCCTGCGCCTCGCGGCACTGGCGGCCCTGCTCGCAACAGGCCACGCCCACGCCGACGACTATACGGAAGTGAATCAGTTGCTGCGCAACGGCAAGAGCACCCAGGCGCTGGCACGCGCCGATGCCTATCTGGCCAAGAACGCACGCGACCCGCAGATGCGCTTTCTCAAGGCGGTTGCACTGACCGACAGCGGCAAGACAGACGAGGCCATCGCCGCGCTGAATCAGCTCATCGAGGACTACCCCGAGCTGCCCGAGCCCTACAACAATCTGGCGGTCATCTATGCCGGCCAGAACCAGCTTGACAAGGCGCGCTCCGCGCTCGAATCCGCCGTGCGCAACAACCCCAACTACGGCGTCGCCTACGAGAACCTGGGCGACATTCATGCCCGCCTGGCCTACGAGGCCTACTCCAAGGCGCAAGGCCTGGATGGCCGCGCGGCCAGCGTGCGCCCCAAGCTCAAGCTGCTGCGCGACCTGCTGGCGCCCGTCACCGCCGCCAAGTAGGCCCCCGGCCCACGCGCGCAGCCCTTGTGCCAGCGCGCGTGCGGCGGTCGATCGGGTCTTGCCATGCCTGGCGCGTACCCGCAGGAACCTGCCCGGTTTTCCCCACTCCATCCCCCAGCCCTTTGGCTTTCACAGGAGATTCGCATGACCACACGCCGCATCGCGTCGCTTTCCCTGGCCGGCATGGCCCTGGCCGCTTCCCTTTTCACCGCCCTGCCCGCCATGGCGCAGAACGCCACGCCCAAGGTGCAGATCAAGACCAGCATGGGCGACATCGTGCTGGAGCTGAACGAAGCCAAGGCACCCAAGACCGTGGCCAACTTCATGCAGTACGTGCGCGACAAGCACTATGACGGCACGGTGTTCCACCGCGTGATGGACGGCTTCATGATCCAGGGCGGCGGCATGGACGCCAGCCTCAAGGAAAAGCCCACGCGCGCGCCGATTCCGCTGGAAGCGGACAACGGCCTCAAGAATGACCGGGGCACCATCGCCATGGCGCGCACGGGCAATCCCAACTCGGCCACCTCGCAGTTCTTCATCAACGTGGTGAACAACGACATGCTCAACGCGCCCAAGCCTGACGGACATGGCTACGCCGTCTTCGGCCGCGTGGTCCAGGGCATGGATGTGGTGGACAAAATCCGCACGGTGGCCACGGGCAACCAGGGCATGCACCAGAATGTACCCACCAAGCCGGTGACCATCCTCTCGGCCACCGAAGTCAAGTAAACCGCGCGCCGCGCCTTGCGTGGCACGCCCTTCCCCTCCATCCAACAAGGAATCGCCATGAGCAATCCCCAAGTCGAACTCCACATCGCCGGCCACGGCGTCATCACCATCGAACTCGACGCCGCCAAGGCCCCGAAGAGCGCAGAGAACTTCCTGGCCTATGTGAACAAGGGCCACTACAACAACACCATCTTCCATCGCATCATCGATGGCTTCATGATCCAGGGCGGCGGCTTCGAGCCCGGCATGAAGCAAAAGGAAACGGACGCTCCCATCGAGAACGAGGCCAAGAACGGCCTGAAGAACGATAAGTACACCCTGGCCATGGCCCGTACCGGCGACCCGCACTCGGCCACCGCCCAGTTCTTCATCAACGTGGCCGACAACGGCTTCCTGAACCACACCTCGCCCAGCGCACAGGGCTGGGGCTATGCCGTGTTCGGCAAGGTGATCAAGGGCACCGAGATCGTGGACAAGCTGCGTGGCGTGAAGACCGGCCGCAACGGCGGTCACCAGGACGTGCCCAAGGATGACGTGATCATCGAAAAGGCCGTGGCCCTGTAATCAGGCGCTTGCGCACACGAGGCGGCCGTGCCCTTTCGGGTCCGGCCGCCCTGTTGTCCATGCGCATGGCACCAGGCCGTGCGCATGGACAACAGACCCGCTTCAGAGCCGTCCCAAGGCTCCTACAGCCCTTCATGCAGCGCCCTTGCCGGGTGCCCCGTCCCATGGCCCAGACCGCCGCGCCCCGCCCTCTTCCCGAGCCGCCCATTGCGGCCGAGTGGACACTGCCTGCGGGCTGGCGCACGCTGGAGTTCATCTCGGACCTGCACCTGCAGGTCAGCGAGCCCGCCACCGTGCAGGCCTTCCGGAACTACCTGGCCGCCACGCGGGCCGATGCCGTCTTTCTGCTGGGCGACCTGTTCGAGGTCTGGGTCGGTGACGACGCCCTGCTGGAGCCGGGCAGCTTCGAGGCCGAATGCGCCACCGCCATGCGCGCGGCGGCCACCCGCACGCCGCTGTTCTTCATGCAGGGCAACCGCGACTTCCTGACCGGCGCGCAGTTCGATGCGCTGTGCGGCACGACCACGCTGACCGATCCCACCGTGCTTGACTGCGGCGACCAGCGCATCCTGCTCAGCCATGGCGATGCCCTGTGCCTGGACGATGTGGACTACCAGCGCTTTCGCGCCATGGCCCGCTCGGCGGCCTGGCAGGCCGGCTTCCTGGCCCAGCCGCTGCAGGTGCGCCGCGACCAGGCACGCGGCATTCGGCAGGAGAGCGAATCGCGCAAGCGGGAATCGGACGGCCATGGCGCCGCCATGCCCACCTATGCTGACCTTGACGCGCAGGCCACGCGCAGCTGGCTGCATGCCGCAGGTGCCGCCACCCTGATCCACGGCCACACGCACCGCCCGGCCGACCATGACCTGGGCGATGGCCTGCGGCGTATCGTGCTCAGCGACTGGGATCTGGCGGCGCCCGTACCCCGCGCCGAGGTGCTGCGCTGGGAGCGCGGCATGGGCCTGCAGCGCCTGCCGCTGGCCGATGTTCTTGAACAGGCCAGCCCGCCATGAGCCTTTGGCAACACCTGGGCCGCTGGGTCCGCAGACTGGGCCGCCGCGCACGCTCCACGGTGTCGCCGGTGCCCGAGATTCCCGCGCCGCTGTGGCTGTCCACGCTGGCCGCCTACCCTTTTCTCGCGTCGCTGACGCTGGAGGAGCAATCCAAGCTGCGCGCCCTGGCCTCCGTCTTCCTGCAGCGCAAGCGCTTCCACGGCGCGCACGGCCTGCAAGTGAGCGATGCCATGGCGCTGGAGATTGCCGCCCAGGCCTGCCTGCCCCTGCTGCACTGGGGCGAGCCGCAGGGCGCGCTGTCCTGGTATGACGACTTTGTCGGCATCGTGGTGCACCCGGGCGATGCCGTGGCGCGGCGCCAGAGCATGGACGAGGCCGGCGTCATCCACGACTACGACGAAGTGATCATGGGCGAGGCCATGCATGGCGGCCCCGTCATGCTCAGTTGGCAGGCCATTGGCGCAGGCCGCGGGCCGCATGCCAGCCACCACGGTCACGGCGGCCAGGTAGCCAACGTGGTGATCCATGAATTCGCCCACAAGATCGACATGCGCAACGGCGGTGCCGACGGCTGCCCGCCCCTGCCGCCGGGCTTCATGGGCAGCAGCTCCGCGCGCCAGGCCCGCGAGATATGGCAGGCCGCCTGGGCACCGGCCTACGACGCCTTCCGTGAGCAGATCACCATCGCCGAGCGCTTTGGTGGCGAATGGCCCTGGCTGGACGGCTATGGCGCCACGGCGCCCGCCGAATTCTTCGCCGTGGCCTGCGAGGCCTTCTTCGTGGACCGCGCCCGCTTTGCCCTGGAATTTCCCACGTTGGCGCCGCTGCTGGCTGCGCTCTTCAAGCCGGCCACCAGTCAATCCTGATCGGAGCAAACCTCCTTCAGGGCCTGGGCGAACAGGCGCTGCTCCTCGTACTGCCCGCCCGCCTTGCGCTCGAACAGGGTGATGGGCGGAAGGGTCCAGCCAAAACGGTGGCGCACAATGCCCACGCCCGCGATGCGCACCAGTTCCTCGGCAATGTCGGCCGGCACGATGGACACGGCCCGCTCATTGGCCGCCACCAGCTCGCCGATCACCTTGGCCGAGAGTGTTTCCACAAACGGCGGCGGCGGCTCCACGCCCGCGCGCAGAAAAAAGTCGGTGATCTGCTCGCGCATGGGCGTGCGGCGCTGGCCCAGCACCCAGTCAAGCCCCGTGAGCTCGGCCCACTGCAGAGGCCGGCGCCCCAGCCGCGTGGCCAGGCTGCGGTGGGCGATCAGGCGAGGCTCCTGCTCATAAAGCACGCTGTGCCGTATGCCGCTCATGTCCAGCACGGCCGAGGCGCGGCCAATCACGCAGTCCAGCTCATGTGCACGCAACTTTTGCAGCAGGCGGTCGCTGGTGTCCTCATGCAGCGTGACCGTGATGCGCCGGCCTTGTGGCCGCGTCCTGCCGATGGCATCGGCCAGCATGCGCGCCGGCAGAAAGGGGATGACACCCACCTGCAGGTGCGCCGCACGCTGCTGCCCCACGGCCTCGATATCGTGTGCCCAATGGTCCAGATCGGCCAGCATGCCCCGGGCGCGCGCCAGCACCAGCGCGCCCAGCTCCGTAGGCTCCATGCCGCGCGCAGAACGCAGGAACAGCGGCGCGCCGAACAATGACTCCAGCTCGGCCAGGGCCTGGGTCACGGCGGGCTGGCTGGTGGCCATGCGCTCGGCCACGCGGGTCAGCGTGCCCAGCTCGCTGATGGAGCGCAGCAGCAGCAAATGCTTCATCTTCAGGCGCGTGGCCATGCGGTGGGCCAGTTGGGCAGCGGACGATGCAGTGCGGTTTTGCGGCATGGATTCAGGCGTGGCGCGTCATAAGCAAAACCATATTGAACAATAAAAACAAACGAATTTCTGCTTATGCATGCGTTCCAGAATTCCTGCGTCTTGCACACCCAAAACGAAAGGACCAGGCAGACCATGGATGGCATGTTTTTCATCATCGCGCTGGGCGCGGCGGCGGCCGGATTCGTGCAGGGCCTGTCGGGCTTTGCCTTCGGCATGGTGGCCATGTCGTTCTGGGCCTGGGTGCTGGAGCCGCGCGATGCGGCCGTGCTCACCGTCTTCGGCTCGCTGCTGGGCCAGGTGCTGTCGGCCATCACCGTGCGGCGCGGGTTTGCGCTGGCAAAGCTGCTGCCCTTCATCCTGGGCGGTCTTGCCGGCATTCCGCTGGGCGTCTTGCTGCTGCCGCACCTGGACATGGCCTGGTTCAAGGCCCTGCTGGGCGGCATGCTGGTGCTGTGGTGCCCGGTGATGCTGCTGTCGGCCCGGCTGCCCAGGCTGGCGCGCGGCGGCCGCCTGGCCGATGGTGCCGTGGGCCTGGCGGGCGGCGTGATGGGCGGACTGGGCGGCTTCACGGGCACGCTGCCCACGCTGTGGTGCACGCTGCGCGGCTACCCCAAGGATGAGCAGCGCTCCGTCATCCAGAACTTCAACCTGTCCATGCTGGCCGTGACCATGGCCACCTACCTGGGCACCGGCATGGTCACGCGCAGCATGCTGCCGCTGTTCGCCATCGTGGCGCCGGCCATGCTCATTCCATCGCTGCTGGGCTCCAGGCTCTATATCGGTATCAGCGAGGCACGGTTCCGGCAGATCGTGCTGGGCCTGCTGTGCCTGTCCGGCGTGGCGCTGCTGGCGTCTTCCGTGCCCGTACTCTTGCAGCGCGCGGCCTGAGCGCGCCGCGCGCCCACACTCCATCGGCCAACGGCAGTCAACTATGTGAACCTCTGGCACACGCTTCGCTATGCTTCATCGTATATTACGAACTGCACCAGCCCTTCCATGAGAGGCCTTCCGATGTTGACGCCCCCCTTCAAACTCAGCGCAGGCGGCATGGCCGCCCTGGGCGCCGCCGTGTCGGCAGGCGCGTTGCAGTCCGGGGACGGCCAGTGCTGCGGGCACGACCGTGTCCACGAAGAGCATGGCGGCGCAGCGCCCGCCCAGGCGCGCACCCGGCTCTACCAGCTGGACACGCACCTGCACTGCTCGGTGATAGGCACCTGCCTGAGCCCGGCCGAGCTGCGCAAGCTGATGGGCCGGCACATGGATATCAAGGGCAAGACCGACCTGGAACTGCACCATCAGGCCGTGGGCCTGGTGCATGAGAACGGCGACCTGTCCAAGGCCATCCACAAGGCGCTGGACCAGCGCCATGCCGCAGTGATCAAGGGCTTTGCCGCCGCCCAGGACGAGGCTGCACTGGAGGCCGCGTGGAAGCAGGCCTGGCAGCAGGGCGAGATTCCGGGCGCCTACTGGGCCCTGCTCACGCACAAGTGCACCAGCTTTGCGCTGCGGCAAATGGCCTTTGGCGAGGTGCACATGCTGTCGCACCTGATGGGATCGGCCAACCGGCATGAACTCAAGCGCTTCGTGGCACTGGAAAAGGAAAACCTGGAACTGCAGGACAAGCTGGAACGCGAACGCCAGCGCCACCACCAATCCCAGCTCGAACGTGATGCGCTGGCCGGCCAGCTGCGCCAGCAGTCCCTGGACTTCGAAGCCCGCCTGTCGCAACTCAGGGCAGGGACAGCCCCTGGAGGCGAGACCCGCCCCGCCGATGCCGGCGCCCTGGTGGGCATGCACACCGAACGGCGCGAGCGTGCAGAACGCGCTGCCGAACAGGCCTGGGCCGAGGCTGGCCGCCTGCAGCAGATGGCCGAGCAATTGCAGCAGCGCGTGCAATGGCTGGCCGAGGAACTGGCCGCCGCCGAAAAGGAACTGCATCGCGCCGCCACCCGGCCCCAGGCCCCTGATGCCGCGCAGCAGCAGGCGCTGCAGGGCCGCAAGCTGCTCTACGTGGGCGGGCGCCCCAGCTCCACCCCTGCCATACGCGACCATGTGCAACGCCATGGCGGCGAATTCCTGCACCACGACGGCGGACTGGAGACGCGCAAGGGCCTGCTGGCCGCGCAGCTGCCCCGCGTCGACCTGGTGGTGTTCCCCGTGGACTGCGTGGACCATGATTCCGTGGTCAACCTCAAGCGCCTCAGCGAGCGGCATGGCGTGCCCTTCATCGCGCTGCGCACGGCCAGCCTGGCCAGCTTCGCGGCCACCGTGGCGCGCGAGTTGGCACCGCCCAACGCGGGAACCCGCACCGCCAGCGCATCACACTTTTGCCTGCGCCACGGTTGATGGCGCCGGGTGGCGCGGGCCCAGCGCCGGGCCTTGTGTTTTCAGGATTCCATCAGTACCTCAGCACCTCAGTACCGCGCATCGGCCGGCTTCTTGTCCTTGGGCCAGTCCTTGTGCTTGTTGGCAAAGTCCGGGCGCGGCTGGTGGCTGAAGTACTCGGCCACGTCCACGGCCTCCTGGTCGCTGAGGCCGCCCTGGCCCAGCGGGAAGTTGCCATGGAAGGCGATGGGCATGTTGCGCTTGACGAAGGCCGCTGCCGTGTAGGTGCGCGCCATGCCCGCGCCGATGTTGAAGGACTCATCACCCCACAGCGGCGGATAGACCCACTGGCCCTTGGCATTCTTCACGCCCTCGCCCTCGCCGCCATGGCAGACCGCGCACTGGGCCGCATAGACCTTCTTGCCGTTGTCCACGTTGGGCACGATGGACTGGCTGATCTTGCCCACGCCCCGGCCTTCGACCTTGTCTTCGGGTTTGGTTTCGCGGCGCATCCAGTCGAAGTAGGCCACCATGGCCTTGATCTCGTCGGACTCCAGCGGCAGAGGCTTGCCGTTCATGGAGCGCAGGAAGCAGCCATTGATGCGGTCCTCCAGCGTGATGACGCGGCCCGCGCGCGGCGCATAGCCGGGGAAGAAGGCCGAGACACCGATGTAGGGCGAACCATCGGCCACCGTGCCCGCGTTCAGGTGGCAGCTGGCGCAGTTCAGCGCATTGCCCACATTCCTGGGCAGCAGGTCACGCGTCTCTATGTTCAGGCGGGCGCCGTAGACCAGTTGCTTCGCGTTGGATTCGTCCAGCATGGCGGCCAGGCGCGGCGTCTCGAAGGGGCGTGCGCTTTCGCCCTTGGCATCGAGCTGCTTGCGCATGGATTGCACCTCCCTGGCATGGATCTCGCGCGCATCGGCACGGCCCCAGCTCTTGCGGGCGAAGTTGAGGATGTCGGCAATCTCCGCATCCTTGAGCTGTGCGAAGGCCGGCATGGTCAGCGGCCGCGCATGGCTTTGCGTGACGGGAGCCTTCCAGCCCACCAGCATCAGATGGATCAGCGTGGACGGGTCCTGCGACTGCAGCGAGAAATTGCCGGCCAGTGGCGGGAACACGTCCTTCACGCCACCGCCATCGGCACGGTGGCAGTCGGCGCAGAACTGCAGATAGCCCAGGCCGCCCCGGCTGGCGTAGAGATCGGCAGGCACGTCGGAAGACACCGCCGAGGCGGGGGACGGCGCATGCCCGGAGGCCTGCGGCGCCGTATGCGGAGCAATGACCGGCCCCGGCCCCTGGGCCACCTGCATGGGCAGATCGTTCTTGCCTGCGGGCAGTGACTTTAGATAGGTGCCAATGGCCAGCAGGTCCTCATCGCTCATGTACTGCGTGCTGTGCTGCACCACATCGACCATGTTGCCGGAGACCGTGCCGTGGCTGTTGCGCCCGGTCTTGAGCAACTGGGCGGTTTCCTCGGGTGTCCACAGATTGCGCAGGCTCAGCGCGCGCCAGTTCTCCACGGTCTCGCCGGCCAGGAAATACTCGCCCTTGCTGCCCTCGCCGGTCATGGTCTTTTCCTGGAAGCCCACGCCGCGCGGCGTATGGCAGGCGCCGCAGTGGCCCAGGCCCTGTACCAGGTAGGCACCCCGGTTCCACTGGGCAGTTTGCTGCGGTTGGGGCTGGAAGGGCGTGTCATCCAGAAACACCCAGTTCCACAGCGCCAGGCCCCAGCGCTGGTTGAAGGGAAAGCCCAGGTCGGACTCCTTGTTGGCCGCCTTCACGGGCGCCACGCCCTGCAGCAGATAGGCGTACAGGGCCTGCATGTCCTCGGCTGTCATCTTGGCGTAGGAGGGATAGGGCATGGCCGGGTACATGTTGCGGCCATCGACTGCCACGCCCTTGCGCATGGCGCGGTCGAACTGCTCGAAGCTGTATTTGCCCATGCCCGTATCGGCGTCGGGCGAGATATTGGTGGAATAGATCTTGCCGAATGGCGTCTCCAGCGCCAGCCCACCACCCATGGGCTGGGATTTATTGCCGGTGTGGCAGGCAACGCAATCGCCCAGGCGTGCGATATATCGGCCGCGATCGACCAGGGTTCTTTGCTCCGCCGTCAGGTCCGCTGCGTAATCGGCAGGCAGGTCGTCAATGATTTGTGGCATTAGCGCATGGTCCACTCCGGGCGCCGGCGCCGAAATGGCCAGTTGCCAGGCGGCGGCCGAGAGCGCGGCCACGCACAGCAGGCCTTGCTTGAGCGAGAGTTTCATCGTCTTCGATCCACTGAAATGAATTATTATTGAAAGAGGCAAAAATGGATATTGACGAGATATTCAACCCAATGCCTGCAGCCATTGCAGCAAATGATCATCTCTTTGCGCAATATCTTCTTATATATACGAATTCTAGTGGTATCTCCCTATTTTTTCCATGCAAGCCGACGAAAACGATAAGCCAATAGCGCATTTAACGCGGGCTTAATCAATGCAGGGAAAAAGCGCGCGCAGCCTTCTCGGGTGCGCACGAAAAAGCGGCCCGCAAGGGGCCGCTGATTTCACCGTCGGTGTATCCGTCAGTGTATGGGGTGGCGGCTCGCCCGCCGGGCTCAGGCTGCCTGGCTGCAGCGGCGCGCCGCCTGCGCCACGCTGTGCGCATCCACGCCAAAGTGGCCGCGCAAAGCGGCACGCGTGTCACTTCGGCCAAAGCCGTCCGTGCCCAGGGTGAGGAATCGCCTGCCTGCGGGCAGGAAGGCGCGCACGGTCTCGGGCACGGCGCGCACATAGTCGGTGGCGGCAATCACCGGGCCCTGCGTGCCGTCCAGCAGTTGGGCGATCCAGGGCTGGCCAGGCGCCTCACCTGCCAGCATGCGCTGCTCGCAGGCCACGCCATCGCGCGCCAGTTCGCTCCAGCTGGTCACGCTGACCACGGTGGCGGCCATGCCCTCGCTGGCCAATTGCTCGGCGGCCTTGAGCACTTCGGTGAGGATGGCGCCCGATCCCAGCAAGGTGACATGCTGCGTGGCACGGCCCGCATCGCCAAAGCGGCTGAACACATAGCCGCCGCGCAGCACGCCTTCGGCCGCGCCCGGTGGCAGGTCGGGCTGGGCGTAGTTCTCGTTCATCAGGGTGATGTAGTAGAAAACGTCGCGCTGCTCGACCAGCATCTCGCGCATGCCGGCATCCAGGATCACGGCCAGTTCGCCCGCATGCGCGGGGTCCCAGGCCTTGCAGTTGGGAATGGTGGCCGCCACCAGATGGCTGGAGCCGTCCTGGTGCTGCAGGCCTTCTCCGCCCAGCGTGGTGCGGCCCGAGGTGGCGCCCAGCAGAAAGCCGCGCGCCCGCTGGTCGGCCGCCGCCCAGATGGCGTCGCCCACGCGCTGGAAGCCGAACATGGAGTAGTAGATGTAGAACGGCAGCATGGCCAGGCCGTGCACGCTGTAGCTGGTGGCCGCCGCCGTCCAGCTGGCGATGGCGCCGGCCTCGCTGATGCCCTCCTCCAGGATCTGGCCGTCCAGCGCCTCGCGGTAGGACAGCACCGAGCCGATGTCTTCGGGCGCGTAGCGCTGCCCCAGGCTGCTGTAGATGCCCACCTGCTTGAACAGGTTGGCCATGCCGAAGGTGCGCGCCTCGTCCGCCACGATGGGCACGATGCGCGGACCCAGCTGCGCGTCCTTGAGCAGGCCGCCCAGCATGCGCACGAAGGCCATGGTGGTGCTCATCTCCTTGCCGGCAGGCGCCAGCGCGAACTGCGCGTACTGCTCCAGGGCGGGCACGGGCACGCGGTCGCACACGGTTTCACGGCGCGGCAGTGCGCCGCCCAGGGCCGTTCGGCGCTCGCGCAGGTACTGCATCTCGGCGCTGTCATCGGCAGGCTTGTGGAAGGCCAGGCCCTTGGCCTGCTCGTCACTGAGCGGCAGGTTGAAGCGGTTGCGAAACTCGATCAGGTCGGACTCGTCCAGCTTCTTCTGGCTGTGCGTGGTCATCTTGCCCTGCCCGGCCGATCCCATGCCGTAGCCCTTCTTGGTATGGGCAAGGATCACCGTGGGCTGGCCGCGATGGGCGGCAGCCGCTGCATAGGCCGCATGGATCTTCACCAGGTCATGGCCGCCGCGCTTCAAGCGGTCGATCTGCTCGTCCGTCAGACCCTGGGCCAGGGCGGCAAGCTCGGGGTTCTGTCCGAAGAAATGCTCGCGGTTGTAGCGTCCGTCCTTGGCGGCGAAGGTCTGCATCTGCCCGTCCACCGTGCCGCCCAGCGTGCGTGCCAGGGTGCCGGTGAGGTCGCGCGCAAACAGCCCGTCCCAGTCGCTGCCCCACAGCAGCTTGACCACGTTCCAGCCCGCGCCGGCAAACAGCCGCTCCAGCTCATCGACGATGCGGCCGTTGCCGCGCACCGGGCCGTCCAGACGCTGCAGATTGCAGTTGACCACCCAGACCAGGTTGTCCAGCCCCTCGCGCGCGGCCAGCGTGAGGGCGCTCATGCTTTCGGGCTCGTCCATCTCGCCGTCGCCAAACACGCCCCAGACCTTGCGCTCCTGGCAGTCCAGCAGGCGGCGGTGGGTGAGATAGCGCATGAAGCGCGCGTGGTAGATGCTGCTGATGGGGCCAATGCCCATGGAGCCCGTCGGGAACTGCCAGAAATCGGGCATCAGCCAGGGATGCGGATAGCTGGACAGGCCCTGCGCGCCTGCAGCCGGCGCGCTGATCTCCTGCCGGTAGTGCTGCAGGTCCTGCTCGGTCAGCCGCCCTTCCAGGAAGGCCCGCGCATACACGCCGGGCGCGCTGTGCGGCTGGAAGAACACCAGGTCGCCCCGGTGCTGGCCCGGCTCAAGTCCCTCCCGGGCATGGAAGAAATGATTGAACCCGGTCTCGAACAGGTCGGCCGCGCTGGCATAGCTGGCAATATGGCCGCCCAGCTCGCCATAGGCCTGGTTGGCGCGCACCACCATGGCCAGCGCGTTCCAGCGCATGATGGACGCCAGCCGCTCCTCGATGGCCAGGTCGCCCGGAAACACCGGCTGCTGCTGCGCCGCCACGCTGTTCACATAGGGCGTGTTCAGGTCAGGCTGCCAGCCCAGGCGCTGCTCGCGCGCCATGCGCGCCAGCTCTTCCAGCACGAAGCGCGCGCGCTGCGGACCTTCTGTGGCGACCAGGGCCAGAAAGGCCTCGCGCCATTCGGCGGTTTCCTGGGGATCGGTATCGATATCGGCCAGCGCGGCCAGTGGCGTGGGTGCGTTCATGTCCGCCACTTTAGGACTGACAGGCCGGCATGAGCAGCCGTTCATGGATAAGGAAAACGCCATATTCCAGCATTTCATGCCGGTATCTACATAAAATCCGGCACATGAAACTGGACACCATCGACTTGCGCATTCTGGCCGAGTTGCAAACGGACGGCTCGCTGTCCAACGTGGAACTGGCGCGGCGCGTGCATCTGTCGCCTTCGCCATGCCTGTCGCGCGTCAAGGCACTGGAGAAGGCCGGCGTGATCGCGCGCTATGTGGCGCTGGCCAATGCGTCGGCGCTGGGGCTGGGGCTGAATGTGTTCATCAACATCAGCCTGAAGTCCCAGGCCAAGGAATCGCTGGCCGACTTCGAGCGCCGCATTGCCGAGCACGACGAGGTCATGGAGTGCTACCTGATGAGCGGCGACGCCGACTACCTGATCCGCGTGGCGCTGGCCGACATCGGCGCGCTGGAGCGCTTCATCGTGGAGCAGCTCACTCCGATTCCGGGAATAGAGAAGATCCGCTCCAGCTTCACGCTCAAGCAGGTGCGGTACAAGACCGCCCTGCCCCTGCCTGCGGCGGGTTGATCCGGACCCCGACTCAGCCCGCAGGCTTGGCCATCTCGCCGGTGGCGATGCGGCGGCGCAGCTCGCCCAGCACGGCCTTGAGGCGGCGCTCGTTGTCCAGGCCCACGCGCACCAGCATCTTCTGGCCGCTGGACAGGGCCTGCAGCTCAGGGTCGGCGTATTCGTAGCGCACCCAGGGCTGGATGGAGGGCACCTCGCCCTCCACCTTGGTCAGCCGTACCTGCACCGGGCCTGCGGGCTCGGGCGCGGCGCGCAGGTGGTCTATGACGGCAATGAGGCGATCGTTGAAATAGCGGCTGGGATAGCCCAGGTCTTCATAGGCGGTCTGGAACAGGGGATACAGCCGGGCATAGAGCTTGACGGCCCCGTCCATGGGAATGGACTCGGCAAAGGCCACGAAGGCCTTGTAGCGTGCGGCGTTGGCGGGGGCGATGGCCTGCGCCTCACCAGCGTCTGCCGCGCCCTCCACCGTGAAACGCTGAGGCGCCGGGTGCACGGGCCAAAGCCGTGCAGGGGCCTGGGAACGGGTCAGGTTGTCCACGGTGGCCACGGCGCGGCGCACAAAGCCGTCCATCTGCAGAAAGCTGCCTGCCTTGTCACGGCCCAGCAGGCCGTTGAGGGCCTGGGTGACATGGGCGTCGGAGTCCTGCAGCGCGGGCAGGCCGGAGGCGGGCTGCTCCAGCGCATCGACAGGGTTCTGGGGCTCGGTCAGCTCGGGCGCGGGGACGGGTTCAGGTTCGGAGGGCTGGGTGGACTGGGCGGGCGCCTGCGCCACTTCCGGCGGCGCCTCGGGCACGGGGGCGGGACGCCACCAGTACCACCAGGCCGCGCCCCCCAGGGCAGCAGCCGCCAGCAC
The DNA here is from genome assembly GCF_017355445.1 of Delftia sp. SD018. NCBI lineage: Bacteria > Pseudomonadati > Pseudomonadota > Betaproteobacteria > Burkholderiales > Comamonadaceae > Delftia > Delftia sp. SD018. The sequence continues at coordinate 20,183 of NZ_JADDRN010000035.1, forward strand.
CACTGCGGCGATGCCAAAAGCCGATGGGCCGGAGGATCTGGCGCGGGGGCGGAAGTCTTGGGGATCGCGTTCTGGCATGGATGGGTCCTTTGGCTTGGGCGGGGGCTGGCAGCTCAGTTGCCGCAGGACGTGCGACAGCAAAGCACACCCAGGGTTCCCCGGCTTTGCTGACACCGGCCCCTGCCTTGTGTTTATAAGCCGCCCCGCTGCCTGCGCAGGCCACCGGGCGCGCCTGGCAACAAGGCGTTACCCGGCCGTCTCAGCCCTGCGTGCCCAGATCCTGGAGCCAGGCCATGGCGGCCTGCAGCTCGTCGGGGCGGATTTCGTGCATGCTCGGGTACTCGTGGTAGCTCAGTTGCAGCGGCAGGCGCTGCACGTGGCTGCGAATGGCGTGGGCGCTGGTCAGCGGAATGACGTTGTCGTAGGTGCCGTGGCTGACCCAGAGCGACTTGCCGTCAAAGGCCGCATCAGGGGCCTGGTGCGGCAAGGCCTCGGGCAGCAGGCGGCTGTGCCAGCACATGGCGGCGCGCAGCAGCGCGGGCTGGGTCAGCAGCAGGCTGAGCGCCATGATGCCGCCCTGGCTGAAGCCGCCCGCCACGGTTCGCTGGGCAGGAATGTCCAGCCGCGCTCCGGCCTGCTGCACGGTCTGGGCCACCAGGGCGCGGCTGTGCTCTTCCTGCGATGCGTGGATGTGGCGCGTGCCGTTGGCATCCACCGTGAACTGGAACCAGGCATGGGCTGAGGGACCCATGGAAAACGGAGCGCGCAGGCTGAGCACGTGGAACTGCGGCGGCACGAACGATGCGAGGCCGAACAGATCCTGCTCATTGCTGCCAACGCCATGCATGAGCACCAGCAGCCAGGGCTGCTGCCCCGGTGCGGGTTGTGCGGGGCGCTCCAGCGCCACCAGAGGCAGGTCGATCATCACGGACTCCTTGGTTTTTTAGCGATTTCCAGGACCGGGGTGGTCCCGGGCAACGCGCCATTGTGGCGCCTCGCCAAGTCCGCGGCAGCAGGAGGTTATGCCGCCTGCGCGTCCTCGAAGGCCATCGCATCCATGGCCAGGATGGAATACATGACCTCGCGGCTCAGATACCGTGGCCGCGCAGTCGCGCCGGCCGCGCCCAGCGCGAAGTACAGCGGCATGAAGTGCTCCTCGCTGGGATGGGCGCGCCGGGCCGAAGGCGCGCGGGCGCGGTAGTCCAGCAGCGCAGGCAGGTCCTGCGCCTGCAGGCGCGATTCGATCCAGCGGCTGAAGTCCTGCACGTAGGGCGAAGAGGCGCTGGAGCCGCCGACGGCATGGTCGTCCTGCAGGCCATCCTGGCTGCGCAGGGCCTGCACGGCGTCGTCCACCCGCACCGTGGCCTCGCCCGTGCCGCCCCGGAATTCGCCCAGGTTGTGCGTCATGCTGCCGGAGCCAACGATGAGCACACCCTCATCGCGCAGCCCCGCCAGGGCCGCGCCCAGCGCATGGGTTTCGGCCGGCCCGGCCGAGGCGGGCAGGGACAGCTGCACCACGGGCAGGTCGGCATCCGGCAGCAAATGCATCAGCGGCACCCAGGCGCCGTGGTCGAAGGGCCGCTGCGCGTTGGCGCTGGCGGCAATGCCTGCGGCCTGCAGGCTGTCCATGACTTCCTGCGCCAGCTGCGGCGCGCCGGGGGCCGGGTACTGCAGTTCGTAGAGCGCGGGCGGAAAGCCGCCGAAGTCATGCCAGGTGGAGGGCGTGGCGCCGGTCATGACTTCCACGCCGTGCGACATCCAGTGCGGCGACATGACGACCACGCCGCGCAGCCGGCCGTGGGCCTGGCGCAGCGCCCTGCCCCATTGCGCGAGCACAGGGCCGGTTTCACCCGGCTCCAGCGCGAACATGGGCGAGCCGTGGGAGACATAGAGCACGGGCAGCCGGGCACCGGCAGCGGAGGAAACCCGGGAAGAGTGGGGAGCGTGGGAGTCTTGCATTCCCCTAATGTAGGGACGCCCGGGCGCCGCGCCAAGCCGCCAGCGGCAGCACACATTGTTGCGCTGGCCGGGTCAATCTGGATCAATCGTCGCGCGGGCGCCCGCGCAGGGCCTTGGTGGCGCCGTGCCGGCTCTTGCTTTCCAGGCGGCGCCGCTGCGATCCCAGCGTGGGCCGGGTGGCGCGGCGCAGGATGGGCTCGGGATAGGCGGCAGCCACCAGCACGTTGAGCCGCTGCAGCGCGGCGCGCAGGTTCTGCTCCTGCGTGCGGTGTTGCTGTGCCTTGATGACGACCACGCCCTCGTTGGTGATGCGGCCGTCGCGCAGGGCCAGCAGGCGCTGCTGCACGGCCTCGGGCAGGCGCGAGGCGCGTACGTCAAAGCGCAGGTGCACGGCGCTGGAGACCTTGTTCACGTTCTGGCCGCCCGCGCCCTGGGCGCGCATGGCGGTCCACTGCACCTCGTGCAGCTCGATGGGCCGCATGCGCTCAGGCATCCAGCGCAGCGGTCAATGCCGCCACAAAGGCATCGGGACGCTCATGCATGACCCAGTGGCCTGCGCCGGGCACCAGCGCCAGGCCGCGGAAGTCGCGCGCATGGCGTGCAAAGGCCTGGGCCAGCTCCTGCATCATCGGGCCCGGGTAGAGCGCGTCGTGCTCGCCATAGATGGCCCATACAGGGCCGTCCACGGCCTGCAGGGCACGCGCCAGCACATCGGTGTGCGAGAGGCGGCGGCGCGGAAGGCGGTCACGCTCCACGTTGAGCACATGCAGGGCCAGCGTGTCCTCGTCGATGAGGCTGGCGTCATGCAACATCAGCGCCTGCAGGTTGTAGCGGTGGGCCACGGCCTGCGCCTCGGGCGTGGCCAGGTGGCGCCAGCCCTTGAGCCGCACGGCCAGGCCCTTGCCCACGCCCATGCCGGGCGCCCCGGCCAGCACCAGGCGCCGGGCCAGCGTGCCGTCGGCGGCGGCCAGCATGCCGGCCGTCATGCCGCCAAAAGAGAAGCCGACCAGATCGCACAGCGGGGCGGCGGGCGCAACGCCATCGGCCAGCAGCTGCCGCAGGCCCTGGCGCAGCGGCTCGACCAGGGTGTCGGCATCCTGGCCGCCCGGCACGCCGTCGGAATCGCCGAAGCCTGGCAGGTCGGGTATCCACAGCTGGCGACCCTGGGCCAGCAGCGCGTCCATGCAGAGCAGCCAGTGCGTCCAGCTGCCGCTGCCGCCGTGCAGCATGACGATGGGCAGCTCGCCCGCGCGTGCCTCGCCCCAGACATGCCAGACCATGTACCCGTCTTCGGGCTGCGCGGCAGACAGCGGCGTGGTCAGGCGCCGCGCCTGGGCGCGCAGGCGCTCAATGGCGGCGGGCGTATTCACCACTGGGCCACGGCGTCAATGGCCAGGCCGTAGCCGGCCACGCCAAAGCCGCACATCACGGCGCGCGCGGCGGCCGACAGGTAGGAGTGGTGGCGGAAGCTCTCGCGCGCATGCACGTTGCTGATGTGCAGCTCCACCAGCGGCACGCCCGTGCCCTTGACGGCATCCAGCAAGGCCACGCTGGTGTGGGTGTAGGCGGCGGCGTTGAAGATCAGGCCGGCCAGGCGGCCTTCGGCGTGCACGCGGCCGGCTTCGTGGACCCAGTCCACCAGTTCGCCTTCGTGGTTGCTCTGGCGGAACTCCAGCCCCAGCCCGTAGCGCGCGCAGGCAGCTTCGCACAGCGCACGCACATCGGCCAGGGTCTGGGAGCCATATATGGCGGGTTCACGCAGGCCCAGCAGGTTCAGGTTCGGGCCATTGAGGACATAGACGGTTTTCACGGCGGGGACACTCCAGGTTTCCAACGGGCTGGATTATGCGGGCCATCCCCGGCCCGGTCTTGGCGCAGGCGCCACGGAAAAAGCCGCCCCAAGAGGCGGCAAGAGTCGGTTCAGCGCGGTTCAGCTCAGATCAACGGCGCCAGTGGCCATGCCCGTGGCCATGGCCATGGCGGTACTCGCCACGGTATCCACCCCGGTAGCCGCCACCATAGCCGTATCCGTAGCCGGGAACGACCACGACGGGCGGAGCACGGTAGACGGCGCGCGGCGCGTAGTAGACCGGCGGCGGGGGAGCGTAGTAGATGGGCTGGGGCGGTGCCACATAGACGGGGGCAGGCGCGACATAGACGGGCGGGCCATACATGCCAGGCGAATTGAGGCTGATGGACCAGTGCACATCGCCCCGGGCCTGGGCGGCGCCCGAAGCCATGAGGGCGGCCAGGGCCAGGCCGGCTGCTGCTGCTTTTGCAACCCACGGGGAAGCTGTCGTTGTCATGGTGTCTCTCCTCGAAGTTGGACAGGCGTGGCAGGCATTGCCGCTGGTGCCGCCTTCCCGCACTTTGGCACAGGGGGACGGCATACGCCCTGCATTCTCAACGCGCGAGAGGGGTCAACGGATGGCAGGCTTTTCTACAAGTTTGTTTCCAAATGCCTCAACCCTTGGCTGGCGCGGCTGTCCGAAAGCCGTCCGGAGCGGGTCCGCAGGCGGGCGCCTACAATGCTGCGATGAGCTCTGCTGACGCCTCCCCCATCTCCAAAGATCCGGTCAAACCGAGTAACTTTTTGCGCCAAATCATCGAGGCCGACCTGGCCAACGGTACCCACGCCCAGCGCCGCTGGGGTGGAAGCCCCGGTGATGGCGACCACCACAACCAGGGCCAGGTGGACGTGGCGAAGATCCGCACACGCTTCCCGCCCGAGCCCAACGGCTACCTGCACGTGGGTCACGCCAAGGCCATCTGCCTGAACTTCGGCCTGGCGCGCGACTACGAAGGTGCCTGCCACCTGCGTTTCGACGACACCAATCCCGAGAAGGAAGACCAGGAGTACGTGGACAGCATCATCGATGCCGTCCATTGGCTGGGCTTCGGCTGGAAGGAAGCCGACGGTCACGAGAACCTGTACTTCGCCAGCAACTACTTCGACTTCATGTACCGCGCAGCCGAGTACCTGATCGAGCAGGGCCTGGCCTATGTGGACGAGCAAAGCGCCGACGACATGAAGGCCAACCGCGGCGATTTCTCGCGCCCCGGCGTGGACAGCCCGTTCCGCAGCCGCACGGTGGCCGAGAACCTGGCGCGCTTTCGCGAAATGCGCGACGGCATGCTGCCCGATGGCGCTGCCGTGCTGCGCGCAAAGATCGACATGGCATCGCCCAACATCAACCTGCGCGATCCCGCCATCTACCGCGTGCGCCATGCCGAGCACCACAACACCGGCAACCAGTGGTGCATCTACCCGATGTACACCTTCGCCCATCCCATCGAGGACGCGCTGGAGCACATCACCCACAGCATCTGCACGCTGGAGTTCGAGGACCAGCGCCCGTTCTACGACTGGCTGCTGGACCATCTGCGCGAAGGCGGCCTGATCGCCGCGCCGCAGCCGCGCCAGTACGAGTTCTCGCGCCTGCACCTGACCTATGTGATCACCAGCAAGCGCAAGCTCAAGCATCTGGTGGACAACGGCATCGTCAGCGGCTGGGACGATCCGCGCATGCCCACCATCGTCGGCCTGCGCCGCCGTGGCTACACGCCCCAGAGCATCCAGGCCTTCTGCGAGCGCATCGGCGTGACCAAGGACTACGCCTGGATCGACTACTCCACGCTGGAAGGCTGCCTGCGCGAGGACCTGGAGAATCAGGCCCATCGCGGCATGGTGGCCCTGGACCCGCTCAAGCTGGAGCTGACCAACTGGGCTGAGGTCTTCGGCAGCGCCGAGCACCTGGAAGCCTGCGAGCTGCCCGCCCTGCCCCACGCCGCCGAAGGCCAGCAGGTGCCGGTGCGCCGCTTCACGCTGGGCCGCGAGGTGTGGATCGAGCGCGAGGACTTCGCCGAAGTGCCGCCCAAGGGCTACAAGCGCCTGTTCCCCGGCAACAAGGTGCGCCTGAAGGGCGGCTACGTGATCGAGTGCACGGGCTGCGAGAAGGATGCCGAGGGCAACGTCACCAAGGTGCTGGCCACCGTGGTGCCCGACACCAAGAGCGGCACGCCGGGTGCGGACAGTGTCAAGGTCAAGGCCGCCATCACCTGGGTGGGCGTGGCCGACGGCGTGCAGGCCGAGGTGCGCCTGTACGACCGCCTGTTCACCGACCCGCAGCCCGATGCGGGCGGCAAGGACTTCCTGACGCTGCTCAACCCGGACAGCCTCAAGGTGGTGACCGCCTATGTGGAGCCTTCGCTGGCCAACGCTCAGCCTGATGACAAGTTCCAGTTCGAGCGCTTCGGCTACTTCGTGGCCGACCGCAAGGACCACACACCGGGCAAGCCCGTGTTCAACCGCGCAACGGGTCTCAAGGACTCCTGGGGCAAGTAGGCGCATGGCCCGCTGACGGGCACCTGCACCGCTCCTCCCCGAAGATGGCCCACCATCCTGCTTTGCAGGGGTGGGCCATCGCACATCGGCGCTTTTGCGGGGGCCGTGGCCTCAGCACAATGCCAGGCCATGAACCAAGCCTTGCCACAGGCGGCTTCCGCCGCCAAGTTCGACACCTCCCGCGCGGCCGAGTACGAAACGCAAAGCCGCATCGCACTGGCCGGCTACGACGCCTGCCACGAGCTGGCCGCCTGCCTGCTGGCCGCCAGCCTGGATGCCGGCCCGAAGTCCGTGCTGATTGGCGGCGCCGGTGGCACGGGCCAGGAAATCCTGGCCACGGCGCGGCTCAGGCCGCAGTGGAAATTCACGGCTGCCGACCCCTCGGCCCCCATGCTGGACCAGACCATGGACCGCATCGCCGCGGCGGGGCTGTCGGCCCAGGTGCAGGCCGCTGCCTGCGCCGTGCAGGACCTGCCGGCCGGCACGGTGTTCGACGCGGCCACGCTGATCGGCGTGCTGCACCACGTCCCTGACGACGCGGACAAGCTGCAGCTGCTGCAGGCCCTGTCGGCGCGACTGGCGCCGGGGGCGCCCTTCATCCTGGCCTGCAACCGCCACCGATATGACAGCGAGCCGCTGTTCCTTGAAGCCTGGGCCATGCGCTGGCGCATGGCGGGCGTGGACGAGGCCGCTGTCCATGCGAAACTCGGCAAAATCCGGCAGGGCGCAGTTCCACCGGCCTCGGAGGAGGTGGTGGAGCAGATGCTGGCCCAGGCCGGTTTCGTGCAGCCCAAGCGCTTTTTCTCCAGCCTGTTCTGGTGTGCCTGGATTGCCTTCAAGGCCTGACCACTGAAACACCAGAACGCCCGGCGCCGGTGGACCCGTCCCTTTCTCCCTTTCCCCTTTGATTTGCCTTTCAGCATGAACTTCTCCGCACGCCTTCAGCAACTGCCCACCGTCACCCACCTCGCCGCGCTGCAGCTGGCCGATGCCCAGGGCCAGGTCGTGGCCACCATCGAGAACAAGCCCGGCCAGACCGGCTCGCTGGCCGTGTACCACGCGCTGGCCGCGCTGTACGGTGGCAGCATCACGCCGGCCGCCGCCGAGCTGGGCCTGGAGTGGTATGCCGAGCACACGCAGGACGCCATCGCCTTCCCTGGCAAGCACCCCAACATCGACCGCCTGCTGGCCTGGTCCAAGGGTGCCGAGAGCTACCAGGCCCGCCTGATCGCGGCCTGATCGCGTCCTGATTCAGCCTGGGTAAACACCGCGTCACAGAAGTTGCGCGGACTGGGGGCATCGGCTGACACGCCGGTGTCAACGCAGCGCGCACTTTGGCGTTCAAATGACATGTGCCTTGCCGCTTCGGCGCGCAAGGCGTTCCTGTCCAGGAGAACGCAATGCTGCAATCCGCCGTGCCCACAGCACGCACCACGGCCCGCTCAACTTCCCACGCTGGCGCCCTGCGCCTGAGCGTGCTGGGCCTGGCCGCCGCCCTGGCGCTGAGCGCCTGCAACGAATCCCAGGACAAGCCCCCGCAGGCCGCCAGCGCGCCGCTGCCGCCTGCCACCGAAAGCGCCCAGCCCGTCGCCACGCCCGTGGCCTATGTGCCGCCTTCGGCCGAGACGCTCTACCAGATGGTGGCGCCCATTGCGCTGTACCCCGACAAGCTCGTGGCCCAGGTGCTGGCCGCCTCTACCTATCCCGACCAGGTCGGCGCCGCCGAGGTGTGGATGGGACAGAACCCGGGCCTCAAGCCCGAGGAACTGCAAAACGCCGTCAACAGCCAGGACTGGGACCCTTCGGTCAAGTCGCTGGCGCAGTTTCCCAATGTGCTGGCACAGCTGTCATCCAACGTTCCCTGGACCACGGCCCTGGGCAAGGCCTACTACAACGATCCGGCCGATGTGATGAACGCCATCCAGGTGATGCGTCAGCGCGCCTACAAGGCCGGCACGCTCAAGGACTCCAGCCGGCTCAAGGTGGCCGTGGCCACGGCCGATGCTCCGCCCCCCGTGCCCCAGCCCGCACCGCAAGCCGTGGGCGAGCCGCTGTCGTCCATGCTGCCCGTGCCGGTGATCGACACGCCGCCGCAGCTCATCGAGATCGCACCTGCCCAGCCTGACACCGTCTATGTGCCGCAGTACGACCCGGGCGTGGTCTATGGCGAGCCGGTGCCGATGTACGGCGGATACCGCCCCATCGTGGCGCCGCAACCCGTGTATGTGGGCAGTTCGGCCGCGCCCGTGGTGGCGGGGCTGATCGGCTTCGGCGCAGGCGTGATCCTGGCCGAGTCCGTGGACCGCCGCCCCTGGGGCTGGAACTCCTGGGGCATGCGCTGGGGCGAGCCCGGCTACCGCTGGCACCGCAACGAACCGCCGCCACCGCCCTCGCGCCGCCCGGCCGTGATCTACAACAACAACACCTACGTCTCGCGCTCGACCACGGTGGTGCAGAACATCCACAACACGCACATCAACAACGTTGGCAACGTCACCCACATCGCGAACAACCCGCACTTCGAGCCGCGCCGCCCTGACTTCCCGCAGCAGGGCGGTGATCCTCGCTCGGGCGACCCGCGCTCCGGTGACCCTCGTTCTGGTGACCCTCGTTCTGGTGACCCACGTTCAGGCGGCATGGCCGCTGCGGCCCTGGCCGGTGCCGCAGGCATGGCCGGCGCCGCCGCAGCAGCGCACTCCGGCATGCCCCAACGCCTGGGCCTGAGGCCGCCGCAGGGCGGCCCGCCCCCGTCCGCCCAAGGCATGGTGCCGCCCGGCGGCGCCCAGGGCTTTGCCCGGCACGATGGCGCCGATCGCGGACGCCCGGGCCTCAGGCCCGATGACCGGCCCCAGGCCTCATTGCAGCCCCGTATGAACCCGGTGCCGGCCTCGCAGCCGGGCCAGTTCGGCAAGTGGCCGCAGTCCCCTCAGTCTGCGCAATCGGCCCCCTCATCACCACCGGGCGCCGCGCAGCGACCTGCGCCCGCACTGCCTGCGGCAGCCATGCAGGGTGACAGGGGCCGCGACTCCCGCGTGCCTTCCTGGTCTTCCGCAGCCACGCAGCAGGGCATGAGGCCACAGGACAGGCAGGACCGCGACCGCTCCATAGCCGATGCAGCGCGCCAGCGCCAGCAGCAACAGCAGCAAATGGAGACGCAGGCCGCCCGCCTTCGCGGCGAGGAACAGGCGCGCCAGCAACAGCAGCGCCAGGCCCAGATGCAGGCCCAGGCGCAGATGCGGGATCAGGCCCGCGACCAGGCCCAGGTTCAGGCGCAAGCCCAGGCCCGCCAACAGGCCGAGCGCGATCGCCAGGCCTTGCAGCAGCGCTCCCAGGACCAGGCGCGCCAGCAGCAAATGCAGCAACAACAACAGCAGCAGCAGGCACGCGCACAGGAGCAGATGCAGGCCAGGATGCAGGCCCAGCAACAGGCCCAGCAGCAGGCGCAAAGACAGGCCCAGCAGCAGGCGCAAAGACAGGCCCAGATGCAGGAGCGGCAGGCGCAGCAGCAAAGACAGCAGCAGTTCGAGGCTGCCCAGCAGCAACGCATGCAGGCCCAGCAAGCACAGCAGGCCCAGGCACAGGCGCGTGCCCAGCAGCAGCAGGCCCGCGCGCAGCAGGAGCAACGCCAGCAACAGCAGCGCATGGCCAACGCGGCCCGCCCACAGGAGCGGCGCGGCGGGCGCGACGAGCGCCGGGACCGTTGAGCGGCGCGCAAGCGCATTTGAATGCCATGGCGTCATGGCGTCATGGCGTTGAGGCGATGGCAAGCTGGCGGCCGGCATGGCGGACAATGGGGCGCTCGACCACAGCCCCCGCTTCCCTCATGCAGATACCGACGACGAATTCCCGCTCCCGCCGACTGTTTGTGCAATCCCTGTGCGCCTCGGGCGCCGGCCTGATGGTCCCGGCCTGGGCCGCTGCGGCCTCCGGGGAATCCCCCTGGCCGCATGACAGCCGCGTGCCCGGTGGCGTGGCCCGCCTGTCGCTGGGGCCATCGGCCCAGCGGCCCCAGGTGCTGGCCGGCGACGTGCCCGTGCTGGTGGTGGGCGACATGATCGAATGGACGGCCGTGGTCGGCATTGCGCTGTCGGTGGCGCCCGGCACGCATGGCGTGACGGTGAAGGGCGAAGGCACACCGCGCACCCTGCCCTACGAAGTGCGCGACAAGAAATACACCGAGCAGCGCCTGAAGGTCTCGCCCAAGACCGTGGACCTGTCACCCGAGGACGATGCCCGCTACCAGCGTGAGCGCGCCCACCAGCAGACCATCATGGCGCTGTTCACCGAGCCGCCTGCACGCCCTGGCGACCTGCGCATGCGCCAGCCCGTGCCGGGCCGCCGCAGCAGCAGCTTCGGCCTGCGCCGCGTGTTCAACGGCCAGCCACGCAATCCGCACAGCGGCATGGACATCGCGGCAGCCACGGGCACCAACGTCGTCGCGCCGCTGCCGGGCAAGGTGGTGGATGTGGGCGACTATTTCTTCAACGGCGGCACCGTGTGGCTGGACCACGGCGGCGGCCTGCTGAGCATGTACTGCCATCTGAGCAGCGTGCAGTGCAAGCTGGGCGATCAGCTGGACACGGGAGATGCCTTCTGCAAGGTGGGCGCCACGGGCCGTGTCACCGGCCCGCACCTGCACTGGGGCGTGATGCTCAACCGCACCATGGTGGACCCGGCGCTGTTCCTGGCGGCGTGAACCGGGCCGGCGCCCGCCGGCGTCAGTGGTTGGCTGAGGGAATGGTGTTCTGCGGCGCCACGGGCGTGGGCACGGCGATGGATTCACGGTCCTGCGCCAGGTAGCGCGACACCAGCTCGAAGAAACTGTCGTAGAAACCGCTCTTGGCAATCGTCTCGCTGCCCACCTTGACCATGGAGTCGCTGCCCGAGGAGAACGGCAGCGACACCGACCCCAGCGCACCCACGCCCAGGCTGGCCGAGTTGGCGCTCTTCTTCAGGGTATAGCGGTCCTGCAGCGCCGTGACAAAGCCGATGCTGACCTGGCCATCGGCCGTCTCGGGCACGCAGACCACGCGGATGTTCATCTGCAGGTTCAGTTCGGGGTCGGGCTGGAAGCTCTTGCTGCCCTCTATGAGTTCGGCCGTGCGCGCCATGGCGATGTAGCCCTGGCTCAGCAGCGCACGGCGCGCGGCCTCGCAGGTCTGGGCCGGCGAGGCATCGAACATGCGCGAGAAGGTCTCGGTGGAGCCGAAGCTCTCCTGCACGGGCACATGCTGGGGAATGGTCGAGCCGCAGCCCGCAAGCATTGCAATGATGGCCAAAGCTCCCGCGTAGCGCATGCCACGCACCCTGTTTGCTGCACTCCAACGTCGATACACGAACCTGCTCCTTGCTCCGGCGCCGCAGCCTGCGGATGGCATGGCGGCTGGCCGCCTATTCTCACCTGAGCGCAACGCATCGGCCGGCAACTTTGCAGCAATCCGTTTTTTCCGCCTGCATCAAATAGATGCAAAGGAATGTGAATAGCGCCCCGTTCTGACAGGCGCCGCCGCGCATCTGCGTTATGGTGCCCCGGTTCGGCCAGGGCCGGCGCGGCACATGCCGCGCCAGGGCTGCCACCAGCCCGCCGCGCCTGAGCCTGTCTCCGTACCCATCAACCAAGGAATTCAACATGAAGCCAAGCTGGACCTGGTGCCTGCCCGTGATCGTCACCATGGGGCTCGGCGCCTGCAGCCATATCGACAAGGGTGGCAATGCCGAAGAAGGCGCCAAGACCCAGGCGTCGGCCCCTGCCGGCCCACCCGGCGATGCCCAATCGCTGACCGCCTACCACTGGAATCTTCGCCAGGCCTTCACGCCCCAGGGCACCGAAGACCAGAGCTGGTTCCTGACCGCCGCCTCGCGCAAGCGGCCCCTGCAACTGGATTTCGCCGACCAGCGCCTGGCCGTCAAGAACCTGTGCAACGTGGTGACCACGGGCTACCGCACCGAAGGCAACCGCATCGCCACCCAACGCGCCGCCAGCACGCTGATGGCCTGCGATGACGACCAACTGATGGCGCTGGAGCAAAAGGTGGCCCGCATCCTGCCCACGGCCAAGCAATGGTCCGTGCAACTGGGCGAAGGCAAGCAGCCTGCGCGCCTGACGCTCACCTTCATCGACGGCACGCGCTGGCAGTTCGACGGCTCGCCCACGGCCCAGACCCAGTACGGCAGCGCCGGCGAGCGCATCTTCCTGGAAGTGGCACCCCAGCGCACGGCCTGCAATCACCCGCTGATCAAGGACTTCCAGTGCCTGCGCGTGCGCGAGATCCGCTACGGCGACAACGGCGTGAAGACCTCCACAGGCGAGTGGGAGAACTTCTACAGCGAGATCGAGGGCTACAAGCACGAACCCGGCATCCGCAACGTGCTGCGCATCCAGCGCTACAAGCGCCAGAACGTGCCCGCCGACGCATCGGCCTATGCCTATGTGCTGGACATGGTGGTCGAGAGCGAGCGCGTGGGCCGCTGAGCGCGTCTGCCTCCCAACAGCCCTGAAGGCCTGCATCGCGCAGGCCTTTTTCTTTGCAGGCTCACAGCACCGGGCTCAGCATTGCCAGCAGGTTGTTCCAGATGCGCCGGCCCCAGTGCCAGGCGTGGACCTGGGCGGCGGTGATGCGGTCGGACTGGCGGATGTACTCGCCCTGGCGCTGGCGGATGGCGCGGGTCACGGCCTCGTCCTGCAGCAGCACGTTGTTCTCGAAATTCAGGTCGAAGCTGCGCAGGTCCAGGTTGGTGGAGCCCACAAGGGCCACCTGCCCGTCCACGCACAGGGTCTTGGCATGCAGCAGGCCGGGGCGGAATTCATGGAGGATGACGCCGGCCCGCAGCAGGTAGCGGTAGGTGCTGCGGCTGGCCGCGCCCACGATCCAGGAATCGTTGCGCGCGGGCAGGATGAGCGTGACCTGCACGCCGCGCCAGGCGGCGGCGCACAGGGCCTCCAGCACCGTGGCATCGGGGATGAAATAGGGTGTGGAGATCACCACTTCGCGCCGCGCACTGGCCAGCAGGGTGGACACCAGCTGCGAGGTGGAGCGCGGCCGCTCGGCCGGGCCTTCGGCAATGACGACGGCGGCAAAGCCTTCGGCGGGCATGTCGGCCGGCCCCGCTTCGGGTTGGGCGGCCAGGGGCATGGACAGTCCATGGTCTGCGCTGCGCGCCTGCGCCCAGTCGCTGGCAAAGACCTGCTGCATCTGCGCCACCACCGGGCCTTGCAGGCGCAGCATGATATCGACCCAGGGCGCGTAGCGGGCCTTCACGGCGAAGGCCTCGTCCGCGCAGTTCTGGCTGCCGCAATAGGTGATGGCACCATCGATCACGGTGATCTTGCGGTGGTTGCGCAGGTCCAGCCGGCTGGTGAACATCACCCTGAACGGGTGGCTGGCCGGCAGGGCAACGGCCAGTTGCACGCCGGCCTGCGCCATCTGCTGCCAGAGGTCGGAGCGCAGCAGCGCGCGCGAGCCCAGCCCGTCCACCATGGCGCGGCAGACCACGCCACGCCGGGCCGCGCGCACCAGCGCCTGGGCCACGGCCGTTCCCGTGTCATCGGCCAGCCAGATGTAGTAGAGCACGTTGATCTCGTGACGGGCGGCCTCCATGTCGGCCAGCATGCGGGCGCGGGCCTGGGCACCATCGGCCATGAGCTGCGCGGCATGGCCCGGCTGTACGGGAAAGCGGTTGATGGACGCCGCATAACCAAAGGCCGCCTGCCATTGCGGCGCGATACCCGCCACCGGCACGCCGCTGCCCGTGACCGGGGCGCCGGGCGCAAAGTCCTGCACCTTGCGGTACCGGGCCCGGCCTCGGCGGCGCAGCGTCACCTCGCCAAACAGGTAGTACAGCGCGCAGCTCGCATAGGGGAGCAGCACGATGACGGTGAGCCAGCCCATGCGCACGTCGGGCCGCACATCGTCGCGCAGCAGGATGCGCAGGCCAAAGCCTGCAATGAGCAGCAGATGCAATGCAAGAAACAGCCAGGTCATGCAGCCAGCATAGCCGGGGGCCCTGCGGACGGGATTGGGCGGAAGGGATGTTTCACGGCGGCAAACCTCGAGCTGCGCACAGCCGGCCTCGCCTCAGGCAATGAACCGGAATTCCATGCACCCGCCGATTCTGGGATTCAACGATAGTGCACACCCACATTCCAGGAACTTTTCCGCTGGATGACGAAAATGACCGCAGCGTGACGGTTATGCCCAGCGACTGTGGGCCTGCCTGTGGACAAGCTTCGGGACAACCCTGCATTGCCGCGCCAGCCATGGGTTTGCCGCAGGCGCTGAAAAAACAGGCAGATCGCGCAGCTGCCGCAATGTTTCACGCGGCCGGGCTGCGCCGTGCAGGCGGGCGCCTCAACGGAAGCGGAAACGGCCTTCGACGAACATGGAGGAGCGGTGGCCGCCCTCGCTGGCCGGGTCGGCAAACGACCAGAAAGCCTGCACCGTGCCCTGGGCCGTGTCGATGACCTGGCTGACGGTGAAGCCCGTTTTCTCGATCCAGTTGAGGAAGTGCAGGCTGTCGCTGACCTGCAGGTAGCTGAGCCGTTCGCAGCCATCGGATACATGGCCCAGGGAATCGACCACATGCCAGACCATCTGGCCTTGCGGCGTGTACCGCACATCAGCCTTGCTGTCGGGGAAGTCGATGACCGCTTCGCGCCCGATCAAGGTGCCGGCGTATTGCATGGACAACATGGACATGGTGTGTTGCTCCTCTGATGCGGGGTTCTGGCCTGACCCGTGATGGCATATTCTCGCGCCGCGCCGCGGGTGTTTGTGGGAGCAGACCGCATGCCTTCGTCGGCAGCGTGGAGCGGGCACAACGGCCAGCAAGGCGCCGGCATTTCGCAGATACTGCGCGTGCTCCTCCACGGATATCCGATCTTGCCCTCCTCCCCGCTTCCCCCCTCATCGGCCGACAGCCCCGCTGCCGGCCTGCGCAGCAGCGCCTTCGTCCCCTTCGTCATGGCGCGCATGCTGTCCATGTTCGCCCAGCAGATGCAGGCGGTGGTCGTGGCCTGGCAGGTGTATGACCTGACGCGCGACCCCATGTCCCTGGCCTACGTGGGACTGGCCCAGTTCCTGCCCATGCTGGCGCTGCTGATTCCGGCGGGCGACCTCAGCGACCGCATGAGCCGCAAGCGCCTGCTGTCGGGCAGCTGGACCGTGGCCGCCCTGTGCTCCCTGCTGCTGCTGTGGCTGTCCTGGCACGAGGGCGCGGCCGCGCACGATGTGCACTGGATCTATGCCGTGCTGGTGCTGTTCGGCTGCAGCCGCGCCTTCACGGGGCCGGCCCTGCAAAGCCTGCTGCCGCAGATCGTGCCGCGCGAGCAGCTGGCCCAGGCGCTGGCCACCAACAGCATGCTGATGCGCACGGCCGCCATTGCGGCGCCTGTGCTGGGCGGAGTGCTCTACGCCTGGGGAGGCGCCGTGCTGACCTATGCGGTCTGCGGCGTCTCCCTGGTGCTGGCCGTGCTGCTGCTGGGCACGGTGCCCGTGCGCTTTGCCGGGGCCATGGCGCCGGCAGGCGGCTCGCTGTGGCAGCGCTTTGGCGAAGGCATCCATTTCATCCGCACGCGCCCCATCATCCTGGGCACGATTTCGCTGGACCTGTTCGCCGTGCTGCTGGGCGGCGTGGTGGCCCTGCTGCCCGTGTATGCGCACGAGGTGCTCAAGGTCGGCCCCGAAGGCCTGGGCCTGCTGCGCTCGTCCATGACCGTGGGCGAGGTGGCCATGGGCCTGTGGCTGTCGGCCCGTCCCATCCAGCGCCATGTGGGCCGCGTGATGTTCGCCGCCGTGGCCATCTTCGGCGTGGCCAACCTGGTGTTTGCGCTGTCGCACTGGTTCTGGCTGTCCATGGCCGCCCTGATGCTGGCCGGCGCGGCCGACATGGTGAGTGTCTACATCCGCTCGGCCCTGGTGCAGTTTTCCACGCCCGACTCCATGCGCGGGCGCGTGAATGCGGTGAACATGCTGTTCATCGGTTCGTCCAACGAGCTGGGCGAATTCCGCGCCGGCACCAGCGCCGCCTGGCTGGGCGCCGTGCCGGCTGCCGTGGTGGGCAGCCTGTGCACGCTGGGCGTGGTCGGCAGCTGGATGACCCTGTTCAAGCCGCTGCGTGATGTGGACCGGCTGGAAGACGCGGCCCGCGTGGGCCAGGGCTAGGCTAGAGAAGTGCGGCGCGCAGCTCGGCCGCACTCCTGGGCGACAGCAGGCCGGGCGCCACGTCAAAGACGGTCTTGCAGCCCGTCTGCCCTGACTGCTGCAGCCTGTGCACGGCGCGCGCATAGGCCACGAGCACGCTGGCCGTGAATTCGGGATTGCTGTCCAGCTGCAGGCGGTATTCGATGGAGTGGTGCAGCCCCTGCGAGCTGCGGCCGCTGCGGATGACGAATCCGCCATGCGGCATGGCCGCATGGTCACGGGCAAGTTCCTCGGCGCTGATGAAATGCACCGTGGTGTCGTATTCGTCAAAGTAATGCGGCATGCCGACGATGGCCTGGCGCACGCCATCGGCATCGGCCCCCTGCTCCAGCACCACAAAGCACTCGCGCCGGTGGCGCTCGCGCGCAGACAGTTCGGGCCGCACGCCGCTGCGCACGCGCTGCACGGCCTCGTCCACGGGAATGGTGTACTGCACACCGCCGGCCACACCGGGAATGCGGCGGATGGCGTCCGAGTGCCCCTGGCTCAGGCCCTTGCCCCAGAAGGTGTAGGTGGCGCCATCGGGCAGCAGGGCCTCGCCCATGAGGCGTTGCAGGGAGAACATGCCCGGGTCCCAGCCCGCCGAGACCAGCGCCGTGGTGCCGGCTGCGCGGGCGGCGGCATCCACCCGGTCGAAATGCTCGGGAATGCGCGCATGGGTGTCGAAGCTGTCCACCAGGCTGAAATGCGCGGCCAGCGCGGGCGACTGCTGCGGCAGGTCGTCCTTGGAGCCGCCGCACAGCACCAGCACGTCGATGCCGGCGCGATGGGCCAGCAGGCTGTCCATGCCGTGCACGGGCGTGCCGGGCTGCAGCGGACACAGCTGTGCCGGATCACGGCGGGTGTAGATGCCGGCCAGCACCATGTCGGGGTTGCGGGCAATGGCCGCCTCCACGCCACGGCCCAGGTTGCCGTGGCCGACGATGGCGATGCGGATGGGAGCGGTGCTGCGATGGTCCATGCGGTGTGGTGCGTTGCGTTTGAGAGGGTTTCAGAAACTCCGGTTCACGCGGCGGCGCAGAACCAGGCGCGATCTTGCATTGCCCTGAAGCCGCCAGTCGTGCAATGGCAGGCAGCACTGCGTTGCCCTGCACGGGGGTAGTGCACGGGGACCTGCATTGGCGGTGGGCGGACAGAGCCTACACTCACGCCCTCATGTTCCAGCCTTCATCCATCCCCTCCCTGGCCCTGCCGCCAGAGCCCGACGACGCGCCGCTGCACATCCTCTGGCGCGACGAGCATCTGGTGGCGGTCTACAAGCCCGCAGGCTGGCTGGTGCACCGCACGGGACTGGACGCGCACGAGACGCGCTTTGTGCTGCAGACCCTGCGCGACCAATTGGGCTGCCATGTGTACCCCGCGCACCGCCTGGACAAGGGCACCTGCGGCGTGCTGGTCATGGCCTTGCATGCCCAGGCCGCCCAGCGGCTGGGCCAGGCCTTTGCCGGGCAGGAAGTGCGCAAGCAATACCTGGCGCTGGTGCGGGGCTGGCTGCCGGATGCGGTGGAGGTGGACTACGCGCTCAGGCCCGACGATGCGCCCGAGGACGCGCCAGCCCAGCCCGCACAGACTTCGCTGCGCTGCCTGGCGCGCCTGGAGTGGCCCGAGGCCTTTGACCCGCGCCACGCGGCCACGCGGGTCTCGCTGGTCGAGGCCCTGCCCGCCACGGGCCGGCGCCACCAGATACGCCGCCATCTCAAGCATGTGGCCCATCCCATCATTGGCGACGCCACGCATGGCAAGGGGCCGCTGAACCGCTGGTGGGCGGAGCGGCTGGGCCTGCAGCGGCTGTGGCTGCACGCCCATGCGCTGGAGCTGGCGCACCCGATGACGGGCGAGCCGCTGCGCTTCGAGGCCGACTGGCAGCAACTGGGCCATGTGGCAGATGTGCAGCACTGGCGCGCGCTGTGCGCCCTGCCCGGCTGGCAGGCCTGTGCGGGCCTGCCGGCGACGGCCCGGCCGGATCAGACGGCTTCGGCAGGCGCGCCCGTTTCAGGCTGCTCCATCAGCGGCGCTGCCACGTAGGCGTAGTCAGCCGAGGCATCGGCCTTGAGCACGCCAGACAGCAGCTCCACCAGGCGTTCGTTGCCCATCTTGAAGCCGCAGGCCTGGGCATGGCCACCGCCGCCAAAGCTCTCGGCCAGCGGAATGCAGTTGAAATCCGAGCGCGAGCGCAGGCCGATCTTCACGCCCTTGGTGCTGGCATGCCACATCAGCGCGAAGCTGCCGCTCTGGCGCGCCAGCAGGTCGCCGACCTGGCTGTGGAACATGCCGGGGCAGTTGACCATCAGCCCTTGCATGCCGTTGAAGACCAGGGGCTGGGCCGCCTCGGAAATGTCGGCGCACAGCTTCTGGAATTTTTCGTCCATGGCGCCGCCGCGCGCCATGAAGGCGGCTTCCTGCTCGGGCGTGAAGGCCGCGATCTCGGCCCAGCGCTCGAAGCTGCGCGGCTCCATGTCCAGCGCCGCGAGAAAGCCCGCGCTCTCGGCGAATTCCCACTTCCAGATGTCGCGGTCCTCGATGAAGCGGATCAGGCCGGGCACGGGCTTGTCGGCCTGGAAGAACTCCCAGGCCAGGCGCGCGCCGGACTTGTTCATGTCGAAGTGCACGACGCCGCAGCGGCACTGGTAGCCGCTCAGCTTTTCGGCAGCGCTCTTGTGGTGGTCCAGCACCACGAGCTTGGCCACGCGCGACTCGATCTCGGCCATGAGCTCGGGCTCGAAGGCGAAGTCCAGCACGTAGACGGCGCGGCCGGCCAGCTCGCCCAGGTCGTCGGCCTTCTGGATCTCGCCATGGTCCAGGCCCCGGAATTCAGCCTGCCCGCCGTAGTACAGCCAGGCCGCCAGCGCCGCGCCGTAGCCGTCCGGGCAGCGGCGGCCGTGGTAGAGGATCAGGGGCTGGGGATCGTCATGCTCGGGGCGCACGAACAATTGCAAGGGCAGGATGGTGTTTTTCATGATGGGGGCGATTGTCGGTCCTGGCGCCATTCCCCTGCACTTGCTCCAGCGCCCGGGCACCCTGGGCAGCCGGGCATTGCGCGGGCTGCTCGCAAGAAGCGTAGCGCAAAGCCTGGGCAGCACAAGGCCTATCACCCTAGCAGGCGCCGCAGGCAAACCCCAGGACCTATCATGTCCGCCTTGTCATTGAATTGCTGCGACCGCCTGCGGACCCGCTGGGCGTGCAGGCCGCCGCGGCCCCTGTATGCGATCCACACCCGACATCACCCCCCACCTCGGCTCCCTGCTGAAGTTCCGCCACGACCTGCATGCCAACCCCGAGTTGCGCTACGAGGAGCACCGCACCGGCGACAAGGTGGCGGCCTACCTGATGGCGCTGGGACTGCAGGTGCACCGCGGGCTGGGCAGGACCGGCGTGGTGGCAAGCATCCACGGCCGGGGGCGCAGCGCCGCCAACCCGGGCCGCAGCATCGGCATACGGGCCGACATGGATGCGCTGCCGGTGACGGAGCTCAACGCCTTCGGCCACGCCAGCCAGAACCCGGGCTGCATGCATGCCTGCGGCCATGACGGCCACACGACCATGCTGCTGGGCGCGGCCACGCTGCTGGCGCAGCAGCCGGATTTCGATGGATCGGTGCACCTGATCTTCCAGCCCGCCGAGGAAGGCGGCGCAGGCGCCAAGGCCATGATGGAGGACGGCCTGTTCGACCGCTTCCCCTGCGAGGCCGTGTTCGCGCTGCACAACTGGCCTGCCCTGCCTGCCGGCGAGATGGCGGTGCGCGTGGGGCCCATCATGGCCTCCACGCTGCGCTTCGAGATCCGCGTGCATGGCAAGGGCGGCCACGCGGCCATGCCCCACACCACGCTGGACCCGATTCCCGTGGCCTGCGCCATCGTCGGCCAGCTGCAGACCCTGGTGTCGCGCAGCACCGATCCGCTGGACAGCGCCGTGCTCACCGTGGGCAAGATCACCAGCGGCACGGTGGAGAACATCATTCCCGACGAGGCCAGCATCTTCGGCACGGTGCGCGCCCTCAGGACCGAGACGCAGCAGATGTTCATCGAAGGCATGCAGCGCATCAGCGAGCATGTGGCGGCCGCCCATCTGTGCCGCGCCGAGTTCATTCTCAAGCCCGGCTACCCCAACACCACCAACCACGCGCACGAGGCCCGCTTCATGGCCGAGGTGATGCGCGAGGCGGTGGGCGCGGACCGCACCCACGCCGACATCCTGCCGGCCATGACGGCCGAGGACTTCGGCTTCATGCTGGAGGTCGTGCCCGGCGCCTATGGCTGGATCGGCAACGGCCCCGCCACGGGCGAGCCCGGCGTGGGCCTGCACAACCCCGGCTACGACTTCAACGACGACAACCTGGGGCGCGGCGCACGCTTCTGGGACCTGCTGGCGCGCCGCTGGCTGGAACAGTCCAGGACCTGAACGCCGTCACATGCAGGCTCTTGGGCCTGCCCTCACACGCAGGCCCTTGTGCCTGCCCTCACGCCGGCTTTCACACGCCGGCAGGCGCTCCCAACTGCAGATCCACCCACTCGACCGCCGGCAGGGGCCGGCCGTAGTGGTAGCCCTGGAACAGCACGTCCTGATTCCAGGCCCGCAGCGTGCCGGCCTGCTCTTCGGTCTCCACTCCTTCGGCCACCACGCGCAGGCGCAGGCGTCTGGCCAGCAGCAGGATGGCCTCGACCATGGCGGCATTGCCTGGCGAGGTATGGCAGTCCTGCACAAAGGACTTGTCGATCTTGAGTTCACGGAACGGCAGCCGCTGCAGATAGGCCAGCGATGAATAGCCGGTGCCGAAGTCGTCCAGCCCCATCTCCACGCCCAGCAGCTGCAGCTCGGCCATGCGCTCGCGCGCCTCGTCCACATCGCGCATGACCACGCTTTCGGTGACCTCCAGCGTGAGGCGGCGCGGGTCGGCCCCGGTTGCGGCCAGGGTGCGCTTGAGCTTGTCCACCACGTCGGGCTGGCGGAACTGCCGCCAGCTGACGTTGACCGACAGCCGCCAGCCCTGCTGCACGAACTCGGGCCGCACCAGCATGCGGCAGGCCTGCTCCAGCATCCAGTCGCCCAGTTGCACGATCAGGTCAGATTCCTCGGCCACGGGAATGAAATCACCGGGCTCGACCATGCCCAGGCGCGGATGATTCCAGCGCACCAGCACCTCGGCGCCCACACAGCGCCCCATGTGGTCCACCTGGGACTGCAGATAGGGCTGCAGCTCGCCGGCAGGAATGGCGCGGCGCAAGTCCTTTTCGATGCGAAAGCGCTTGCCCACGGCCTCGGCCATGTCGGGCTGGAAGATGACGACCTGGCCCAGCCCGGCCTGCTTGGCCTGGTGCAGGGCCACGCCCGCGCGGCGCAGCACATCGTGGCCACCGCTGTCGGTGCGCGAGGCGGCAAAGCTGGCCGCGCCAATGCTGCAGCTGGCCTGCACTTCCTCGCCGGTTTCCTCCAGCCACAGCGGCCGCTCCAGCGCGTCCTGCAGCACCTGGGCCAGGGCGCGCATGTGCTGATCGACCTCGGCCGCCTCCTGGCCGGCCTTCTCCAGCAGCACGGCAAATTCATCGGCGCCCATGCGGGCCAGCAGCACGCCGTCGGGCAGGGCATCGGCCAGGCGCAGCGCCAGCGCGCCCAGCAGCGCATCGCCACGCACCGTGCCGCGCACATCGTTGAAGGCGGTGAAGCGGTCCATGTCCAGCAGCAGCAGGCCGTGGCGCGGCTCGCCGCCCTTGCCGCCCTCGCGGAATTCACGCGCCAGCGCGCGCAGGCGCTGGGTCAGCGACAGGCGGTTGGGCAGGCCGGTGAGCGCGTCGAAATGCGCCAGTGCATGGATCTGGCGTTCTGCGCGCATGCGCTCGGACAGGTCCTGCTTGAGTTCCACATAGTTGACGATGCTGCCGTCCGAGGCGCGTATGGGCGCCACCAGCACGGCCTCGGGCAGGTCCTCGCCCTGGCGCGTGCGGTTGGTCATCTGGCCGCGCCACAGCGCGCCCCGGCCCAGCTGGTGCAAGGCCTCTTCCCATGCAGGCGCGTCCAGGCCCATGGTGGAGTAGCGGTGCGTGGGCTGGCCCAGGACCTCGTTGCGCGCAAAGCCGGTTCGCTGCAAGAAGGCCTCGTTCACGTAGACGATGTTCTGGTGCACGTCGGTGATGACGATGCTTTCGGGGTTCTGCTCCACGGCGCGGTAGAACTTGCGCAGATCGTCCTGGTGCTGCTCCAGCGAGCCCAGCGTGTCCTGCAGTTCCTGGGCACGGCGGATCAGGCTGCGCCTTGCCATCAGCGTGACCGTGCCCGTCAGCCCCAGCATGCCCACGAAGTACAGCATGGAGAACACGGGCGAGGTCTCGCGCTGGCCTATCCAGTCAACCCCCTCGCGGCCCGCCACCCAGAACGCGGCCATGGCCAGCACGGACAGCACCAGCATGGCCAGCGTGGTGCGCACGCCCAGCACCCAGGCGCACATGACGAGCAAGGCCGGAAAGGCCAGCACCGAGCTGCTTTGCACGCCGCCCGTGGCAGCCACCACGGTCACGGCTGCCACCCAGGTGCCCCAGACCAGAAGATTGGAGGCCAGCTTCCAGTGCCGGCGCCAGCCCAGCAGCACGGCGCCGAAGCTCACGCCGGCGGCAACCAGGTTCAGCCGCACGCTGGGCCAGGGAACGGGGTCCTGCGTCAGCAGCGCCATGGCCAGGAGCACGGTGAGGCTGGTGATCCATAGGCTGCCGACCAGAACGACCCGGCGCAGGGACAAATGGATTTCCGCCTCGACTCGATGACGCCGCATGAAAAAGCCCCAACAGAGAAAGAACACTCAACATGCTAGCGGTCGGCGCCGCCTGCGGCTGTGGTGGTTGTGCCACCGCCCCGGTCGGACGCCCTCTTGCACCAAACGGGGTATGCCGACGCCGGCCGGCGGTGCCTCAGGGCGCGCTTTTGCGCTCGCGGGGGGGGCGCTTGCGCGCCTTGCTGGCGTCCTTGCGCGCCTGGCGCTCGGCATCGCGTTCCTGGCCCACGGCCAGCCACTGCGCGTATTCGTCGGGCGTCTCCAGCGTGATGCGGCCCAGGATCGCTCCGCGGAAATCCGTGAGCACCAGCTCGGCAGCTTTTTGCAGATTGACACGTCCGCCGCTCATCATGGCGCCGCGGCGCCGGCCGATGGCGTCCAGCAGCTCGTCGTCATGCAGGGCGGCAATGCGTTCGTTGTCCAGGCCCAGCTTGTAGCGCGCCTCCAGCAGGTCCGCGTAGTTCTTCTGCAGATAGCCCAGCAGCTCCAGCGCCACCAGTTCCTCGTCATAGGCGTTGCGGCCCACGGCGCCGCTGGCGGCCAGGTTGTAGCCGCTTTGCTCGACGATGATGCGCGGCCACAGCATGCCGGGCGTGTCCCAGAGGTAGAAGTCGTCGGCCAGCACGATGCGCTGCTCCAGCTTGGTGATGCCGGCCTCGTCCCCCGTCTTGGCCTGCCGCTTGCCGCTCATGGAGTTGATCAGCGTGGACTTGCCCACGTTGGGAATGCCGCAGATCAGCACGCGCATGGGCTTGGCCATGCCGCCACGGTTGGGGGCCAGCAGCTTGCAGGCCTCGATCAGCCGGCGCGTGGGTGCGGGCTCGGAAGCGTCCAGCGCAATGGCGCGCGTGTCGCTCTGGGCGTTGTACCAGTCCAGCCACAGCGGCGTGCGCGCGGCATCGGCCAGGTCCTGCTTGTTGAGCACCTGCAGGCGCGGCTTGTGGCCCGTCAGCTCCTGCAGCAGAGGGTTGCTGCTCGACCCCGGCAGGCGCGCATCCAGCACTTCGATGACCACATCGATTTCCTTGACGCGCTCGGTGATCACCTTGCGCGTGAGATTCATGTGACCGGGGAACCACTGTATGGCCATGGGATTACTTTCTGGGAAACGGGGGAACTGGCAGGGGCGCAAGGATAATTCATGGCTTGCGCAGACAGGATGGAACAGCGCGCTGCGCCCCAGCGCAAACCGCAGGCTTCATTCTTTCTTGCGCAAGCCGCAATTGTCCCCCGCTTTTACGCCCCGTCTCACTGCCTATGTCCTTGCCCGATACCCCCTCTTCCCGCTCCGCCTCGCGCAAGGCCGACATCGAACTGTTGATCAAGGGAGTGACCTGCGCCGTGATCGGCCTGGTGATTCTGCTGGCGCCGCAGTTCATGGCACCCGGGGGCATCGTGCAGATGATGGCCCAGTCGTACCTGGTCGGCTGGTTCGCCCTGCTGCTGGGCACGGCCTTCATCGTGCTGTTTGCGGTGCGCCGCAGCAAGGCGCGGCGCTGAGCATGGTGCAGGGCCCGCTGGAGCAGGCGCTGTCGCAGATCGGGCTTTGGCAGCAGCGCGCCCAGGCTGCAGGCATTGCACTGCGCCCGGCGCCGCCCCAGCCCACCAGTTGCTGCGGCCGCGGCTGCAACGGCTGCGTCTGGGAAGGCTTCTACGACGCCGTGCTGTTCTGGTGCGAGGATGCAGGCCAGGCCCTGAACGGCGGACCTGGCTGAGGCACGGTCAGCGCAGGTTCTCGGGCGACATGTAGCGCAGGCGCCATTCCTCGAAGGACAGCGTGTCCGCGGCCTCGATGTCGCGCTGGTCCTGCACGGACTGCGCCGACCATTGCTCGAAGCGCTGCTGCTGCGCCTGGCTCCAGGGCAGGGCCAGCAGCGAATCGCGGGCCTGCTCGGAACGGGCCAGCGTGAAGCGCGAGAAGCTGTTGCCGTACTCGCCCGTCAGCTCGCCCAGCACATGGGCCGACGGCGTGCGCTCGGGATGCTCCAGGCGCTCCAGCGCCTGGGCCAGCGCGGCACTGTAATCGTGCGTGCCGTGCGTGCTGTCCAGCGCCTGGGCATAGGGGCGGCACTGGTCCAGCACTTCATGGGCCCAGTCGCGCAGCGGCACCTCGCGGCCCGCGCGCACCAGCTGCAGGCCGGGCTCGCGGCCACGCTCGGCGGTCAGGTGCTGGTTGTGCTTGAGTTCGGCGATCTCGGCCGGCGTATCGGGCGGGCTGTCGGCATTCAGGCAGTGCAGCAGGAACACGTCCAGCATGCGCATGGTGGGGGCGGCAATGCCCACATCCTCGAAGGGATCGAGGTCCATCAGGCGCACTTCCACATACTCCACGCCGCGCTCGCGCAAGGCATGCAGCGGGCGCTCGCCACGGCTGACGGTGCGCTTGGGGCGGATGGTGCCGTAGAACTCGTTCTCGATCTGCAGCAGACCCGTGCCCAGCTGGTTGTAGTCGCCGCCCGGATTGCGCACGCCCAGCATCTCGTAGGCCGGGTAGGGATGGGTCAGCGCCTCATGCAGCGAATTCGCATAGCCTTCCAGGCCGTTGTAGCTGACGTTGATGCTGGCCTGCGCATCGCTCTGGTAGCCCAGGCGGCCCATGCGCAGCGAGGTGGCATGGGGCAGGTACAGCGCCTGGCCCGTATTGCCCAGCGGCTTCAGGCCATGCTCGCGCCCCTCGACGAAACAGGGACACAGCGCGGGCGATGCGCCGTACAGATACAGCAGCACGAAGGCATGGCGCCGGAAATTGCGGATCAGCGAGAAATACTGCTCGCTGGCCACGCCGGGCAGCGACCAGTTGTAGTGGATGCCCGAAATCGTCTGCATGCGCCGGCCATAGCGATGACCCAGGCCCATGCGGTACACGCTCTTGGATCGGCCCGAATGCGAGGAGCCATAGCGCGCCAGCGGAATCGTCTCGTCCGTGGGCAGCTGGCAGGGCATGCTGGACGACCACAGCATCTCGCCACCCGCATCGCGCAGGCTGCGCAGCACGAACTGGTGGATCTGCACCAGCTCGTCCAGGCATTCCTGCACGCCCAGGCGCGCGCCCGTGATCAGCTCGATCTGCGATTCGCTGTAGTCGGTGGTGATGTGCGGATGCGTGAGCGCCGAGCCCAGTGCCAGGGGATGCGGCGTCAGCGCCAGGCTGCCGGAAGGCAGCACGCGCAGGCCCTCCTTTTCTATGCCACGGCGTATGCCCTTGAGCCGCTGGGGATCGGGAACCGCCATGGATGCCTGCGATGTTTTCATTCTTGTTTACCGATTCGTTGATGGGCACCGGCCCACACGGAAACCACCAGGATTCCCGGCGGACCCGACCCGGACGCCGAATGATAGAGAAACGGCAGGAAACGCGATGGCGCCTGTCCGCTTAACCACGCGTTTTGGCCTGTTGCCCCGCATGGCACCGCCGCGAGCGAAAGGAATATGTCAGAGTTTCGCCCTCCCGGCCGGCCCTGCCTTGACGCCGGGCAAGGGCTGGCCGGCCAGCGGTGAAATCACTTGCCGGCCCCCGCTTCATCAACGGGCAGCGGCCATGGCCTTGCCCACTTCCAGCGTACCCTGCGCGGCGCCGCTGGCGGGCACCTGTTCGCCGCTGCGGTCCAGCACCTGGGCCAGTTGCGCAGCCAGTTGCTCCGGCACCTGATCGCCCTGGCCCAGATACACGCCTTCGGTCAGCGTGATGAAGGCCGCCTCGAAGCCGCCCGCGCCTGCGCACAGCGTGGTACGTGTGGGCGCACTTTCGTGGGCCAGCACCAGCATGGCGGGCACCACGGCCTCGGGCTTGAGGGCGGCCAGCACGGCCTCGGGCATCAGGCCTTCGGTCATGCGGGTGGCCGCCGTGGGCGCCAGCGCATTCACGTGGATGCCGTGCTTGGCGCCTTCGATCGCCAGCGTCTGCATGAGGCCGACCTGGGCCAGCTTGGCCGCGCCGTAGTTGGCCTGGCCGAAGTTGCCGTACAGGCCCGTGGACGAGGTGGTCATCACGATGCGCCCGTAGTTCTGCGCCTGCATGTGCGGCCACACGGCCTTGCAGCAATGCGCGGCGCCCATCAGGTGCACTTCCACCACCAGGCGGAAATCATCCATGTCCATCTTGGCGAAGCTCTTGTCGCGCAGGATGCCGGCGTTGTTGACCAGGATGTCCACGCGGCCCCAGGCATCGACGGCCTGCTGCACCATGGCCTGCACGGCCGCGAAATCGGTGACCGATGCGCCGTTGGCCAGCGCCTGGCCGCCTGCCGCGCGGATCTCGTCCACCACGGCCTGGGCCGCCGTGGCCGAGCCGCCGCTGCCATCCACCGCGCCGCCCAGATCATTGACCAGCACCTTGGCGCCGCGCGCCGCCAGCGCCAGCGCATGCAGACGCCCCAGGCCGCCGCCGGCCCCCGTCACGATGGCCACGCGGCCCTCAAACTCAATCGCCATGGAGATGCTCCCTTTGTTGCATTGGATGCCGGCTCCGCCCGCCGGATGGCAAGGCGCCGGTCACCCAGCAATGTAGACGGACGCCGCCTTCATTCCGGTTGCCCAAGCGACTGTGCCAGGGCCGCCAGCCTTGTCCCCACCATTGCGTGACAAGCCTGTGGACAACCATGTGCTGGCCCGGGACTGGTGATCCAAGCGATTGTTTTGAATGGATTTTTTTCTTTTGCCTATTTTTTAATCAAATCCACAAGTCGTCTGCCCGACTTATCCCGTCTCACCCTGAACAATCTTGTGAACAACTTTCACATCGGGCGGGATAAGCCACACAAGTCATTGATTCAAAAGGAAAACATGCAATCCGCTTAAAAAACAGGCAGAAGACCCCGGATTTTCGGGCTGTGTCCCGCTTATCCACCGCACAACCCGCATGTACGCATTTACCCCCATTCGGACTGGACAAGCATGTGGACAAGCCGCCAAAAATGCCAAATTCGCAACATAAGTCATTGATTTGTCAAACAAGCCTGCCAATTGCTCAAAAAACAGGCAAACCTATGCTTCACACCCGGACGCGTTCAAACGCCTTGCGACCCGCTCCCCTCATAGGCCTCATCTCGCGCATGCGCTGTAAGCGCCCCGCAGACAGCACCGGCAACCAGGGGAAAGACATAGACGCTGAGGGATTTGGGAAACGGCGTGCCGGAGGTCGCTGCAAAGCATGCCGCCAGCGCAGCGACACCGCTCACCGCACCCAGCACGGCGCCGAACTCCCTGGTGCTCAGTACCTGGAGCAGGCCCCTGAGAGGCCAGCCGACCACATAGATCACCCCCGCCAAAGCGGCAGGAACAGCTCCGATGCCATAGCCAAACAGGACGAGCAGCCAGTTCACCGACAGGATCGACGCACCGTCCGCGCCCAGAAGCATCACGGTCAGCACGCCCACACCGGGACCGACCAGCAGGAAAACAACCACAGGCAGGAGGTAGGGCTTGATATGCATGGCGCCAAGCCTAGCGCACCGCCGACCGCTGACCGCTGTCCGGGAGGCCCATCCCAACCCAGCCCCCTGGCGCCA
>NZ_JADDRN010000036.1:0-48764 GCF_017355445.1 Delftia sp. SD018
CGGCCGCGTAGTAGCGCACATAGCCGGTGCAGCGGCACAGGTGGGGCTGCAGCGCCTCGCCCACGACCTGCTCCACATCGGCCGCGCGGATGGGTGCCTTGGCCAGGCGCTCGACCAGCACCGTGGCGGCGATGACGAAGCCCGGCGTGCAGTAGCCGCACTGGAAGCTGAAATGCTCCAGGTACTTTTGCTGCACGGGGCTGATGGCGATGACCTTGCGCGGCTGGCCCGAGGCGCCGGGCGAGGGCGGGGGCGCGGTGTCCGCGCCGGCCGGGTCGGCAATGCCTTCGATGGTGCGGACCTTGCGGCCCTGGAAGTAGTGGGCGCCGGTGATGCAGGTGCGCATTTCGCGGCTGCCCTCGGGACCGTCCACGATGATGGTGCAGGCCCGGCATTCGCCGATGCCGCAGCCCAGGCGCGAGCCGGTGAGGTTCAGGTATTCGTGCAGGAAGTCGATCATGGGCATGCCTTCGGGCACGTCCATGGGGCCGACGCTCTGGCCGTTGACGGTCAGCGACAAGGGGCGCGGGACAAGGCTCATGGTGCGAGTGCCTCCCTGATCTTTTGCGGGGTCACGGGCAGGTCGTGGAAGCGCTTGCCAATGGCGTGGTGCAGTCCGTTGACGATGGCGGCGACGATGGGAATCATCACCACCTCGGCAATGCCCTTGGGCGGATCGGTGTCCGACAGAGGTGCCAGCAGCTCGGCTGTCTGCTTCCAGACCGCCACCTCGCTGCCGCGCGGCAGGTGGTAGCGGTGGAAGTTCCAGTTGCCGTCGCCGGGGCCGCCCTCGTACAGCGGCATGGTTTCGTACAGCGCATGGCCTATGCCCATGGCAATGCCGCCTTCGAGCTGGCCGTGCACCAGCTCGGGCACGATGGGCCGCCCGCACTCCATGATGGAGTGGTGGGCCAGCAGCTCCACCGCGCCCGTGCCCGTGTCCACCGCCAGCTCGACCAGGGCCGCATTGGCGCTGTAGTAGGTGACGCCCGCGTTGTTGCGCTGCATGGGCGGATAGAACAGGTTGCGCCGCGCAATCATGCGGTAGCCGGCGGCGCTGCGCCGCGCGGTGACAGAGGCCTCGACGGGCGTGGCCGCCTGCGGCGTGTCGGTGGTTTCAGGGGCCGGCGTGACGGCGGCAGCATCGGGCGCGCTGCCCAGGCGCACGGCCAGCGCGTCCAGCGGCCGGCGCGCGCTGGTGCCCAGGATGTCGAAGTCGGCCTCGGCCCATTGCCAGCGGTTGAAGGTATGGCCCACGGCGCCCGTGACCAGCTGCATGGCATGGGCCTTCTGGGCCAGGGCCTGCAGGGACAGCGGCTGCATGCCGTTGGCCGTGAGCATGCCGTTGACCCAGCGCGCGTCCTCGCGGCGCACCACGTAGGGCGCCTTCTGGCCGCCGCCCGTGCCCTGGCTCCAGATGGCGACGGCGGCCGGCCACAGGCCGTGCTCGAAGACCACGCGCGCCGTCTCGCTGGTGGCGTGGCTGTAGTAGTAGGCCGAGTTGCTGGCGCTGGCCGGCGAGGCGTAGACCGGCGTCCACAGCGGCCGGGTGGCGAAGCGGTCCTGGTCGGCCTGGGGCATGGTGTAGTTGTCGCCCTCGGCCTTGAGCGGCAGCTCCGGCCAGTCCAGGCAGGCGGTCTGCAGCTCGTCGGCGGGCTTGCCGAACCATTGCACGCACAGCTGGGCCTGCGAGGTGCCCATGCCCGTGCCGATCTCGGTGCCCGAGTGGTGCAGCAGCACGCGGCCCTGGGGCGATATCTCGATGCGGGCGAAGGCCGCCTCGCCGCCCGTGCCGAAGTCCTTTTGCACGCAGGCAAAGCCCACGCCGTAGCGCTGGCCGGGGTGGCTGGCCTCGTAGGCGGTCTTGCGCTTGGCGCGCTCGGTCCACAGCGGGTGACGGCGGGCGCGCTCCAGCACCTCGTCGGCGCGCAGGGCACCGGCGGCGATGGCGCCCTGGGTGTTCTTGGCGCCCGAGGTCAGCACGTTGCGCAGGCGCAGCTCGATGGGGTCGATCTGCAGCAGTTCGGCGATTTCGTCCACCATCATTTCGGTGGCCGCCATGCTCTGCAGCGTGCCGTAGCCGCGTGCCGAGCCCGCGTCCAGCGCGCGGCTGGCCAGAGCCACGGCGGTGATGTCGTTCTTGGGAAAGTAGTAGATGGACTGCGCCGCCGTGCCGCCCACCATGGCGACCGAGGGCGAGAAGTTGGCCCGGCCGCCGCCATTGGCCGTCATGCTGGCCACCAGGCTCTGGAAGAGGCCGGTCTTCCTGTCGATGGCCATGGTGTAGTCGATCTCGAAGGCATGGCGCTTGAGCGAGGACTGGAACTGCTCGAACCGGTCATTGGCCAGGCGCACGGGCTTGCCGTCCGCATACAGCGCGCAGACCAGGCCGTAGTAGGGCATGGGCGCGTGGTCCTTGGAGCCGTATCCCACCGTGTAGCACGGGTGCACGAAAAGGTTCTTGAGCGGGAACCTGCTGGCCTGCACCATCTGCGCTGCCCATTCGGCCACTTCGTGTGGCGATTGCGTGGCCAGCACCATGTGCAGGCTTTGCGTGGCCGCGTCATACCAGCAGTTGGCGTTGTCGGGTTCCAGCGCGGCCGTGTCCACCGATTGCGTGGCGTAGTGGCGCTGCAGCACCAGCCAGTCGGCGGGCGGGGTGGCCAGCTCCTGGGCGATCTGCTCGGCCGCGCGCAGGCCGCGCGCCGTGACCGCGTCGGCCTTGGAGATCTGCGGCCAGACCAGCGGCTTGCGTTCGGCGGGGAACAGCGGGGCATCGCGCAGGCTGGAGAACACGTCGTCGTCAAAGGCCGTGGCGCCGCCCTGGCGCACGTAGCGGAACACGCCCCAGGGCGGACGGTCCAGCGCGCCCGTGATGCGGCCGTAGCGGATGACGCCGGCCGTGGCCTGCAGCCTTTCCTTGGCAAAGCGAAAGCGCGCGAAGTCGTGGTAGATGAGGATGGCCACGGCCTGGCCCAGGTATGCGGGGGTCTTGCCTGGTGGCAGCAGCATGTCTTCGCCATAGAACTCGGGAAAGGCCAGGCCATCGCGCGCCAGGTCCTCGGCCGTTACCACGCGGTCGGGCGCCAGTTCGCCGTCCAGGGAAGACAGGTCCATTCCATCGAACAGCCGGTCGGCCAGCGTGGTGCGCACGATGAAGGCATGGGATTGCTGCTGCGGCCAGTGCGGCATGTCGCGTGCGCGGATGTCGCGGGCGAAGACCTTGGCGCCCATGACCTTGGAGCGGCCATCGAGCCGCATGCGCGGCAGCTGGGTGGCCGGCTCGCGGGCCACACTGCCCAGGACGCGGTCTTCAAAGAGGGCTGCATAGGCCTGGCTGGCCAGCGGCGCCACCCAGACGCTGACGCCTGCGATGCTGGCGGCCTGCAGAAAGCCGCGCCGCGACAAGGGAGCCGTGCCGGCCTGGCTGCCGGCGCCGGAGTGTTGTTCTGGGCGCATGGCGCTCTTCTCCTGTGGGGTTGAGCCCACTGTAGGAGGGCGCATGCCGCGCGGCCTGTCAGCAAAGGCTGCTTCTGGCGTCAGCGCGGCGGCAGCGGCGAGTGCTTGCCATCGTCAAAAGCAGGAGCGGGCCAGGGCCGCCAGGCCGCGACGGCAGCGTGCCGGCCGCACTGTCAATCAGACGCCGGCGCAAGAAGGGCCTTGCCGCAGTGCTCCGTGGCGCCGCGCATAGCCCGGCAGGGCAAGGGCGTGTCCACATTCAGGCATAGTTGAGGGTTGTGCAGAAAGTAGTGAAGTCCCGGGCATAACCGGAGCTTCTTATTACTTTATTTTTTTATAGTTTGCGTTTTTATACGCGCAACCTATATTTGCTCCCACTTCCCAACAATGCGCAGCGGCGTCCCCAGGCCGTCCTGCGCCGCGGCGTTTTTTCATGATCGAGATTCGGGATCTTTCCCTGACCTACAAGGGCCCCACCGGGCCCGTCCATGCCTTGCGGGGCATCAACCTGCAGATCGAGTCGGGCGAGGTGTTCGGCATCATCGGCCGCAGCGGCGCGGGCAAAAGCTCGCTGGTGCGCTGCCTGAACCTGCTCAACCGCCCGACCTCCGGCCAGGTGCTGGTGGGCGGCCGTGACCTGATGCAGCTCAGCGATGCCGAGCTGCGCACGGCGCGCCGTGACATCGGCATGGTGTTCCAGCATTTCAACCTGCTGTCCTCGCGCACGGTGTTCGACAACGCCGCGCTGCCGCTGGAGATGGCGGGCATGTCGGCCGACGACATCAAGAAGCGCGTGGACCCGCTGCTGGACCTGGTGGGCCTGAGCGCGCTGCGCGACCGCTATCCGGCGCAGATTTCGGGCGGGCAAAAGCAGCGCGTGGGCATTGCGCGCGCGCTGGCCAGCCACCCCAAGGTGCTGCTGTCGGACGAGGCCACATCGGCCCTGGACCCCGAGACCACGCGCTCCATCCTGGACCTGCTGCGCAAGGTCAACCGCGAGCTGGGCCTGACCGTGGTGCTGATCACGCACCAGATGCAGGTGATCAAGCAGATCGCCGACCGCGTGGCCGTGATCGACGGCGGCGAGATTGCCGAGCTGGGCCCCGTGATCGACGTGTTCACGCGCCCGCAGCAGGCCATCACGCGCAGCCTGATCGACGAGATCGTGCCCCAGCAACTGCCCGAGTCGGTGGCCGTGCGCGTGAATGCGCTGGCCGCCCAGCTGGCGCCGGGCCAGCAAGGCCGGCTGCTGCGCCTGTCGTATGCGGGCGAGAGCGCCTACCAGCCCATCCTGTCGCACCTGATCCGCGAGCTGGGGCTGGACCTGTCCATCCTGCATGGCCAGATCGACGAGATCCAGGAGCAGACCTTCGGCTCGCTGGCCGTCTTCGCCAGCGGCGACGCGGCAAAGATTGATGCCGCCGTGGACCATCTGCGCGCCACCGGCGTGCAGGTGCAGATCGTTTCCACCAGGGATTGAGCGATGTTTGAGAATTTTTCGGAAATGATGCTGGAGCTGTTCGTCAGCTCGCTGTGGGAGACCATCATCATGGTCGGCGTCTCGGGCCTGGTGGGCGGCCTGATCGGCATTCCCCTGGGTGTGTTCCTGCGCCTGACCGACCACGGCGGCGTGCTGCAGAACGGCCCGGCCAACAAGATCGTGGGCTGGATCGTCAATGCGCTGCGCTCCACTCCCTTCATCATCCTGCTGGTGGCCATCATCCCGCTGACGCGTCTGATCACGGGCTCGTCCATCGGCACCTGGGCGGCCGTGGTGCCGCTGACCATTGCGGCAGCGCCCTTCGTGGCGCGCCTGGTGGAGACCGCGCTGCGCGAGGTGGACAACGGCCTGGTGGAAGCGGCCCAGTCCATGGGCGCCACCACGGGCCAGATCGTCTGGAAGATCCTGCTGCCCGAGGCGCTGCCCGGCATCGTGGCGGGCCTGACCATCAGCTTCGTGAGCCTGACCGGCTACTCGGCCATGGCCGGCGCCATTGGCGGCGGCGGCCTGGGCGACCTGGGCATCCGCTACGGCTACCAGCGCTTTTTGCCCGATGTGATGCTGGCCGTGGTCATCATCCTGATCTTCTTCGTGCAGGCCATCCAGAGCCTGGGCGACTGGGCGGTGCGCAGGTTGAGCCACCGCTGATCCACACACCCCGGCGGCCGGCGCGGCCGGGGCGGCAAGCTGCCGTGAGATTGTCTGAAAGAGGGATTCCATGAAAAAGCGCGCATTGCTTCAATCGCTGGCCCTGGCTGCCGTCCTGCCCCTGGCGGGAATGGCCGCGCTGCCGGCCCATGCGGCCGACGGCTCGGTCACCATCGGCGTGACCTCGGGCCCGCACGCCCAGATCGCCGAGGTGGCCAGGAAGGTGGCCGAGAAGAACGGCCTCAAGGTGAAGCTGGTCGAGTTCGGCGACTTCATCCAGCCCAACGCTGCCCTGTCGCAGGGTGAGCTGGATGCCAACATCTACCAGCACCAGCCCTTCATGGACGCCCAGAACAAGGACCGCGGCTACAAGCTCGTGCCCGTGGCCCGTGCGGTCAACCAGCAGATGGGCGTGTACTCCAAGAAGATCAAAAGCCTGGCCGACCTCAAGAGCGGTGCGCGCGTGGGCATCCCCAACGACCCCACCAACGGCTCGCGCGCACTGATGGTGCTGGCCGCGCAAAAGCTGATCGAACTGAAGACCGGCGCGGGCGCCCGTGCCTCGGTGCTGGACATCACGGCCAATCCGAAGAAGCTGCGCTTCGTCGAGCTGGAGGCCGCCCAGCTGGCGCGCTCGCTGGACGACCTGGACGCCGCCGCCGTCAACAGCAGCTACGCCGTGGCCGCAGGCCTGTCGCCGCAAAAGGATTCGCTGGCGCTGGAAGCCACGGACACGCCCTATGTGACCGTGCTGATCGCCACGCGCGCCGGCCATGAAAAGGACGCGGGCCTGCAGGCCTTCGTCAAGGCCTACCAGTCGCCCGAGGTGCGCCAGTTCATCGACACGCAGTTCAAGGGCGCCTACACGGCGGCCTGGTAAGAGCATGGGCAGCCTCGCATCGCACCAAGTTTCCGACGCGGACTTCGTGGCCGCCATCGGCGTGCAATGGCAGCACCGTCCGCTGGCGCCCGAGCCCGGCCTGGCCGCGCTGCTGGCGCAGGCCCAGCTGGACGATGGCGGCAAGGCCACCGTGGTCCAGGCCGTGGGCATGCTGGTGGTCGACGAATGCGTGGCCCATGGCTACCACAGCATGGACCTGGTCGTGCTGCACCCAGGCACCCCGGGCCTGGACGAGGCGCTGGAGCGCTTCGACAAGCCCCACACCCATGCCGATGACGAGGTGCGCTACATCCTCGAAGGCGAAGGCCTGTTCGGCTTTTTTGATGCCCATGGCCAAGAGCGCGTGCTGCGCGTGCAGCCCGGCGACTACCTGCGCATACCGGCGGGCGTGGAGCACCGCTTCACGCTGACCGCCACGCGGCGCATCAAGGCGCTGCGCCTGTTCGCCGATACGGCGGGCTGGGTGGCGCAATATACCCAGCGGCCCGCCGCTGCCATGGAGATGCCCGCATGAGCCTGCCTGTCCCGACACTGTTCCAGACACTTGACGAGGCGCTGTTCACGCGGGCCCAGGACCTGCTGGACGAGGAATGGCTGGCCAAGGATGCCGACCTCGCTCCTGTGCTGCCCGTGGTGCTGGCGCGCGGCGTGGGCCAGGACTGGCACAAGGCCGGCACCTTCCGCCACCACCTGGCGGGCGTGGCCCGTTCGCTGGCGCTGTGGCGCCAGCCGCGCGACGTGCGCCTGCTGGGCCTGCTGCACAGCGTCTACGGCAACGCCTTCGTGGACCTGGTCAAGTTCGACGCGGGCAGCGAGCGCGGCCGCCTGCGCGAGCTGGTGGGCGAGGGCGCCGAGCACCTGGTCTACCTGTTCTGCACCATGAGCCGCACGCAGTTCATGCAGAAGATCCTGGCCGGCGACCTGGCCGAAGACGGCTCCATGGCGCTGGAATCTGCCGGCCGCAGCCAGCGCCTGAGCGCCTATGAGGTGGCGGCCTTCACCATCGTGAGCATGGCCGATGCCATGGAGCAGTGGTTCAGCTGGCAGGAAGACATCTATTCGCAGTTTCCGCAGGTGCAGAACCAGCGGCAGCAGGGCGTGCACTGGGCGGCCTCGCTGTGGCCCGGTCCCATGCGGCCTGCCAGCCGCATGCTCAGCCAGATCAGCGACCTGGGCCGTGCGCTGCTGCACCCGGCGCTGCGCGCCCAGCTGCCGCTGCCGCCGGTGTTCGACCATTGCAGCCGGCAGCTGTCGCCCGGCGACGAGGCCGCTGCCGTGTCGCTGTACTGGTCGGTGATCCAGCTGGACCAGCCGCTGGTGGACCTGGACGCCGCCACGGCCGTGCTGGAAAGCGCCGTGCGCCTGAACCCCTGGGTGGGCGAGCCGCAGATGGTGCTGGCCCAGCTCTACCTGTCTGCCGGCCGTGCCGACGACGCCGCGCGCGCAGCCACCAGCGCGCTGCAGTGCTTCAGCGGCTGGGGCAATGCCTGGGACAAGCGCGTGCAGTGGGACGCCTGGATCGCCTGGACGCGCATCCTGCTGCAGTCGGCGCAGCAGGGAAGCTGGCCTGAACGGCTGGACAAGCTCAACAACCTGGCCCTGAAGGGCTGAGATGCAAAAAAGCCTGGCGCGAGAGCCAGGCTTTTTTGTGATGGGAACGCGCCCGCGCCTTATTTGGCCGGCGCCGTTTCGGCCTTGGCGGCCGGCGCAGCGCTGGCGGGCACGGCGCCATCCTCGATCGCCTCGGGATGCATGGGCCGGCGTGCATAGCGCTGGGCCAGCACGGCGCAGACCATGAGCTGCAGCTGGTGGAAGACCATCAGCGGCAGCACGATGGCGCCCACGGCACTGGACTCGAACAGCACCTTGGCCATGGGCACGCCGCTGACCAGGCTCTTCTTGGAGCCGCAGAACACCAGGGTGATCTCGTCCTCCTTGGAAAAGCCCAGGCGGCGCGCCGTCCACGACGTGATGACCAGCACCAGGGCCAGCAGGATGGACGACAGCAGCAGCAGGCCCAGCAGCGCAGGCAGGGGCGTCTGCTGCCACAGGCCGCTGATGACGGCGGCGCTGAAGGCCGTGTACACCACCAGCAGGATGGAGCCCTGGTCCACGAACTTCACGCGCTTGGCATGGCGCGAGATGAAGCCGCCGATCACGGGCCGCAGCAGATGGCCCAGCACAAAGGGCAGCAGCAGCTGCAGCGCGATCTTGCCGATGGCCTGCAGCGCGTCGCCCCCTTCGGCGCTCTTGTGCAGCAGCATGCTGACCAGGATGGGCGTGATCACGATGCCCATCAGCGTGGAGGCCGAGGCGCTGCACACGGCGGCGGGCATATTGCCGCGCGCCATGGCCGTGAAGGCGATGGCCGATTGCACCGTGGCCGGCAGCGTGCACAGGAAGAGCACGCCCATGTACATCTCGGGCGTGACCAGCGGCTCAAGCACGGGGCGCAGCGCCCAGCCCAGCAGGGGAAAGAGCACGAAGGTGGCGGCAAAGATGGTCAGGTGCAGGCGCCAGTGGCCTATGCCGGCAAAGATGGCCTCGCGCGAGAGCTTGGCGCCGTGCAGGAAGAACAGCAGGCTGACCATGAGCGTGGTCGCCACCTCCAGCCATTGCGAGACGGTGCCCGAGGCGGGCAGGAAGCTGGCCAGTGCCACGGTGGACAGCAGCATCAGCGTGAAATTGTCAGGGGCGAAGCGGGGGCGTGCCATGGGAAAACTCTCTCCAACTAACTATCGGTTCGTGCAGCCAGGCTGCAAGGCCCCGATTGGACGCCACGGCCATTGAAAAGAGAAATGGATTTATCTGATGGTTTTATAATTTTTCCGTATGAATATCAGCCTGCGCCAGCTGCGCGCCTTCCTGGCCGTGGCGGAAAGCCGCAACTTCAGCCGCGCGGGCGAGCTGATGGCGCTCACCCAGCCCGCCGTCAGCCGCAATGTCACCGAGCTGGAACAGGCCCTGGGCGTGCAGCTTTTGCACCGCACCACGCGCGAGGTGGAGCTGACCGACGCCGGCCGCCTGCTGCAGGGCCATGCCACGCGCGTGCTGGACGCGCTGGATGAATGCCTGCTCGAAGTCAGCGGCCTGGCCACCCAGCGCCTGGGCAAGGTGCGCGTGGCCAGCAGCCCCACGCTGTCGGCGCATCTGATGCCACGCTGCATTGCGCGCTGCCGCGAGCAGGCGCCGGGCATCGAGCTGCTGCTGCTGGACCGCATCCAGAGCGACGTGCTGCAAAGCGTGCGCAGCGGCGAGGTGGACTTCGGCGTGGTCATCGACCCGCAGGGCCGCGATGACCTGTACTGCGAAACCATACTCAGCGAGCCCTTTTGCCTGGTCTGCCCGGCCACGCACAGGCTGGCCCGCAAGCGCCAGGTGGCCTGGAGCGACCTGGCCGGCCAGCCGCTGGTGCTGCTGGACCACGCCTCGGGCAGCCGCCGCCTGATCGACGCCGCGCTGCAGGCCCACGACGCCGAGGCCGCCGTGGTCCAGGAAGTCGGCCACACCACCACCATCTTCTGCATGCTCCAGGCGGGCCTGGGCCTGAGCGTGGTGCCGGAACTGGCCGTGCCGCAGGAATGGCGAACTCCCGCGAGTGGCGCCACCACCCCCGACGCCCTCGCAAGCCGTCCCCTGCTGCCGCGCGTTCAGCGCGACATCATGCTGGTGCGCCGCCGCCAGCGCGAACTGTCGCCGGTGGCGCAAAGCGTGTGGGATTTGATCAGGGGGGAGGCGGCGCAGCTGTGAGGCTGTGGCCACAAGCCGCCGCATACGGCCTGATCGCCTCGCGCACGCGGTCCAGCACCAGCGCGTGGGGCGAGGGTGCCAGCCGCCCGGCGCGCACGGCCTGGTATTGGGCGGGGAGGAACTGGCTGAGCATGTTCTCGGGCAGGGTGCAGGCGGACAGGTTGTCCAGCAGCCGCGCCACGGCGGCGTTCACCGTGGGGTCGGCCCAGTAGTAGCGGATGCGGTCGCTGTAGCTGTAGATGCGCAGCAGCCTTTGGGCGCCGGGATCGGGCTGCTCGCCGCGGTAGTAGCGCTCCCAGCTGGCGGGGCGGCCCAGCATGGCGGACTCCAGTACGGCGGGCAGGTGGGAGCGCTGGTGCGCGTCGATGAGCTGCTCTTCGATGGAGGCCAGCGCGAACAGCACCTCGCGCAGCGCAAAGGTGGCGCCGGGGCCGACCTTGAGGATGGCAAAGCCGTCCTGCACCAGCTGGCGCAGGGCCTCGGGCCGCTGGTAGTCGGTGGAGTGGGCCTCGAAGACCAGTTGCGGGTGCTGGCGCAGCAACTGCTTGAGGTCGGCCGCTTCACGGGGCGCGTAGTCCACCACGCGCGTGTGATCGAACTCCACGCCGGGCTGGACCACCATGGCAATGATGCGCGGCCAGACGGGGTCCAGCCCCTGTTGCGCGAAGACGTCGCGGTGCACCTGCAGCGTGCGCTGGGCGTCGGCGCGGGCAGTGACTTGCACATGCTCCAGCGCATGCGCGGCGCCGCCGGGCACGGGCACTTCGGTGCCGATCACGTAGACGGGGCCGGGCGCCGGGCAGGTGCTGCCGCGCTCGGCCGCCTGGCAGAGCAGGGCAGCGCGGCGGGCCACGGTTTCGTCGTCCAGCGCCTGGGGGTCGTCTGCGCAGGCCATGCTGGCGTCCAGGTGCAGCTTCACGAAGCCGGCTGCCGCATAGGCGTGCACCAGGTCCTGCGCCAGATCCATGGCCTCGGCGGCTGGAAGATGGGTCCACGCCGTGGGGCCCAGGTGGTCGCCGCCCAGCAGCACGCGGTCGGGCGGCAGGCCGACGCGGTGGGCGATGGCCAGCACGAAGCGGCGGAAGTCGGCGGGCTGCATGCCGGTGTAGCCGCCGAACTGGTTGACCTGGTTGGCGGTGGCCTCCACCAGCAGTGGCGTGCCATCGTCCAGCGCCTGGTGCATGGCGGCCTCGATGACCAGGGGATGGGCCGAGCAGATTGAGTAGATGCCGAGTGCGCTGCCTATTCCGTGCGCATCGCCTGCGGCTGCTGGCGTTTGCATGGAGCGTGACTGCGCCAGGCGGGTGAAGTGGGTGAGATGGGCCGGCATGGCTTCAGCCCTCCATCACCGCATGCCGCAGGTGCTGCGGCTGTTGTGCCAGCAGCGCGTCTAGCCCGGCAAAGCCGGATGTGCCCTC
Organism: Delftia sp. SD018; assembly: GCF_017355445.1. Taxonomy (NCBI): domain Bacteria; kingdom Pseudomonadati; phylum Pseudomonadota; class Betaproteobacteria; order Burkholderiales; family Comamonadaceae; genus Delftia; species Delftia sp. SD018. Next base: position 11,678 of record NZ_JADDRN010000036.1, read on the forward strand.
CATCGGCCCCTTGCTGGAGACGGCCAGCGCGCCGGCCGCATTGGCGTAGCGCAGCGATTGCAGCGCGGTCTTGCCCAGGCGCCGGCAGGCGATGAAGGTGGCGCCAAAGCAGTCGCCCGCACCCGTGGGGTCGGCCACGTTCACGCGGAGGGCGTCGAGGTCGATGCGCTCGTCGGCACTGAAGTAGCTGCAGCCGTCGGCGCCGCGCTTGACCACGATTTCGCGCACGCCGCGCGCGAAGATCTCGGCGATGGCGCCGGCCTCGTCGGCCGAGCGGGCCAGCTGCGTGACCTCGTGGCCGCTGGGCAGGAAGATGTCGGTGAACTCCAGGATGTAGGCCAGGGCTTCGCGCATTTCGGGGATGCGCAGCATCTCCTTGCGCACGTTCGGGTCGAAGGACACGGTGCCGCCCTGGGCCTTGACGATTTCGATGGCCTTCTTCATGGCATCGATGATGCGAAACGAGAACAGCGACGAGCCCATGACATGGAAGTGCGCGCAGTCCTTGAGCACGGCCTGGTTGACCTGCTCGGGCTGCAGCTGGGCCGAGGCGCTGTTGGTGATGTTGAAGATGAAGTCGCGCTCGCCGCTGTCGCGGTAGGTGACGAAGGCGCTGCCCGTGACGGCACCCTTGCACACGGCGATGGCGCTGGTGTCCACTCCGTCGCGGCGCAGGCGGTCGATGTTGAGCCAGCCAAAGTCGTCATCGCCCACGCAGCCGATGATGGCGGCCGGATGCCCCAGCCGGGCGACCTGGTCGATGAAGATGGCGGGCGCCCCGCTGGCATAGGGCCCGGCCAGCGGCCCCGGCGCGCGAAAGCTCTGGCCTTTTCGCTCGGCCATGATTTCGACGAGGATCTCGCCCATGGTCATGATGGATTGCATGCTCTCCCTCCCTTTGGAATCGAACCCCGTGCGCCGTTCGCTGCACCGCCGGCCCATGCGTCAGCGCCTGCGCCTGCTGTGCACATCGATGCACACGGCCACCAGAATCACGCTGCCCTTGACGATGAGCTGATAGAAGTAGGGCACGCTCATCAGGTTCATGCCGTTGTTGATGACGCCGATCATCAGCGCCCCTATCAAGGTGCCCGCAACGCTGCCGTGGCCTCCGGCCAGGCGCGTGCCGCCCAGCACGGCGGCGGCAATGGCGTCCAGCTCCCAGCCCATGGCCGCGTTGGGCTGGGCCGAGTACAGGCGGGAGGTGAGCAGCAGGCCGCCCACGGCCGCCATCAGCCCCGACAGCATGAAGATGGCGATCTTGAGCCGCCCCACCCGTATGCCCGCATAGTTGGCCGCCTCGGCATTGCCGCCTGCCAGATAGGTCTTGCGGCCAAAGACGGTACGGGCAAGCACGAAGTGGTTGGCGGCCAGCAGTGCGGCCAGGATCCAGATGGGCACGGGCATGCCCAGCCATTCGCCGTTGCCGATCCACAGAAAGGCCTCGTTGTCCACCGGCGCCGGCATGCCGCCCGAGACGATATAGGCCAGCCCCCGGAAGATGCCCATGGTCGCCACCGTCACGATGAAGGACGGCAGATGCAGCAGCGCCGACAGCGAGCCGTTGAGCGCGCCCAGCAGCAGGCCGCACAGCAGCACGGCGGGCAGCACCAGGGCGGGCGCCAGGCCCTGGCCCAGCATCAGGCCGGCCACGCTGCCTGCCAGGGCGACCACCGATCCCACCGAGAGATCGATCTCGCCCAGCAGCAGCACATAGGTCATGCCGAAGGCCACGATGGCGATGATGGACACCTGCAGCAGCACGTTGCGCAGGTTGCCGGCCGTCAGAAAGGCCGGCGACAGCAGGGAGAACAGCAGCACCAGGGCGGCCAGGCCCATGAGGGTGCCGGCGTGGCGCCGCAGCGATCGCCAGCCACCTCGCAAGCCGTCTCGCCAGGTTTCCTGGCTGTCCGGGATGCTTTCGGCGGCGTCGGCAGCGTCGGAGGCGTTGGAGGCCTTGGAGTAGCCAGACGCGGTGATGCTCAGTTCGGAAGGGGTCATGGCAGTCCTGCTCCGGTGGCGTGCGCCATCACGGTCTCCTGGCGCAGATGAAGGGTGTCCAGGCTCTGGACGAGGCGCTTGTTGCGCATGACCAGCAGCCGGTCGCTCATGGCCAGTGCCTCGGGCAGTTCCGACGACACCAGGATGACGGCCGTGCCGGCTGCTGCCAGCTCGCGGATCAGGGCATAGATCTCGAACTTCGCGCCCACGTCGATGCCGCGCGTGGGCTCGTCCAGCACCAGCAGCCGGGGGCGCATGGCCAGCCATTTGGCGAACACGATCTTTTGCTGGTTGCCGCCCGACAGCTGGCGCACGGGCTGGTGCAGGCCGGCAACGCGTATCTTCAGCCGCTGCACGCAGGCGCGGGCCAGCGATTGCTCGGCCGCCTCGTCGGTGAGCAGTGCGCCGCCGCGCCCGCTGTGCACCTGCACCATGCAGATGTTGTGCTGCACGGACTGGTCCAGCACCAGGCCTTGCTCCTTGCGGTTCTCGGTCACGAAGGCCATGCCCTGGCCAATGGCGTCGGCCGGCGAGCGCAGGCGCAGCGGCCGGCCGTGCATGAGGATGCTGCCCGTGCAGCGGTGCATGCCGAACAGCGCATCCATGACATCGGACCGGCCCGAGCCCACCAGCCCGAAAAAGCCCACGATCTCGCCCGCGTGGACCTCGAAGTCAATGCCTTCGAAGCGCCCGGCCAGGCCCAGGCCGCGCACCTGGAGCAGGGCGCGCGTGCTGCGGTCAGGGGCGGGGCCGCGCGGCGGATAGATGTCCTGCATCTGGCGCCCCACCATGAGCGCGATCAGTGCCCCGATGTCGGTTTCGTCCCGCGCCAGGGTGCAGATGGAGCTGCCGTCGCGCATGACGGTGATCTCGTCGGAGATGCGCATGATCTCGTCCATGCGGTGCGAGACGTAGATGATGGCGCGCCCCTCGGCCTTGAGGCGGGCGATGAGGGTGAACAGAATCTGCGCCTCGCTGTCGCTGAGCGAGGAGGTGGGCTCATCCATGATGACGATGCGCGAGGGCTGGCACAGCGCCTTGGCGATCTCCACCAGCTGGCGCTGGGCCAGCGACAGTTCGGCCACCTGCGCGTTGGGGTCCAGGTCCATGCCCAGGCGGGCCAGCAGCGCGGCGGCGTCGCGGTGCAGTGCGCGGCGGTCCACGCAGCCGGCCCGCTGCGGGAGGCGCGCGGCAAACAGGTTGTCCGCCACGCTGAGGTTGGGCGCCAGGCTCAGCTCCTGGTGAACGATGGCGATGCCGTGGCGCTGCGCATCGGCGGGGCTGGCCAGCTCGGTGCCGGCACCCTCGATCAGCAGTTGGCCGCCATCGGGCCGGTGCACGCCGGCCAGGATCTTGAGCAGGGTGGATTTGCCGGCCCCGTTCTCGCCCAGCAGCGTGTGCACCGTGCCTGCGCGCAGGCGGAAGGACACGCTTTTGAGCGCCTGCACGGCGCCGAAGGATTTGGCCAGCGCCTGGGCCTCGAGCATGGGGGGCGGCGCAACGGCGTCGAGCATGGCACGGCCTGGGTGGCTGTGTGCAGTGGGGCCTGGCATGGCGGGCTCCGCAGGTCCATTTACCTGGCGGCAGCCGTGTACACGCCGGGCAGCACGGGGTGGAATTTCTCCACCGGCTTGCCCTGCAGCAGCTGCGCGGCAATGGCCACGGCTTGCAGTCCCAGCTGGTCGGGGTACTGGCGGATCACGCCCACGAAGGCCGGTTCGCGGTCCACGGCCGCGCGCGCCTCGGCCATGCCGTCAAAGCCGACGATCTTGACCTGCTCCAGCTTTCTTGCGCCCTTGACGCTGGCCAGTGCAGCCAGGGCCGCGTCGTCGCCAAATCCGAAGATGCCCGCGAGATCGGGGTGGGCCTGCAGCATGTTCTGCGAAGCGGCCAGGGCCTCGGCACGCGTGATGCCCGGCTGCACGGAGACGATCTTCATGCCAGGGAAGGTGGCGATGGCGGCCTTGAAACCCTCCACGCGATCGACCACGGACTGTATGGACGGGTAGTGCAGCACGCCGATCTGGCCCTTGCCGCCCGTGGCCCGACCCATGAGCTGGCCGGCCAGCACGCCGCCGGCGCGGTTGTCGGTGGCCACGTGCGATGCGACCTCGACCCCGCTGGCCGCAATGTCCACGGTGATCACGGGAATGCGGGCGGCGGCAGCCTTGAGCACGGCGGCCTTCACGCCCCGGGAATCGACGGGAGACAGGATGATGGCATCGACCTTCTTGCTGACGAAGTCCTCCACGTCCGAGATCTGCTTGCCCAGGTCCTGGTTGGCAATGCTCAGGTCCAGCTTCAGCCCCTGCCGCGCGGCTTCCTGCTGCATGGCCTGGGCCAGTTCCAGGTAGAACGGGTGCTGCTGCGTGAGCAGGGACACGCCGATGGTGCGGGCAGGGCTGGGGCCGGGGCCCGGCTGTGCAAGCGCCGGGCTGGCCGGCAGGCCGAATGTGAATGCGCCGGCCAGCATGCGCCGGAGAAACGTGTTGCGGTCCATGGCTGTCTCCCTCCCTCTGTCGTTGTGGAAAAGCTCAGGTTCTGGCGAATTCGATGCGGCCCTCGGCCTTGCGGGTGGCCTGCAGCCGGTGGTGCGCCAGCAGATCGAAGGCGCCCGGCTCCATGTCCTGGTGGGCGCACAGGCCGTCGATCTGGGCGATGTCGCAGACCGGGTGCCCGCCCGTGGTGCTGTCCAGATCCAGGGCCAGCGCCACGGCCTTGGTGCTGTGCTCCACGGCTGCCGAATACAGGCGAGCCGCGCCCGGGTCGCGGCACAGCAGGCGGTTGCGGTCGTCGATGCCGCAGATCTCGAACAGGCAGATGTCCAGCGGCCGGGCCCGCAGACCCGCTTCTGCCCCGGGGCCGATGAGGCCGGGCTCGTCGCCGGCCAGCGTGCCGCCCGTGACGTGGATGGCGCAATCGAGAAACTGCCGCGCCGTCGCCACCATGGCCAGGTCGTGCAGCGTCAGCGCAATGCCCTGGCGGCTGGCCAGCAACGGCAGCACGCGGTGGGTGATGCGGCCGCTGCCCAGGAAGACCGAGGCGTCGTCCTCGATCCAGCCCAGCGCGCCCTGGGCCACCTGGGCCTGCGCCGGGCCTTGCGCGGCGGCAGGGGCGCCGGGCAGCTCGGCGGCCGTCTTGAGCAGGGCCGGGTTGTAGCGCGCCTTGCCGAAGGCGCGCACCACATAGCCTTGCTGCTCAAGGTAGTGCAGGTCGTTGCGGATGGTGACGGTGGAGACGCCGAAGAGCACGCTCAGCGCCTCCACCCGCACCTCATCGGTCTTGCGCGCCAGCTCCACGATCTGCAGCCTGCGCTTGAGTGAACTGTTGCCTTGGTCCTGCATAGATTCTTTCGATTCGAAAGTTTTTTATTTCGTATCGAAAGTTTCCCTGCGTGCAAACGCCAAGTCAAGCGCTCCCCGGGTATTCACCGGGGCGTCTGCTTCTGGGAGGGCTATCGGCTGGCCACGCCCAGGTTCACGACCACCGGCCGCTGCAACTGTGCCGTCCAGGCCCGGTAGGTCCGGTGGGCCAGGGCGTTCAGCACGGGAATGCGCAGGTCCAGGTGGCGCAGGATCTCGCTCTCGGTCTGCGCCGCGGGGCCGCGTGCGCGCAGCAGCTCGTCATGGCCTTCGGTGCACCAGGCGGCCACGCTGGCGGCGGTCACTTCCATGTGGCCCTGGAAGGCCCAGTGCCGGCCGTGGCGAAAGCCCTTGTTCAGGCAGTGGCTGCCGTACATGGTGCGCACGGCGCCGCGCGGGATCTCGAAGGTGTCGTAGTGCCAATGGAAGATCGTCGCCTCGCGCGGCAGGTCCATGACCTGCTGGGCGGCGGCCGTCACCCAGATGCGGCTCCAGCCAATGTTGGGGCAGGGGTTGCGCCAGACCCTGGCGCCCATGGCGCGCGCCAGCATCTGTGCGCCAAAGCAGTGGCCGAGCACGGGGATGTCGCTGCGCAGCGCATCGGCCAGCAGGGCCTGTTCATCCTCCATCCACGGCAGGCCCTCGTTCACGCTGTGGTTGCTGCCCAGCACCACGATGCCGCTGTAATCGGCGGCGTGCACAGGGGCTGTGCCATCGAGGGCGGGCTGCAACAGTCGGTAGGGAATGCACTGCTGCTCCAGGTGTTCACGCAGAACGCCGGGGCCCTGGGCGGATTCGTGCTGGAGGATGGCGACAGGTCTCATGGCGGCGCGGCTTCATCGGGAAGCCATTTGTTGTGAGGCCTTGACTCTAGGCACGGCTGCCTCAAGGGCGGATTGTGTTTGCGCACAACGCCATCAAGGCCGCATCAAGGCCGCCCCATGCCTTGCGCAGGCCCAACGCAAAAAGGCGCCACGGCCGTGGCGCCTTTGATGGTGGCAACTCCGTCAATCGTGGTGCCGCCCGGAGCGCTGCGGGCCCGGCTGCCTGCCACGGCGGCGCAGTCCCAGCGCCGCCGCGCCCAGCAGGAGCAGGGAGGCCCAGGCCCCGCCCACGGGGATGGCTGCGACGGAGTCGCTGCCTGGGACATCGTCCGCGCCAGGCGTGGTCTTGGTGGTGGTCGCAGTGCTTGAGTCGACATCGCCCGTCGCCTGGGTCTGGGTGACCGTGATGGTCACCGATCCCTTGGGCAGGCCGCTCACGTCTGTGGCAGGAGTGGTCCAGTGGCCATTGCCATCGCAGGGCACGGTCACCACCACGGCCTTGGGTGCCGTGCCGATGGTCACCGTCACGCTGCCGCCGCCGGCCGTGCAGGTGCCAGAGAGGATGTAGCCGCCCTGGTTGCCCGCGTCTATCGGGGGAGGATTCACCACTGTGACCGAGGGCGTGGTGGGCGGCGTGGTATCGACCTTGGTGACCGTGGCATCGGCCGTGCCCGAATTGCCGGCGGCATTGGTCTGAGCCACGTGGATGTCCACCGTACCCGCAGGCAGTGCGCTCACGTCGGTGGCGGGGGTGGTCCAATGGCCATTGCTGTCGCATGGCGCAGTGGCCACCACCGCGTTGGGCGCCGTGCCTATGGTCACGGTGACGCTGCCTGCGCCGACTGTGCAGGTGCCAGAGAGGATGTAGGCGCCCTGGTTGCCCGCATTGATCTGGGGCGGGGTGCCCACTGTGACCACAGGCAGCGTGGTGTCTGCCTTGGTGACGGAGACATTGGCGGTCCCTGTATTGCCAGCCGCATCGGTCTGGCTTGCCTGGATGGGCACCGTGCCCGCAGGCAGCCCGCCCAGGTCGGTGGCGGCAGTGGTCCATTGGCCGTTGCTGCCGCACGCTGCGATGGCTTCCACGGAGTTGGGCGCCGTGCCGATGCGCACCCTGACATCGCCATCGCCGGCCGTGCAGGTGCCCGAGACGGTGTAGCCGTGCTCATTGCCGGCATTGATCGCGGCTGCGTTGTCCACCGCGACCAGGGGTGCCGTCGTGTCCGTGGCTGCGGCCGTGGTCTTGGTGGTGATGACACTTCGCGTGCCGGTGTTGCCGGCCGCATCGGTCTGGGTGGCCGTGATGTCCACCGGACCCAGGGGCAGGCTGGCCACATTGGCAGCCGGTGCCGTCCAGGCTCCGGCTGCATTGCAGGCCGTCGTCATGGTCACGAACTTCGGGGCCGTGCCGATGGTCACCTTCACATTGCCATCGCCCGCGGTGCAACTGCCTGCGACGATGTAGGCCTCCTGGTTGTCTGCATTGATCACCGGGGACGTGGTGATGTCTACCGCAGGTGGCGTGGTATCTCCTTGCGCTGCCGTGCAGTCGGCAAGCGAGGCTTGCGAATGGCCCAAGACGAGGTTGACGTCGGCGAGGGTGGGTATTTTCGCGCCAATGCGCAGGGCATTGACTTCCATTCCCCCATCCACGGGAGTTTGCTCATTGAAAACGATTTCCAGGATTCCGGTATTCAGTCCGGTATTGGGGGATGGATTCAGTGGAATTGGGACAGGGATACCGAGCACGGAGATGCTCAGGTTCTCGATGGTCGCGGCCCCGGTGGGCTGGACGGTGCCATTGACGCAGGTTGCCTGCACTTGGGACTGCAGCACATCAGCCTTGATGGCTACGACGCTAGCGATGGACAGGTTGATGTCACTGATGCCTGCGGTTGTTTCGACGCGGTTTTGCGCCAGCGAGCTCCCGGTGCTTGCCGAGAGCACACCCGCCTTCAATGAAATCAAGCTGTTGGTGGCGCCCCCGATGTCTGCAGCAAGCATTTTCCCGGAAACATTGAACGCCGGCGGCGCACTTTGCAGTCCGGTATCTACCAGCGGGATATCCAGCCCGAGGTCTACCAATGAAACGCCGGCCTTCACTTCCAGCGCATAGCCGCGACCTTGCCCTGCGGAGGCGGCCCATGCGGTGCCACCTGTCCCCAAAACGATTGTGCAGCTGACTGCCATTGCTGCCGTAAAGCCGGCCAATTTCCGTCGATTTCCCGCGCCACGCTTTTGCATGCCATCGCCCTTTCATGAGTTCCTGAATTGAATGACCATCAAGCCGATGAATGGCTTGCCTGTTTTCAAAAGCGGAATCTAAAGGGTTGATTGCGTTTTGTAATGATCTTTTTGATGAAAATCGGATTTTCAGAGTAGTCCTAGGATTATTGAGGAAATGGGATTTATCCTAGGAATAGCTTATTTGATCTCGGATGTTTCTGATTGATTATGAAAATACCGTTTTTCAAGAGCTTCTACAGGTGCGGCCCAGCACGCCGGGGGCCGCAGCCGGGGTGCGTTACGGCTTGGGTGTTTGCCTGCCCAGGCGCAGCTCGCTGACCAGCACGCCGCCCACGATCAGCGCGGCCCCCAGGATGGCCAGCCCCGGCAGCCGGTCGCCGGCCATGCGTCCCACGATGCCGGCCCAGACCGGCTCGCTGGCATAGATCACGGTCGCACGCGTGGGCGACAGGGACTTCTGGGCCCAGTTCATGGTCAGCTGGATCAGGATGCTGGCGCAGGCCATGGCCACCGCGGCGGACAGCCAGACCCATGAGAAATCGGGCACGGATTCGCCTGCCACCGGCATGGCCAGCAGCGCCATGACGCCGGCCGCCAGCAACTGCACCGTGGTCACGCGCCGCGCATCGACCTTGCCCGCGAAATGCCCGATCAGCAGCACCTCGGCCGCAATCGCCAGCGTGCTCAGCATGGTTGCCATCTCGCCCACGTTCAACTCCATGCCGCCGGATTCCGGTCCCGCCACCAGCATGAGTCCCGTGAAGGCCAGGCCAATGCCTATCCAGCTCATCAATCGCGGCGGCTTGCCCATCACCAGCCATTGCACAAGAGGCACCAGCGGCACATACAGCGCCGTCAGAAACGCCGACTTGCTGCTGCTGATGGTCTGCAGCCCAAAGGTCTGCAGGCCATAGCCCAGGAAGATGCTGGCGCCGATGGCGATGCCTGCCACCAGCTCGGTGCGCGTGAGCCCGGCCATGGCCTTGCGGAACACCAGCAGCCCGATCAGACCCGCCGTGACAAAGCGCAGGCCCACAAAGAACAGCGGCCCGCTGTACTGCATGGCCAGGTGGACCACGAGAAAGGTGCCGCCCCAGACCATGGTGACGGCGATCAAGGCCAGCTCCTGCCGGCTGAGCAGCGGCGTGCGCGAACTGTGAGAAGATGACGTGTGCAACATATTGCGCAGATCATATGAGAAATATATTGCACAGCGCTGGCGAGCGCTCCGATGTCCTGGCTTTCGTCAGCGAAAACCTGCGCCGCCTGCGCCAGCGTGCAGGACTGAGCCAGGCGGCCCTGGCCGAGGCCGCAGGCCTGAGCCGGCGCATGGTCGTGCAGCTGGAAGGCGGCGACACCAACATCAGCCTGTCCAGCCTGGATCGGCTGGCCGACGCGCTGGGCGCCAGCTTCATAGAAATCGTCAGCGACCCGGCCGCGCAGCGCCTGCGCATGGACGCCATGGCCTGGCGCGGCACCCGGCCCGAAAGCCAGGCCATGCTGCTGGGCAGCGTGCCCGCCACGCGCGAGGCTCAGCTGTGGTCCTGGTCCCTTGGGCCCGGCGAACGCTACCAGGCCGAACCTGACCCGGAAGGCTGGCATGAAATGATCGTCGTGGTCGAAGGCCGCCTGCTGGTGGACCTGAGCGAAGGCCCGATGACGATTGAGGCGGGCGACTACGCCATCTACGGCAGCGCCCAGGACTACGCCTATGTGAACCTGCACGAAGGTGTGACGCGGTTCATCCGGAATGTGATTTCCTGAGGGCGCTGCAGCGGTCTGTGCCGTGCTCTGAGCAAGGCACTGTCGTCAATGAAATGCGGTGGCCTGCGGTGCCGCTTCAGACTGAAGCTGTGCATACACAGCGCGGACTACCAAAGGATCTGTGCTGCGCAAATCAAAGGAACGGGCAAAGCCGCAGATCGACTCGCCGTTGCGGGCAGCGGCAAGCGCCTGCAGTCTGTTTTTCTCGCGGTTTTTCGACCATGCTCCGCAACTGACCAATGCAGTGACGGTGAGTGCCGTGGCAGCCGGATGTGCCACGGAAATGGTGCCTGTGGCGCACGCCAAGATTGCAATGAAGCTCCAGAAAGCCACGCGCTGCCAAATGTGGGGCACAGGGCGGGCGGGTGAGCACACCGAGGAGGTGTACATGAGGCGAGACAGACTTTTCCGGGGCTGGTACATCGTGGGCGCTGTCCATGTGCTGCTGCCGCTGATCTTTGGCGAGGCCTATTCGTTCACGGGTTGTGCGCGCCGCAGCAGCTGTGCGTGCAGCGGACCCAGGCGCGATTCGATGTGCTGGCGTTCGCTTTCGCCAAAGACGGCCGCCTTGTCCCGCCCGTCAGGCTCGAAGCGCTGGTCCAGTGCCTTGGCATGCTGGCGAAGGCGTGCGGCGATGCGCTGGCGCGCCGCCTTGCCTGCATGCAGGTCGAAGCGCCGGGCTATCTGCTCCATGGCTTCGGCATCCAGCTGGCGGTAGTGCAGCACAGGAACACCCTGGCTTTCGTGCAGATCCCGCATCCGCTCCATCATTGCCTGCAGCACGCGCACGCGGTGGTCGAGCATGGAGACAACGGGCTGGCTGCCACTGCCGGAACAGAAAACCGGACCAGCGCCAGCCAGCGACGGGTCGCCCGACATGTGCCGGCCGGCCTGCTTGTGGTGTGAGGCCAGGATCTCCACAGGATCGCGGACCAGCATCAGGCCGGGCACCTCGGGGTAGAGATCGTGCAGCAGCTCCCACTGGAAAATGTCCCAGGCATTCCACTTGACCACCAGGTTGCGGCGCCCCGGCACGGCCACGGTGATGGCCGACACCAGGCCGGCAATGCCATCGCGCTTTTGCGCCCGGTCCAGCGAGCTGTCCAGCAGCAGCTCGGTGAACACAGGTGGCTCCGACAGGACCAGCGTGCCGTCCAGTTCGGAAAGGCAGCCCGAGACCAGGGTGGAGCCGCAGCGCGAGAGGTGGAAGATGAAGCCGGCAGGCGGATGGCCCCCGGGCCTGGGAAGGGATTCCGCGCACAGGCCGGCCAGCGGCGTGCGCGGCCGGATGAACTGGTTCAGCAGCCTGCGCTGCAGGCAGCGGCTGATGTACTCGTCATGAAACGGCTCGGTGGCAGGGCCGTCCGGCAGGCACCAAAGGATGCTGCGCGTGCGTGCCTCATACCTGTGTGGCAGCCAGCCACCGGCCAGCAGTGCGGCAGTTGGCACGGCAGCCGCCTGGTTCAACTGCTGCAGCGCCTGCATGAGGCGACCATCGTTCCAGGCGGGAAGACACCACAGCAGGCGCAGCTGCACCAGTAGCGACTCCATGCTCCTGGCCTGCTGGAACAGGGTGTGCTGCCGGGGGCTTGCGATCAGTTCGGCAAAGGCCGCCTGCAGCTCATGCATGGGCGTGTCCCTTGCCGATGCTGTCTGCCAGCCAGGCGTTGGCAAGGCAGTCGATGACCAGGTGGGTGCGGTCCCGGGTGCCCCGGTTCACCACTTCATGCGTGGCATCGGCATTGAAATACCAGAGCTCCCCTGCGGCCATGGGGATCGTGCGGCCTTCCACGATGAACTGCACATCGGGATGTGTGTACACGGGCACATGCAGCCGGGCCTGGCCATGCGCCAGGCCCAGCCTACGGTCGCGATGCGGCTTGATGGATGAGCCGGCCTTCAGCTGCATCAGGCGCACAGAGCGCAGCGGGCACTGCAGTTGCTCCAGCACCTGGCGTATGGCGGGGCAGTGCTGCAGCAGGGGCAGGTCCTCCCAATCCTCCTCGGGTTCCTCGATGGAGAAGCTCTGGAGAATGGGGTGGGCCGCCACATGCTGGCGCTGGCAGCGCAGCGGCATCACACGCCATACGCCTTCGTAGCCGCCGTGGTTCACGTGGTCGCACCATGGCGAGGACAGCAGCGCATCCACCTCGTCGCGCAGCGCCTGCAGCGCAACCCTGGCATCAAGCCGCGCAAACAGGGGCGTGCCGGCACAGGCGTCTTCATGCGCGCAGGGCAGGGCGGGCCTGGCATTCATTGCAGCGCCTTGGCCAGTGGCAGGGGACAGGTCATCAGCGGAGCCATGCCCTGGGCGGGCGTGCCCGGCGCAGTCGGCTGCCCGTGCAGCAGCAACGCCTGCAGGCGCGAAACACATGCGGCCACGCTGAGCTGGTCCGTGCGCAGGGTCAGCTCCGCTGCCACAGGGGGTTCATAGGGCGAGTCGATTCCGGTGAACTGACGCAGTTCGCCGCGGCGCGCTTTTCTGTACAGGCCCTTGGGGTCCCGCCGCTCGGCAACGGACAGGGGAACATCCACGAACACCTCCAGGAAGTCACCCTTGTCGAACAAGGCCCTGGCAGTGTCGCGCTCGCTACGGAATGGGGAAATGAAGGCCGCGATCACGATCGTGCCCGCATCCACGAAAAGCCGGGCGACCTCCGAGACCCTGCGTATGTTCTCCGCCCGGTCTTCTTCGGAAAAGCCCAGATCGCGGTTCAGCCGGCTGCGGATGTTGTCTCCGTCCAGCACATAGGCACGCCGGCCGGCCGCGTGCAGATGCGCCTGCAGCGCATTGGCGATGGTCGATTTGCCGGACCCCGAAAGTCCGGTCAACCATATCGCAACCGCTTTATGACCATGGAGTATCTCCCGGTCTTGCCTTGAAACGGAAGACAGTTGGTCATGTATGTCGGGCGGCGGATTCTGGCCGGAAAACAGCATGGATTCAATACGGGAAGGAAAGGCCTGGAGTGGATGCTGAGCGCATCAGGTAGGCGGGAATATCGATGGATTGTAAGAAGTTTTCAAGAAGAAATTGCTGAGGCGGTTTTTCGTTGTGTGACCGGATTCAAGTGCTTTCATTGGTCATTTATTTTCTTCTTCAGAGGGGAATGACGCACAAGAGAGGTGCTTTTGGTAATCATCAGTAAATGCTTATATTTCTCATGATTCTTGATAATTCATTTGCAATAGTCGTTGATTATGTCGATTGAGCATGCTGCTGTCGGTTTTTGGTGAGTGATTGATTTCTTGTTATCAATAGCATTGTGCGTATCAAGAATGTAAGGCAGAAAAATCTGCGTCTGATGCGAATGGTTGGAAAACCTGTTCAATGCATATGCGCGACATATCACTGAAACCAGGTACTGACTGCAGATTCCAGATGTCCGGCGCCCGGCGCTGTCCCGCATGCCTGAAGGAGGGGAGGGGGCAGCTCAGGCCTGACTTTGAAAGTGAGAAGCTGCGCGGTTCCGGCGCAGAGGCAAGGTGCCGCCTCCAGGCGAAGTACCGATAGCCGTTGGTGGTTAGGCGGCTCGTTGAGCTTGCCTGACCTCTGACGGGCAACTGCCGGTGATCTCGCTGGCCTGTGATCTCCGGGTTGATACTTAATGTCTGAACATGTATAGACAACTACAGTCAACCCTATCAAGGAGATGCATATGGACCGAGGCAGGCTGTTCCGGGGTTGGTACATCGTGGGCGCTGTCCATGTGCTGCTGGCGCTGATTTTGGTGCCGCCTATTCGTTCGGGGCGTTTTTTGCCAGCATCCAGGCACAGTTCGGCGCCAGCAGCTTCTCCACGGCTTCCATCTTTTCATTGACGGCACTGATCTACTACGCCGTCGGCGTGTTCTCGGGCGCCTGGAGCGACAGGACCTCGGTGCGCACCGTCACCTCGGCCGGCATTGTGCTGCTGTCGCTGGGCTTTGTGGCCAGCAGCCTGCTGACATCATCGCTGGCGGCTTTCCTGGGTGCCTTCTGTGCGCTGGTCGGGCTGGGAGTTGGTCTGGTCTACGTGCCTGCTGTCTCCACCATTCAGCGCTGGTTCGTGCTGCGGCGCAGTTCGGCTTCGGGTATCGCGCTTGCCGGCACCGGACTTGGAACGCTGCTCGGGCCCGTGGTGGCCGGCGCACTCATGGAGCATCTGTCCTGGCAACTGACCATGCAGGTCTATGCCGCAGCCATCGCACTGGCCGGCTTAGCTGCCGCAGCCGCCCTGCGAAGCAGGCCCGAGGAGCTGGGGTTGCATCCCGATGGCATCCAACCCGGCGGCGCCAAGGCTGCGGGGCAGACGGGCCAAGGTGTGGTGGGCGTCGGCCTGGGGCAAGCGGCCCGGCAGGCGCGCTTTTGGTGGTATTTCGCCGCCATCTTCTTCGGCTCCATCGGCCTGTTCCTGGCGCTGATCCACATCAATCCGCTGGCACGTCAGCAGGGGCTGCCTGCCGCGCAGGCCAATCTGTTGATCGGGCTGATCGGCGTCGGCAATGTGCTCGGGCGTCTGGTGCTGGGGCGGCTGGGCGACAGGATGGGTCCACTGCGCTTTCTGATGGTGCTGACCGCGAGTCTGACCCTGCTGTGCGGGCTGTGGTCCATGGCGCAAGGCTTCACGGCCCTGGCAGGCTTCGCGTTGGCATTCGGTGCGGTCAATGGCGGCTGCATCGCGCTGTATCCGGCCGTGGCTGCCACCTGGTTTGGCACGCGGAGCCTGGGCGCCATTCTGGGTGCGCTCTACGTGTCGGTCGGTATTGCTGCCGTGGCAGGGGGCAGTCTGGCGGGGCTGCTGTTCGATCTGTCGGGCAGCTACACATCGTCCATCCTGCTGGCAGGCGGCAGCGCCGTACTGTCGGCCCTCGCGGTGCGGATGGCGGCGCGCGCAGGAGGCGCGAAGCCACAAGCATGACCCAACGAAAAAGCCCCAGACTCTTGCGAATCTGGGCCTTCTTGTTTGGTGCCGGAGAAAGGAACCGAATAGCTGTGTTGGTATGTGCTTGTCTTGAACAAAGTCATGAAAATCAATAAGTTATGATCGTTCCGAAGAGTGGCATGTGCAGCGGAAATACATGTTTGCACAACGTTTGCCCCCAATTTCCGCCACTTTTCCCCCGTGGCGAAGCCCAAGAAAACTGCCTCCGGCACCTACCGAATACAGACCAACGTGAAGGGGGTGACCGAGGAGCAGTTGCAGCACGTGGCCGAGCAGCTGCCTCGCAAGAGCCGGGGCCGACTCGACATGGTTGGCGCCCGCATTGCCGAGGGCCGGTGACAGATGGAGCGCCGCATGCAGATCCTGTGCAGCCTGCCGCAGTACAGCAGCCTGGTGGACATGCACGCCGGCTTCATGCCCTGGGTGCTGGCGCAGGGCATCAAGAATGCCCGCGCCAAGCTGACCGACGTGCTGCTGTGGTGGTGCGACCGCAAGTGCCCAGGCTGTGGTGGCGTCAAGCTGGGCAAGATGGCGATCTGCGAGACCTGCAAGGGCTTTGGCACCCGTGAAGTGCCGCACGAAGCCGAGGGCCAGCTGATCTCCGAGCACATTGGCGAGCATGTGGACCGCGCCCGCTGCGGCACCATCGCCGCGCTGAAGCTGATGAAGGGCATGAAGGTGGTTGCAGCCCAGGCGGTGAGTCTGGCAATACATTGAAGCGATGGGGAAACACCACACGCCCCTAAAGATGACCAGCCCGCTGGCAATGCCGGCGGGCTTTGTTTTCCGGGTACAGAGCGAATGAATGTTGCGAAGGCGGGAGAGCGCCTTCCCTTACGCCGCGCCGGCTGTCTGGACCACAGGTGCGAGTGAGCAGCAGGGAGTACAACGAAGGTGAGGCGAGGTGCTTCTATCTTCCTCATCTCTGGGAGAGTGCCATGACTTCATCGATTTCGCTTAAGTACCTGCTGGGGCGGCCCGTTGACCCGGATCTTGCTGAGCAGGCCGTTCAGGGGCATGGTGTGCCCTCGCAAGATCCTGATCCCTCGGCGCAGATTCGGATGACCAAAGAGGAGTCAGTCCGGGAATCAAAGTCAACCATGGTGGCCGGCTTCATGATGCTTGGCGCAGTGATGGGTGCGGGAGTCGGTGCCGTAGCTGCTGGCCCTGTAGGCATTTTTGTTGGCGGCGCTCTTGGAGGCTTGATAGGCGCTGGAGCCGGAGAGGCAGCGGGTATGGCGACAGTAGCGCGTGAGGCCTGAAGGCGTCCTACCTGCCATAAATTCTTCTTGATACGCTTCGTATCCCTCCCCTGCTGGATCCGTCCAGCAGTTACCTACCCAGGCTTGCCTTGGTAGGTTTTTTTTGCAGTGGCCCCGCTGACACTGCGGGGTCAGTTGCGGTCAAGCTGCGCTAGGTAGTGGCAGATATCAACCCGCGCGTCATACACCGCAGACAACCAATTTCCCGCTATCGGATGAGAGCCGGAGGTTGGCTTCAGGTGCAGAGCTGCCTCATTGACTGCAGGGGAAAAAAATGCAGCAACTGCGCAAGCTGGGTCCTTCCCGGCGCGACGCGTGGCAGCGGCATCGGCTTTGAGATCTCTTTTGAGCGCGATGTATTGGTCCCTGATCTGATCGACCCGTGCGGTGACCGTTTTGTTGTCGCCGATCGCGCGCAACAGTAGCGTGCAACGCTCCTCGTAGCTGCGTAGCCGCAGCCGGATGGCGTTTGTATCGGCGTGGTCGAATGGCTCGGTCATCAGACCAGTCTATAGAGAACGTTAAGTGACTCATCCCAGATCGGGGGAGTACACATGTTCGCACAGTGGTTGCGCCACCTTCGGGTGGCTTTTTTTGTTTCCGCCGCCACCAGAAGCATCTATGCAAAGCATGGATGGCATGGGGGATGCGAGGCTTGCGAGTGTGCAACGGCACTCGCCGCCGAATCGCTCAGCTCTCTGCTACGTCGATGAGCAGGGAAAGGTAGTTGTCAAGAGCGCGTTCGGTTGTCGCGAGCTCCAACTCTGGGCCACCGGTAGAAGTTCCGATGCGGATGGCGTCTCGGTCAATCAGAAGCGCCTCATGAGCGTGGGCCGCTTGCTCAGGTGTGATGGTCTCAATCAGCCGCACCACGACAGTGGCCAGCGCGCTCAGTTCACCGGCGAGCACATCCATACGTTCATTGTTCAAAAATTTATCCCAGTATGTTTAAAGATGCATCTTAACTGGCGGCCATAGGCAGGCGGCATCCTTATGTCCAAGCTCCAGACATTGAAGAGTACGCTGCCCGTGCTGGACACCCGCCGCGTGCAGACGATGCAGGCCGGCAGCTACATCACCGCCCACCGTGCGGCTGCCAATGCTCGCGTCGCTGCCGGACAGTGCGCGCCAGACACCAGCGCCCTCGATCTGCTTGCCGAGTTGCAGCGCCGCGCTGACGAGCGAGCGGGAGAGCTGGCTCGCATTGCTTACGAGGCCCGAGGCAGGGGCTGGGCTTGCGAGGGTTCCTACGATGCCAGCCATGCCTTGATTCAGGCCGAGCGGCTGATGCGGGATGCGTGGTCCGGGGTGGTGCGCTGATGGCAGACGCGACCGGCGGCCGCGCGATGACGCTTCGGCGCAGGCTCACTCCAGGGAGTGCTTGCGCTGCAGGTGCTCAAGCAGCTCCGCAGTGCACTTTTGAGCGGCGCTCAGGTCCCTTGCCTTGAGCCCTGAGTCATCCGGCTTTTTCGCAGCTTCGATCTGCGCGCCTTCGGCCGCGGCCATCTCGAAAAATAGCTGTCCGATCACCTCGAATCGATGTCAGCTTGGGTAGACGATTTCCAGAATTCCGCTGACGTCTTCCTTCACTTGCGCACGCCCGCATCCAGTTCTGTGTCCTGGGAAAGGCGCACACTGACGCCCTGGTATGCACCAAAATCGAAGTCATAGACCTTGCAATCGGCATCAAACAGATTGGTGTGCGAAATGATCAGGCCGGACTTGCTTGTAATCCTCAACCCGACGCCGATCTGGAAAATATCGCTCGTATCGCATACGAAAAGCGCCTGCGACAGGATGTCCCAGTTGGCGGAGGCCACCGATGAGAAGTCGCGGATCGGAAAACCTCTTGCCATGGCATCCGGCCCCTTGTCCACAAGATCGTCATCCTTGTTGAAAACCGCGGAGTCCGTCTTGGTCAACCGATAGACATGCCTCACGAATTTTCCATCGCTGAGATTGTTGATGGAAATATCCTTGATGGTCTTGGAAAAGCTGCTGGTGATGCTGACGCCGCCGCTGAGCGACGGCCCCGAAGGATCCACGCCCGGATTGATGTTGTACGCAATGGAGCTGCTGACGGTGCCGTCCTCGAGCGTAGACCCCGGGGTGTCCTTGCATATGTCGAACCGAACGCCCTTGCCCGGCTTGCCTTGGAGCGCCTTTTCGTACTCGCTGCGCGAAATGCCTTCGACATCGATTTCCACCTGGACCTCGCGCAGGAACAGCCCCTTCACCCTGGTGTCCTCGTGCAGCGAAAGGGTGCTCACATACTTATCGGTGAACATCTTGCCATTCTTCGATGCGGCAGCGTGGCTGCCATCCATGTTCACGAGGACGAAGCACTTGTTCAGCGCCGTGCTGCGATAGACATCGATGCTGGCATTGATTCTGCAATTGGGCACGTAGCCGGCATCTCGCTTGGCCTGGTCCAGCAGCGTGACTTGAAGCCATTTCCCTTCGTATTTCCTTGCAGGCCATGTGTTGTACAGCGTCTCTCCATTGGAGTCATCCGCGTACATATTAATGACCTGCGTGGCGCAAGGAGTGGCTTGTGGCAGTTGAGACATAGTGCCCTTTTGAAATGGTAGGTAAGGAGCGGGAAATTCCCAGGCCGACCGCAGACATGCCGGAAAGTCATTCCTTCCGGCGCATTCGCGTGGGCGGCCAGTAAATATTAGGCGCAGGGATTGCATGGCTATTGACTCTGGGTCTGGCAGAAATTGACTGTCCGTTCGCGAATAGGGACGGGACAGGCGCGCCTGCCGCGTTGGCAGGCCTCTACAGCGAGTGAATCGACCCCGAGACGGGTGAACTGGCGCCGACTACACGCTGTCGGCGACGACTGCGAGAGCCTGCAGGCCTTGGACGCGGACTGGCTGAAGGGGAGGA
Source organism: Delftia sp. SD018 (assembly GCF_017355445.1). Classification (NCBI taxonomy): domain Bacteria; kingdom Pseudomonadati; phylum Pseudomonadota; class Betaproteobacteria; order Burkholderiales; family Comamonadaceae; genus Delftia; species Delftia sp. SD018. The sequence continues at coordinate 30,954 of NZ_JADDRN010000036.1, forward strand.
CCAAGCCACGATGCGCGTCGTTCTGCTGCTTGGCGTGCTGGCGCTGGCTGGCTGCGGTTCCGTGCCTGGGGGTCGAGGTCCAGGCCGTCAAGGTGCCAGTGCCTGTGGAGTGCCGCGAGCCGATCCCGGGCCGGCCCGCCATGCCGACCGAGGCCCTGGCCGACGATGCCAATCCCTTGGAGCTGCTGCGCGCCGCCCTGGCCGAGATCGACCGCCGCGAGGAGTACGAGGTGCGGCTGCTGGCCGCGCTTACCGCCTCCGTGTGAACCCTGATGACGCGTGTAGTCCCAACGCAGAAGTCAGTACAGTAGAGGAACTGACAACTTTAGAGAATCTTATCGGCAGCGGCCCTCTTGATTTATTTGGCTTTGCGTCGGAGTAACAACGAAAAAAAGGCGATTATCGAAGACAAAGCGACTAATCCAAGTTCACCAATGGTTGGTACTGCAGTGATTGTCGGTTTGGGAGGCGTTATGTTTGTAAGGGTGACATTGCCAGTCGATGTTCCGCCTCGGCCATCAGAAATCTCATACTGAAATGAGATAGGATCTGTAGTATTGCCAGAGGGGGTAAAGATGATTTCTCCTGCTGCCGAGACTCCGATGCTTCCGCCTGCTATCAAAATGGTTGTTGGAGTGCCACGAGTAATTGGATTTCCATTAATGCTGATGATTTGCAAAGTATCCGAATCTGCGTCGGTATCGTTCGCCAAAATATTTAGTATGGTGGGCGAGTTAGGTATAGAGTATTTGTCCGGATTGGCTATCGGCAGATTGTTCTGAATTTTTGGATTGGTATAAGTCTGGAAGTTGTAGAAGCCGACAACTTCACCCGTTGAATCAAGGCCCACCCAGCGAATCTCTTTTATGAAAAGACCGGCCGCAATATCAGAAGGAGACAAAGTCACTCCGAATTTCTGAGGTGGGGCATCAAAAGCGTTTGTGGCATCAGAAACTATTGCGCTCGTTCCATCGCTTGCAAAAATTTGAAGATTAGATCTCTCAAATAAATCGTTCCAATCGACGAAATCGAAGCTGAAAGCAGCAGTTGCTGAGTTGGCTAGTTTAAAGGAGATGCCATTCTCCGTGTTCAATGCGGCAAATATTCCTGGAACTGCTGGTGCGAGGGGGTTCCAAAATAGACACTCCTCCGAATAATTTGATGTCCCTGATCCGGAATTTAATGCATGACAATATTTTGAAGGAGACCAAGCAGTGCTTGTATTGGGGCCGTAGGCTTCTACAGTGAAGCCATTCCAAATATCCGGATTTCCTGCGCTTCCTATGGGCTTCAGGTTTACAGAGGTGCTGAAATCTTCGTGGGTGGAGAATGTCCCTGAACCAATGGCAGACAGGAAACCGGCTTGGTCGTCGATGAAGGTTGAAAATGTCGCCGCCTGGCTGCTCGTGACCCAAGAAAAAATCACCAGAAAGGCCAATTCTTTTAGTGTCGGTATTCCAAAACGCATGTTGATCGTCCATAGAGGGAATTTATAAAGACGGGGAGCGTGATGGAAATCATTCTTATTATCAATAAGGGTTTTTGTGAAAGTTTGTCAAGAGGATTTTGGGGGCACTTAGCCTTTGCCCACTACTAGCTAGCGGTATGTAAGAGGCCGAGAGCAGATTCAAACAATCCAGCAACGATTAACGAAAAAGCGTCTCGGTACATGATTTTTAAGGGTTAATACCTACATCTAAATTCCCTGTAGTTGTTGTGAGAAATGGATGCAACATGGATTTTGTGTTAATTGCAGGTCAGTTTGGGGTGACAGCTCTTGCAGTGCCGAAGTTGGATCTGCAACGCAGGATGACTTTATAAAAAAATGTTAATTTTTGGCATGAGATGTTACTTTTCGATAGCTGTAGGGCATGATGAGAATTGCCTATCGATAACGCAAAACTGAGCATTTTGCTTAAGCAAAACAGGATGGGTTTTGTTTCCAAGCGGATGCTTGTTTCGTAAGCTTGCGAATTCCGCTCTGTGAAGTCCTGTATAGCTATTCAAGAGGCTCTCGGCATGGGTAATAGATATAGCTCTCCCGATATTTCTGATATTGACGAACTCTATCCGCTGCAAGGACCTGCCCCTAAAAAGGGGTGGGGTGTATATATAGTTCCATTGGCATGCGGTCCATATATTAAAGCATGTGAATGCTTAGAAGTTGGGCAATGGGGGTTGATTCCAACGACGTCGCTAAGCAGGCGTCCTTTAAATTTGGATGGTTCCCCTATGTCAACGGAAAAAGCGTTCAGAGAAACGTTGAGCAATGATTACGTCTTTGGCCCGTCTTGGCATGCGGGTCGAAGGTGTCTTATTCCAGTGAGCAGCTGGATCGAGAATTACTCTGGGTTATCTGGTCGCAGTATTAACTGGATGTTCCGACGTTCCGATGGAAAGCCTGCAATGTTGGCGGGGCTGTATAGTGAATGGATCGATCCGGTGAGCGGAGAAAAGGTGCCGAACTATACGGTGATCACACAAGATGCCAGCGCGCACCCAATTCTCTCTCTCATGCATAGGCCTGGCAGAGAAAAGAGGTGTGTGATAGTTCTGGAGCGCCAAGACTGGGATGCTTGGCTGCATTGCACTCCGTCCCAAGCAGATTCATTGATTAAGTTGCCCATGACGGGTGCGTTGAAGAGCGGGGCAGAAAATCCAGACGAAGAAGCTCTGTTGCCTCTTGAGCAGTTGCGCGCATTAAAGGCAGGTGGTTAATTTGGTGCTTGCTATCCAATCGTGTGGTAATTTATCAAGTTTTTTCTCATGTGGAAATCAGCAATAAGTTAGGCTTGATAATCTTGTTGAAAATGGTGAGAGCATGGAATTAAATATTTATGAGATTCTGCTATTCATTGCAATACAATTAATTTGCTTCTCATTTTTCATGATTGTATTCTGGACATACTGTATTGTTATGAAGAAAAAAATAACAGAATCTTTTAATATCTTAGCTTTTTCCTTTGGACTTGCGATGTCTGTCGTTGCTGCAAAAATTATCACACCGTAGCGGATTTCTATTGAAATTGCCGGACCGCATATCGTCAAGATTTGCTGCGCATATTTTTTGTTAAAAGACTGAGTGGGAAGATAAAGATCACTCCGCGTCCGGTATCAGGAGCTTATGCAAGGCCGTCAAGCCATGATCTACACGCTGCACATAGATATGCAGGTTTCCGGTTGCTATACGGACCGGATCTTGCATGGAAATGTCGAGCTCTTCGAGTTCCAGGCGGCAACTCTCTCCGGTGCAATCCGAGATGGTTGCTCCGTTGGCAACTTGCTGCGACTAGAGGGATTCCACATCTGGTACGGCCATGTCTCCATCGGCACCACGTCGCTCTATGCCATGCGCCACGACGCCGAGACGCTGGCGCAGCGGCTAGTGAGCCTGCATTCGCAGTTCTATGGGTAGGGGGAGCGCAGCCCGCGAACTGTCTTGGTCGGATCTGAAATCCGAGCAAGTTGAAGGCACTTGGTGTGCTGGTGAGGGTACGGAGAGGCCTGAGGAAGAAGCGCCGCTGCGGGCGAGCCAGCTGCAAGCGCCATCGGCTGAACAGGTGGCTTGAGCTGCCGAGGCTCAGGCATGCTTTGGCCGCTGCAAAACAAAAAGGGAAATTGAGTTTCCCCAATTTCCCCCCAGAATCCTTGCGGAACCCGCATGGATGCTATGTTTTGGTGCCGGAGAAAGGAATCGAACCCTCGACCTTCTCATTACGAATGAGCTGCTCTACCAACTGAGCTACACCGGCGACAGACAAAAATTATAACGGCAAATTCATGCCTCGGAATGGTACTGCGTCACTTTTTCGACTTCGTTCTTCGAGCCGAGGATGACGCTCACACGTTCGTGCAACTGCGTGGGCTGGATGTCGAGGATGCGCTGCTTGCCGTTGGTGGCGGCGCCGCCGGCCTGCTCGACCAGCCAGGACATGGGGTTGGCTTCGTACATCAGGCGCAGCTTGCCGGGCTTGTTGGGCTCGCGGCGGTCCCAGGGGTACATGAAGATGCCGCCGCGGGTCATGATGCGGTGCACGTCGGCCACCATGGAGGCGATCCAGCGCATGTTGAAGTCCTTGCCGCGCGGGCCTTCCACGCCGGCCAGGCATTCGTCCACGTAGCGCTTGACGGGGGTGTCCCAGTGGCGCATGTTGGACATGTTGATGGCGAATTCCTTGGTGTCTTCGGGGATGCGGATGTTTTCCTGCACCAGCACGAAGGAGCCTTGCTCGCGGTCCAGCGTGAACATGGACACGCCGTCGCCCACGGTCAGCACCAGGGTGGTCTGGGGGCCGTAGATGCAGTAGCCGGCCGCGACCTGCTGGGTGCCGGGCTGCATGAAGTCCTGCTCGGTCACGCCGGGGTGGCCTTCGGGCTTCTTGAGCACGCTGAAGATGGTGCCGATGGAGACATTGACGTCGATGTTGGACGAGCCGTCCAGCGGGTCGAACATCAGCAGGTATTCGCCGTGCGGGTAGCGGTTGGGCACCAGGTAGATGCCTTCCATTTCCTCGGAGGCCATGGCTGCCAGGTGGCCGCCCCATTCGTTGGCCTCGATCAGCACCTCGTTGGCGATGATGTCCAGCTTCTTCTGGACTTCGCCCTGCACGTTCTCGCTGCCGGCCGTGCCCAGCACGTCGCCGATGGCGCCCTTGTTGACGGATTGGCTGATGCGCTTGCAGGCACGGGCCACGACTTCCAGCAGCAGGCGCAGCTGGCCGGGGATGAGGCCGTCCACGCGTTGCTGCTCGACCAGGTAGCGGGTCAGGCTGACGTTTTTCTTCATGGGTTCAACTCCTAAAAATCCGGGAGGCGCGGCCTGGGCCGCGCCTTGGGTCAATCCGCGAGGGCGCGGGTGACGACTTCACGCACGTCGTTGCTCAGTTCAGCGCGGGCCGCCACGCGGGCGACGGCCTCGCGTGCGGCCGTGCGGTAGGGCTCGGCCAGCTTGCTCCAGCGGTCCAGGGCGCGCGCCAGGCGGGCGGCGACCTGGGGGTTGATGGCGTCCAGCTCGATGACGCGCTCGCTCCAGAACACATAGCCCGCCGCGTCGGCGCGGTGGAAGGCGCCGGGATTGGCGCTGCAGTAGCTGAAGATCAGGCTGCGCGCGCGGTTGGGGTTCTTGATCTGGAAGTCGGGGTGCTTCATCAGCTGCTTGACGGCCGGCAGCACGTTGCCGCCACGGTCGCAGGCGCCGCCTTGCAGCGCGAACCACTTGTCCAGGACCAGCGCGTCGTGCTGGAACAGCTTGTGGAAACGCGCCAGGGCCTGGGCTGCCAGCGGGTGGCCGCTTTGCAGCAGTGCCGTCAGGGCGCTCATGCGGTCGGTCATGTTGCCGGCGTCCTTGAAGCGCTGCAGCGCCTTGCCGGGCCAGACGCTGTCGCCCGAGGCGCGTGCGGCCAGGCACAGCATGGACAGGGCCAGGCCTGCCAGCGCACGGCGGCCGGAGCTGACGGGGTCGGGGCGGTAGGCGCCGGTGTCGCTGTGCTCTTGCCAGGCCTGCTGCCAGTCGGCCTGCAGCTCGGTCGCCAGTTGCTGGCGCATGGCTTCACGCACGGCGTGCACGCGCTGCGGATCGACCACGGCCAGTTGCTCGGCGATGTAGCTTTCGCCGGGCAGGGCCAGCATCAGCTCCTTGAAGGCCGCATCCAGCTGGGGATGGCGCAGCACGCCGCGCATGGCCTCGATGAAGGAGGCCGGCAGCAGGGCGGCCGTGATCTGGCCGCTGGCGTCTGCCGTGATGGAGGTGTCGCCGATGGCCTGCAGCGCGATGCGCAGGCCCAGGCGCTGGCCGGCTTCCCAGCGGTTGAAGGCGTCGCTGTCATGGGCCAGCAGGGTCAGCAAGGCGGCATCGCTGTCGCTGTGCTGCAGCACCACGGGCGCGCTGAAGCCGCGCAGCAGCGAGGGCACGGGCTCCTGGTCCACGTCGGTGAAGACGAAGCTGTGGCTGGGCTCGGACAGCACCAGCAGGCGGCTGTCGCCCGCTGCCGCCTGGTCCTCGCCCTGCAGGCGCAGGGTCAGCGCGCGGCCGTCCTGGCCCAGCAGGCCCATCTGCACGGGGATGACGAAGGGCAGCTTCTCTGCCTGGCCCGGCGTGGGCGCGCAGCTTTGGCTCAGGGTCAGCGTGTAGGTGCGTGCGGCGGCGTCGTAGCTGCCATCGGCGTGCAGCTGGGGCGTGCCGGCCTGGCTGTACCAGCGCTTGAACTGGTCCAGGCGCTGGGCCAGCTCGCTGCCGGGGTTGGCATCGGCCATGGCCTGGGCGAAATCGTCGCAGGTGACGGCGTGGCCGTCATGGCGCTCGAAGTACAGCTTCATGCCCTTGGCAAAGCCTTCGCGGCCCACCAGGTTGTGCTGCATGCGCACGACCTCGGCACCCTTTTCGTAGATGGTGACGGTGTAGAAGTTGTTGATCTCGATGTAGCTGTCGGGCCGCACCGGGTGGGCCATGGGGCCCGCATCTTCGGGGAACTGGGCGGTGCGCAGCACGCGCACGTCCTCGATGCGCTTGACGGCGCGCGCCGAGGGGCTGCCCGCCATGTCCATGCTGAATTCCTGGTCGCGGAAGACGGTCAGGCCTTCCTTGAGCGACAGCTGGAACCAGTCGCGGCAGGTGACGCGGTTGCCGGTCCAGTTGTGGAAGTACTCGTGGCCGACGACGGACTCGATGTTGGCGTAGTCGGTGTCGGTGGCCGTGGACTGGCTGGCCAGAACGTACTTGGTATTGAAGACGTTCAGGCCCTTGTTCTCCATGGCGCCCATGTTGAAGTCGCTGGTGGCGACGATCATGAAGCGGTCCAGGTCCAGGGACAGGCCGAAGCGGGCCTCGTCCCAGGCCACGCTGGCCATGAGGGAGTTCATGGCGTGCTCGGTCTTCTCCAGGTCGCCGGGGCGCACGAAGACCTGCAGCAGGTGGTCGCGGCCTGCGCGGCTCTTGATCTTTTGCTCGCGCGCAACCAGATTGCCGGCCACCAGGGCGAACAGGTAGCTGGGCTTTCTGTGCGGGTCGGCCCACTTGGCGAAGTGGCGGCCGTCTTCCAGCGCGCCTTGCTCGACCAGGTTGCCGTTGGACAGCAGCACCGGGTACGCGGTCTTGTCGGCGCGCAGCGTCACGGTGTACATGGCCATCACGTCGGGACGGTCCAGGAAATAGGTGATGCGGCGGAAACCCTCGGCCTCGCACTGGGTGAAGAACGTGCCCTGGCTCACATACAGGCCCATGAGCTTGGTGTTCTTGGCGGGCGCGCAGGTGGTGAAGATTTCCAGATCGACGGGGTCGCCGCCCTCGGGCAGGTTCTCCAGCACGAGCTGGTCGCCGTCCATCTTGAACGAGGTGCCGCCGCCGTTGACCAGCACGCGCGCAAGGTTCAGTTCATCGCCGTCCAGGCGCAGCGGCTGCGCCGGCACCTCGGTGTTGCGGCGCACGCGCATCTTGTTGAGCACGCGGGTCTTGGCCGGATCGAGATCGAAGGTCAGGTCCACGGTGTCGATCCACCAGGCAGGAGCCTGGTAGTCGGCGCGGTGGATGGCGGTGGCAGGGGCCTGCCCGTCACGCAGTTGCAGCATACAGATTCCTTCCTATGCCAATATCAGGGGACAGAGTCCAAGCCCCTGTGCGGCCGGTGCCGCCCAGGGGCTTGAAATCAGAGGCCTTGCTTGAGCGAGGCTTCGATGAAAGCGTCGAGGTCGCCGTCCAGCACCTTCTGGGTGGCCGAGATTTCGACGTTGGTGCGCAAATCCTTGATGCGGCTGTTGTCCAGCACGTACGAGCGGATCTGGTGGCCCCAGCCCACATCGGTCTTGGTGTCCTCCAGCTTTTGCTGCTCCACCATGCGCTTTTGCATCTCGTGCTCATAGAGCTTGGAGCGCAGGCGCTGCCATGCCACGTCGCGGTTGCTGTGCTGGCTGCGGCCGTCCTGGCATTGCACGACGATGCCGGTGGGCATGTGCGTCAGGCGCACGGCCGAGTCGGTCTTGTTGATGTGCTGGCCGCCCGCGCCCGATGCGCGGTAGGTGTCGGTGCGCACGTCCGAGGGGTTGATCTCGATCTGGATCGAGTCGTCGATCTCGGGATAGACGAACAGCGAGGCAAAGCTGGTGTGGCGGCCGCCCGAGCTGTCGAACGGCGACTTGCGCACCAGGCGGTGCACGCCGGTTTCGGTGCGCAGCAGGCCGTAGGCGTACTCGCCCTCGATGTGGATGGTCGCGCTCTTGATGCCGGCGATGTCGCCCGGCGTTTCTTCCTCGACCGTGGCCTTGAAGCCCTTGCGCTCGGCGTACTTCAGGTACTGGCGCAGCAGCATGCCGGCCCAGTCGCAGGCTTCGGTGCCGCCGGCGCCGGCCTGGATGTCCACGAAGCAGTTCAGCGGATCGGCTTCCTTGCCGAACATGCGGCGGAACTCCAGCTCCTCGATCAGCGGCTGCAGCTTGGCGGTCTCGCCCTCGATGGTGAGCAGGCCGGTCTCATCGCCTTCTTCCTTGCTCATCTCGAACAGCTCGGCGTTGTCGGCCAGCTCGGTGGTCAGCTTTTGCAGCGTCAGCACGACGCCGTCGAGCAGCTTCTTTTCCTTGCCCAGCTCCTGGGCCTTCTTGGGGTCGTTCCAGACGCTGGGATCTTCCAGCGAGGCGTTTACCGTGCGCAGTCGTTCGTACTTTGCATCGTAGTCAAAGATACCTCCGTAGATCTGCCGCACGCTGCGACAGATCTTCGAGGGTGTTGCCGATGAGGTTGATGCGTTCTGCTTCCATGATGTGTTCCGTTCTTCTGATGAATGTGTTCTTGGCCGAATCGCCGATTTTCTCATGCTGGGGCATCGTGCCGGGGCAAGCGCCCGCCGCGCCGGCCTGGAGGCGCGCTGCCGTGTGACGATGGCTTTCAAAACAAGGGCTTGCAGCGGCCGATCATGGCAGATTTGAAGGGCTTGGCCATGGCAATGCGCAGGTTGCAGCGTGGACCCTGGCTTGTTCTGGCTGCAGACCTCCCGGAAAAAAGGCCCGGCCAGCTGGAGCTGGTCGGGCCTTGGCAGGCATGTCCGCCCCCGGCGGGGCGGGCGAAAACCTGGTTCAGAAGGTTTCCCAATCGTCGTCGGAAGCCGTGCTGGCCGCCTTGGCCTTGGCTTTGGCCGATGCCGTCACGGCAGGCCGGGCCGGCTGTGCTGGCTGGGCCGGGCGCGCGGCGCCTGCCGGAGCAGGGGGTGCACCGGCCGCACCGGTCGCACCGGTTGCACGGGTCGCAGAAGGCAGGGCGGCCGAAGCACGTGCGGGCACCGCGCGTTTGGGAGCGGAAGGCGCCAGATGCGGACGGGGCGCCGTCGGCGCGTGGCGGGGCGCTGCCACGGCGGCGGCCTGGTTGACGCCACGGCTGTTGCCCAGCATGCCGGTGGACGGCGAGAGCTTGAACACGCTGACCACTTCGGCCAGCGCCTTGGCCTGGGCCTGCAGTGCGCCGGTGGCCGCCGCCGATTCCTCCACCAGTGCGGCGTTCTGCTGGGTCATCTGGTCCATCTGCGTGACGGCCTGGTTGACCTGCTCGATACCGGCCGTCTGCTCATGGCTGGCGGCCGAGATCTCGCCCATGATGTCGGTCACGCGGCGCACGCTGGCCACGATCTCCTCCATGGTCTTGCCGGCCGAGTCGACCTGGGCGCTGCCTTCCTCGACCTTGCCCACCGAGTCGTCGATGAGCTGCTTGATCTCCTTGGCGGCGGCGGCCGAGCGCTGGGCCAGGGTGCGCACTTCCGAGGCGACGACGGCAAAGCCGCGTCCCTGGTCACCGGCGCGGGCCGCTTCCACGGCGGCATTCAGCGCGAGGATGTTGGTCTGGAAGGCGATGGAGTCGATGACGCCGATGATGTCCACGATCTTGCGCGAGGCATCGTTGATGGCAGACATGGTCTGCACCACCTGGGCCACGGCCGAGCCGCCGCGCACGGCGACCTGGGAGGCGGCGGCGGCCAGCTGGTTGGCCTGCTGGGCGTTGGCACCGTTTTGCTTGACGGTGGAGGTCAGCTCCTCCATGGAGGCGGCGGTCTGCTCCAGCGAGCTGGCCTGTTCCTCGGTGCGGGCCGACAGGTCCTGGTTGCCCGAGGCGATCTGGCCGCTGGCCGTGGCGATGGAGTCCGTGCCCTGGCGCACCTGGCCGACGATGCGCTGCAGGCTCTCGTTCATGTGCTGCAGGGCCTGCAGCAGCTGGCCGGTCTCGTCCTTGCCATGCACCTCGATGCGGCTGCCCAGGTCGCCGGCAGCCACGGCCTGTGCCAGGCTCACGGCCTGCTGCAGGGGGCGTGCCACGCTGCGAGCGATCAGCAGCGCCATGCCCAGGCCGAAGAGGACGGCCCCCGCCAGCAGGGCGATCACCCACCAGCGCGCGGCGGTGAAGATGTCGTCGCCTGCCTGGTTGGCATCCTCGATGCCCTGGGCGTTGATCTTGAGCAGTTCGTCCAGCTTGGCGTTGATGGCACGGCTGGTCTTGACCGAATCGCCGCGCAGCACCTCGGACGCCTCGTCGGTGCGCAGGGCGTGGGACAGGTCCACGATCTTTGCCGTGTGCTGCGCGTACTGGCCCAGGTCGTCCTTGATGCCGGCCATCAGCTCGCGCTCACGCGCGGTGTTGGCATAGCGCTCGAAGGCCTGCTGGTTCTTGAGCAGCTCGGACCACAGCGCCGGCATGCTCTTGTCGTAGATGGCCATTTCATCCATCGAGGTGGCCAGCACATGCTGCATGGTCTGCGAGCGGTAGCGCTGCAGCTGGTAGCGCATCTCCATGATCACGCGCTCGGCGGGCATCCAGTGGTGCGCCAGATCGGTGGCCGTGCGGTTGACACGGTCCAGCTGGACCACGGAGAACAGGCCCAGGCCGGCGGTCAGCAGCAGCAGGGCGATGAAAGAGGCCAGCAGCTTGTGGGCCAGCTTCAGATTGCGGAAAAACATCATGGTGGGGAGTGCCGTACGGCGAGAAGCGAAAGCGGGTGAGCGGCGGTGGCTGCGAATCGAGGGGATGCGGTGGCGATCGGTGGCGATCAGCGGGACCGACACTCGGCCCCGCCATGCCGCAGTTATCGGTCACTTGCCGGCGAGGCTTAGGGAAAAATAGGTCCAGTCCGAATATTTATTGCGGATTGTTACTTTTTCCGGCCAAGGTCTCCGCGCGCATGGCCTGGTCCGCTCACATGCCCGCTCAGACGTCCGCTCACACGTCCGTCGCCAGGCCGGCTTGCAGGCTCGATGCCTGCAGCCACCGCTCCAGATCCGCTGCCGGCAGCGGGCGCGAGAACAGATAGCCCTGCGCGACCGGATAGCCCTGTTCGCGCAGGATGGTGTTCTGCGCCGCCGTCTCCACTCCCTCGGCCACCACGGTCAGGTGCAGGCTGCGGCCTATGCCCAGGATGGCGTTGCTCAGGGCCTGGGCGGCTTCGTCGTTTTCCAGGTCGGCCACGAAGCTGCGGTCCAGCTTGAGCTCGCTGACGGGCAGGCGGCGCAGATAGCTGAGGCTGGAGTAGCCCGTGCCGAAGTCGTCCATGGACACGCGCACGCCCTGGGAATGCACGGCCTGCAGCGTACGCATGGTGCCCGGGTTGGTGTCCAGCAGCAGGCTTTCGGTGATCTCCAGCGTGAGGTCCTGCGGCTTGAGCGCGTTGTGCTCCAGCGTGTCGGCAATCATGCGCGGCAGGTCCAGGTTGTGAAAGCTCGTGGGCGAGAGGTTGACCGACATGGCCGGCACGTCAATGCCCCGGCTGCGCCACTCGCCCAGTTGGCGGCAGGCCTCGCGCAGTGCCCAGGTGCCCAGCTCGCCGATCAGGCCGCATTCCTCGGCCAGCGGAATGAAGCGTGCGGGCGAGATCTCGCCGAATTCCGCGTGGCTCCAGCGCGCCAGGGCCTCCACGCCGTAGAGGCGCCCGTCCTTCAGGTCGAGCTGGGGCTGGTAGTGCAGTCGCAGGCCGCCGCTGCGCAGGGCGTCGCGCAGCGCCGTCTCCAGCACCAGCCGCTCCTGGGCCAGGCGGTTCATCTCGGGGCTGAAGAAGCTGTAGAGCCCGCGCCCGCCCGATTTGGCCTGGTACATGGCCATGTCGGCGCGGTGCAGCAGGGTCTCCATGTCGCGCCCGTCGGCGGGAAACACGGCAATGCCGCAACTGGCCGTGCTGGCCAGGGACACGTCGTCGATCATGCAGGGCTCGCCAAGTGCCGACTGCAGCCGCTCGATCACCTCGGCCGCCTGCGCACCGCCGCAGTGTGGCAGCACGATGACGAATTCATCGCCCGACAGGCGCCCGGCAATGTCGCCCGTGCGCAGCTCCGCCTGGATGCGCTGGGCCACGCTGCACAGCAGCCGGTCGCCGGCCGGGTGGCCCAGCGAGTCGTTGACCTGCTTGAAACGGTCCAGGTCGATGAAGACCACGGCCAGCTCGTGGCCCTCATGCGAAGCCACGGACAGCGCCTGCTCGGCCTGGGCCAGCAGCAGACTGCGGTTGGGCAGGGTGGTCAGCCCGTCGTAGAAGGCCAGCTGCCGGATGCGGCGGCGTGCCTGCTCGCGCTCCAGCGCCAGCGCGCACAGGTCGGTGCAGGCCTCCACCAGCCGCTGGTGGAAGGGATCGGGGCCGGGCCGGTCGAAATGGCGGTAGTAGAAGGCAAAGGTGCCGGCCACGCCGCCCTGCAGCCCGCAGATGGGCGTGGACCAGCAGGCCGTATACCCCAGCGGCAGGATGAGCTGCTTGAATTCGGCCCACAGCGGGTCGGTGGCGATGTCACGCACCAGCACGGGCCGGTTGTGGAAGGCGGCCGTGCCGCAGGAGCCGATATTGGGGCCGATGGGCACGCCGTCCAGCGCCGCCGAATAGGAGGCCGGCAGGCTGGGCGCGGCCAGCGGGCGCAGGCGGTTCTGGTCATCGACTTCCAGCACCGAGACCGCAATGTCGGGCGCAATGCGCTCGACCTCGCGGCACACCAGGTCCAGCACCTCGGTCAGCGGCTGGTCGCGGGCCATGGCCTCCAGGGCGCGCCGCTGCAGCACCTCGTGCATCTTGGCCTCGGTGATGTCGGTGATCACGGTCACCGTGGTGTGGAGGCGGCCATCGGGGCCCATGACGGGATTGGCCTGGGCGCTGACCCAATACCGCTCGCCGTCCTTGCCGACGAGGATTTCCTCGCGGTACACCGGCTTGCCTGCGTCCAGTTCGGCGCGGTAGGCGGCCGTGAATTCGGGCGAGGCATGGGGCACCAGCAGGGCGATGGGCGCACGGCCCACGACCTCTTCGCTGCTCCAGCCGAACATGCGGGTGAAGCCTGCGTTGACATAGGAGATGGTCCAGTTGCCGTCGGCGATCACCACGGCCGCATCGGTGGCATCGGCCACCAGGGACAGGCGCCGCAAATGCTCCTGCCGTCTGCGGTCGGCCTGCACCCGGGCCGTGATGTCGGTGGCAATGCACAGCACATGGCTGAGCGCGCCCTGGGTATCCAGCACGGGGGCATAGGTGGCCTCCAGCCAGCAGGTGCTGCCGTCGCGGCGCCGGTGTTCGCCCACGCGCGAAATCGTCTCGCCCCCGCCCCAGCGCTGGCGCCACCGGCCGTAGGCGTCGGGATCGGCATGTGCCTGGGTGCACAGGTCACTGTGCAGCAGGCCCTCGGCGCCCGAGGTGGAGTAGCCAAGAATGGCTTCGTAATTGGCGTTGGCGCGCATCAGCCGGCCTTCGGGCGTGAACTCCGCCAGCGCCATGGCCTTGTCCAGCGTGCTCCACAGCGCCTGCTGCCCTGCCGTGCCTGCTACCCGCGTTTCGAACATGGTTCGCTCTCCTGATGGATGCTGAGCTGATGATGATTGTTTCCAAATGATACCGATCCGGCGCAGCAGCTGGATGTCCAGCCACACCTGATCGCACGTGCTCCCTCTGTTCGCCCATGGATGGTCCGCCTGATGACACTCTTAGGCAAGTGCTGCCGCTGGTTACAATGATTTGAGAATGATTCTTGTTTGATGGTGCATCCCGCCTTCAAGCCATCGGGTCCCACCATGCCATCCGCCCCAGCCTCCAGCGCCGCCTCCAGCCCCTTGCACCGCGAAATCTCCACCCTCTATGCCGGCCACCATGGCTGGCTGCAGGGCTGGCTGCGCCGCCGACTTGGCAATGCCTGCGACGCGGCCGACCTGGCGCAGGACACCTTCATCCGCCTGCTCACCGCGCCTGCGGGCGACTTGCCCGCCCTGCGCGAGCCACGCGCCTACCTGGCCACGGTGGCGCGGCGCCTGCTGATCAACCACCTGCGCCGCCAGTCGCTGGAGCAGGCCTGGCTGCAGGCCCTGGCCGCGCTGCCAGCGCCGCAGGCGCCGTCGCCCGAGCAGCAATTGCTCATCCTGCAGGCGCTGCAGGAGGTCGATGCCATGCTCGACGGCCTGCCGCCCAAGGTGCGCGCGGTCTTCATCCTGTCCCAGGTCGAGGGGCTGACCTATGCGGCCATTGCCGAGCAACTGGGCATGGGCCTGCGTTCGGTCAAGCGCTACATGGCCCAGGGCATGGCCGAGTGCATCCTGCTGTCGGCATGAACGCCGTGGACTCCCAGGCCGCAGCGCCGCTGTCGCGCGAAATCGCCTTGCAGGCCGCCGAATGGTTTGTGCTGCTGCACTCGGGCGAGGCCAGCGAGGCCGACCACCGCGCCTTCGAGGCCTGGCGTACCCGTGCCGATGTCCATGCGCAGGCCTGGCTGCGCGCCCTGGCCGTGAGCCAGCGCGCGGGCAGCCTGCCGCCCGCACTGGGTGCACCGGCCCTGGGCCGCAAGCAGCGCCGCCTGGGCGCCATGGGCCGCCGCGACACCGTGCGCGCGCTGGCCCTGCTGATCACGGCCGTCCCCGCAGGCTGGCTGGCCTGGCGCGCCACGCCCTGGATGCAGTGGACCTTCACCCATGCCACGGCCACGGGCGAGCGCCGCGAATGGACGCTGGCCGATGGCAGCCGAATCGTGCTCGATACGGGCAGTGCCGTCGATGTGTTGTTTGACGAGGCGCTGCGCCGTGTCCACCTGAGTGAGGGCGCCGTCTTCATAGAGACCGCGCCCGACCCGCAGTCCCGGCATCGGCCCTTCGTTGTCACCACACGGCAGGGCAGGGTGCGCGCCCTAGGCACGCGCTTTGTCGTGCGCAGTGTCCGGGAGCGCAGCGAGGTGGCCGTGCTGCAGGGTGCCGTGCAGATCACCACCCGTGGCGGCGCCGCGCAGCAGCTGCAGGCAGGCCAGCAACTGTGGTTTGACGCCATGGGCATAGGCCGTGCCGAGCCTGCGGACGCCAGCGCCGCCCAATGGGCGCGCGGCCTGCTGGCCGCAGACAACATGCGGTTGGCCGACTTTGTGGCCGAGCTGTCGCGCTACCGCTCCGGCTGGCTGCACTGCGATCCGTCTGTGGCGGATTTGCGCGTCACCGGCGCCTTTCAACTGGGCGATGCCGATACCGGCACGGACGCCGTGCTCGCCAACCTCGTGCACCTGCTGCCCGTGCAGGTCCACTACCGCACGCGCTACTGGGTGACGGTGGCGGCGCGCGGTACACCACCGGCTTGAAATTTCTTTCGGAATCTGGCCCCTTTCTGCGGCAGGCCGTGTCCTGTTCGATGGCAACCGATTTCATCGAACGACTTCCGAAGGAAAAACAGACCATGGCTCTCCGGCCCGGCATGCGCAGCGTGGCGCGCACTCCCTCCCCCTTGCTCTTTCCGCTGTCCCGGACAGGCCTCGCCGTGCTCATGGCCGCGGGCCTGGCGGCAGGCGCCGCCTTGCCGCGCGCCGCGCTGGCCCAGGCCGGTGCGGCGGCCGCCAGCGCGGTGCAGCGTCCGTTCCAGGTGCCGGCAGGCCCGCTGGCCGCCGCGCTCACGGCGTTTGCCGCTGACGCAGGCGTGAGCATCAGTGCGCCGCCCGCCCTGGTGCAGGGCCGGCGCACCCAGGGCGTGCAGGGCCGCCTCACGGTGCGCGAGGCGCTGGACCGGCTGCTGGCCGGCACCGACCTGCAGGCGCAGGCGGCGGGGGAGGGCGGTTTTGTGCTGCGTGCGGTGCCCGAGGCCACCCAGGCATCGACCGTGCTGGGTGAGGTCAGGGTGACCGCCGCGGCCCCGGCAGAAAGCCCCTGGGGCAGCACCAGCGGGTATGTGGCGCGCCGGGCCAGCACGGCCACAAAGACCGATGCCTCGATTCTGGAGGTGGCGCAATCGGTGTCCGTCATCACGCGTGACCGCATGGACGACCAGGGCGTGCGCACGCTCAACGACGCCGTGCAGTACACGGCCGGCGTGCGCACCAACACGGGCGGGGCAAATCCTGCGGACGACAGCCTGTCGGTGCGCGGCTTCAGCCAGTTCTCGGGCAATTTCTACCTGGACGGGCTGCGCCTCATGCCGCTGGGCACGCTGGGCTTTTTCGGCATGGAGCCTTACGGGGCCGAGCGCATGGAGGTCCTCAAGGGGCCGGCCTCGGTGCTGTATGGGCAGAACTCGCCGGGCGGCATCGTGAACTTCGTGTCCAAGCGGCCTTCGGCCGATGCGGTGCGCGGCATGGAGTTGTCCGTGGGCAGCCATGCTCGCCGGCAGGCGGCCTTCGACCTCGGAGGGCCGGTGGGTGACGATGGCACGGTGAGCTACCGCCTGGTGGGGCTGGCCAGGGCGGCCGACCAGCAGATTGACTTCATGCGTGATGACCGCGTCTACCTGGCGCCCAGCCTGACCTGGGCGCCGGACGCGCGCACCAGCGTCACGCTGCGCGGCTTCTACCAGAAGAACCACGCCATGATGTCCACCAACGTGCAGTGGGATGCGCTCAACGGGCGCAACCCCAATGGCCGGCTGCCCCTGAACCGCTTCCTGGGGGAGCCGGGCTTCGACCGTGAAGAGACCGAGGTCGCATCGCTGGGCTACGACGCACGCCATCAATTCGACAGCGGCTGGACGCTGCGGCAGAACTTCCGCTACCTGCACGCACGCAACCACGAGCAGTACATGTTCCGCTACGGGCCGCTGATCGACGGCTCCATCACCAACCGGGAGATCGATTCGCGCGATGGCAAGGGCGGCGTCTATACCGTGGACACCAGCCTGTCGGGCCAATTCGCGGCGGCCGGCCTGCAGCATGAACTCATCGTGGGGCTGGACTACAACCGCAGCCGCTCCAGTTTCGACTCCTATATTGCCGACGGTCCGCAGCTGGACATCTACCGGCCCGTCTATGGCAGCTTCATCGACACCTCGCTGCTGCAGCCCGATGCGCTGCGCGATGAGCGCGCCCAGCAGGTAGGCCTCTACGTGCAGGACCGCATCCGCAAGGACCGCTGGGTGCTGGCCCTGGGCGGACGCCACGACTGGAGCCGCCTGGAGCAGACCAGCCGCCTGGCCGACCCCGTGTCCACCAGCGTGCGCAAGCCCAAATCCTTCACCGGCCGTGTCGGCCTGACCTATCTTGCAGACAATGGCGTGGCGCCCTATGTCAGCTACAGCGAGTCGTTTGTCCCTTTGATGGGCGCTGACCGCAACGACCGGCCCTTTGATCCGGAAACCGGCAAACAGGTCGAGGTCGGCGTCAAGTACTCGCCCGACGAGCGCAGCAGCTTCACGCTGGCCGCCTTCGAGCTGCGCCGGCAGAACGTGCTCACCACCGACCCCGAGAACGTCCGCTATTCCATACAGCAGGGCGAAGTGCGTTCTCGCGGCATCGAGTTCGAGGCGGCAGTCCAGCCAACGCGCGGGCTCAAGCTCCTGGCAGCGCTGACCTACAACCCCGTCAAGGTGACCCGGGCCCAGCCAGACCAGTGGGGCGGCAACGTGCAGGGCAAGTCGCCTTACGAAGTGC
>NZ_JADDRN010000037.1:0-46882 GCF_017355445.1 Delftia sp. SD018
CACCATGACACGCAGAGTCACCATCAACACCCCCCTGGCAGACCAGCTGCAGCTGCGCCGGCTGCAGGGTCGCGAGGAAATCAGCCATCTGTTCGCCCTGGAGATCGACCTGCTCAGCGAAAGCGACAGCATCGATCCCAAGGCCCTGCTGGGCAAGGGCGCCACCGTGGTGGTGGAGACCCAGGACGGCGGCAAACGCTACATCGATGGTTTGGTCACGGCGTTTGGCATGCGCGGCCAGGACGAGCACCGCAACTTCCTGTACCGCGCGCGCCTGTCGCCCTGGCTGTGGCTGGCCACGCGCCGCAGCGACTTTCGCATCTTCCAGAACAAGACCGTGCCGGACATCATCAACGAGGTCCTGGGCATCTACGGCCACCCCATGCAGCAGCGCCTGACGCGCTCCTACCGCACCTGGGAGTACTGCGTGCAGTACAACGAGACGGACTTCCAGTTCGTCTCGCGCCTCATGGAGCACGAGGGCATCTGCTACTACCACCAGCACAGCGCGGGCCAGCATGTGCTGACATTGGGCGACGACATCGTCGCCTCGCACGACCCGCTGCAGGGCGGCGCCGTCATCCCCTTCCACCCGCCCGGCAAGGCCGCCGTGGCGCGCGAGGAATGCATACACGCCTGGGAACTGCACCAGCGCGTCAAGCCCGGCCGGCACTACAACGACGACTACGACTTCAAGAAGCCCCGCGCCGAGCTGTCCAACATGCGCCGCAACCCGCCCGGCCATGCACACGACGCCTACGAAATCTACGAATGGCCGGGCGGCTACACCGAGACCGGCGACGGCGAGGACTACATCCGCGTGCGCCTGCAGCAAAGCCTCACGCGCCAGAGCACGGTGCAGGGCAGCTCCAACCACCGCGCCATGGCGCCGGGCTACACCTTCACGCTGGACAACTACCCGCGCGGCGACCAGAACCAGGCCTACCTGGTCACGGCCGTGGACTACGCCTTCGAAGAAAACCCGCGCGTCAGCGACGGAGGCAGCGGCGAGGGCTCGACACAGAAATTCGTGCTCCAGGCCCAGCCCACCAGCCTGCCCTTCAAACCCGAGCGCATCACCGCCAAACCACGCACCACGGGCCCGCAGACCGCCGTCGTCGTCGGCCCCGCAGGCGAAGAGATCTGGTGCGACCAGTACGGCCGCGTCAAGGTGCAGTTCCACTGGGACCGCATCGGCGGCATGAACGAGAACTCCAGCTGCTGGATGCGCGTGGCCACCAGCTGGGCCGGGCCGGGCTTTGGCGCGGTGCACATCCCGCGCATCGGCATGGAAGTCATCGTGGACTTCCTCAACGGCGACCCGGACTACCCCATCGTCATGGGTTGCGTCTACAACGCCTCCAACATGCCGCCCTGGGCGCTGCCGGCCAACGCCACGCAATCGGGCATCAAGACCAGATCCAGCAAGGGCGGCGCACCGGGCGCGGGCATGAAGAACGGCCAGGGCGACGCCAACGCCATCCGCTTCGAGGACAAGGCGGGCGCCGAACAGCTGTGGCTGCATGCGCAAAAGGACCAGCTCACCGAAGTCGAGAACGACGAGGACAAATGGGTGGGCAACGACCGGCGCAAGACCATCGACCGGGATGAAACCAACGTCATCCACCGCGACCGCACCGAGACCGTGGACCGCGACGAGACCATCACCGTGCACAACAACCGCACGGAGCGGGTGGACCACAACGAGAAGATCAGCATTGGCGACAACCGCAATGAGGATGTCGGCATCGACGAGAACATCTCCATCGGCAAGAACCGCAGCAAGACCATAGGCCGCAACGAGAAGGACAAGATCGGGAACAACTGGTCGATCAAGGTGGGCAAGATGAAGACCGAGACCATCGGCATCGCCTACATGCAGAACGTGGGCGTGGGGCGCATGGAAAACGTCGGCGTCGCCTACAACCTAAACGTGGGCGCCATCATGGCCACCATCGTGGGCAGCACCCAGACCACGAGCGTGGGCAGCAGTCAGTCCACCAGCGTGGGCAGCACCAAGACGACCACGGTCGGCACCACGTACTCGCTGACCGTTGGAGGTGGCGGCGGTGGCGGATCGTCGGCAGGTGGGGGCGGTCTGGCCAGCAACGTGGTTGCGCCGTCCGACAGCGGCTCGGGTGGTGGCGGCGGCGGCTCAAACATCACCATGGACGCGCAAAGCGTCGCCATCACCGTGGGCAGCAGCAGCCTTGTGCTCAAGGCCGACGGAACCATCACCGTCAACGGCAACAGCATCCAGCTCATCGGTGCCAACGACGTCACGACCTCCTCCGGCGGTATCCATGAAAACTGATTCACATCCCCGCCACGGCCGCCCTCACCCCAATTTCCCAGGAGCACATCCATGACCGCACTGCAACGCCCAGCGCAGGCGCAATCTACCGACATGGCCTCGGGCTTGCAGCCCGCGGAGGTCCTGAATCCCCAGCAGGAGGACGGCAGTATCGCCATCCAATGTCTGGGGCAGCAATGGCAGGCCGTTGCCTCCACCCACCTGCCCAGGCTGGTGAGCGGGCAAAACGTGCTGGTCGCCATGCCGGCTCCAGAGCCAGGGCAGCAAGATCTTGCCCCCTTGATCGTCGCCGCCTGGCCTGCAGCGGGTGCGCCCGCCTGCCCGCCCTGGGAATTTGACCGCGCCAGCGGCGCGCTCAGCCTGCGCGTGGCCAGCCTGGAGCTGGAAGCCGTGCAAAGCGTGCTGGTCCACTGCGCCGACACGCGCCTGCAGTTCACCCGCGATGGGCAGGTGCAGGTCCGGGGCCAGACCATCACGGCCGCCGCCGTCGAAACCCACCGCATTGAAGGCGGCTCCATCGAACTGAATTGACCAGGCCGCCGAAGGCAACGCTCTCAGCGAACGCGGAATGCCCGCACGCCCTTTCCTTCGCCTCGACCGCATGAACACGCCAACCATTCTTTCCCGCGCCAATGCCGCCCCGCCGCTGCCCGGAATGCTGTCGCGCCAACTGGCCACGGCCATCCGCGCCTATGGCCGCCGGGCGCCCCTGCTTCGTACCGAACACACCCTCAGAGCCCTGAAGGCCACAGACCAGCGGCTGGACATGCTGATGGCAGCCTGCCGCTACTACGGCGGCACCGCAGCCCAGGACGAAGCTGCTGCCTCCCATGCACAGGCCCTGCCCACTGACCGTGCCGGCGCGGTGCTTGTCCGCATCGCCCTTTCCGAAGCCCACGAGGCAGATGCCACGCAGCGCCTTGCCTTGATTGCGCAATTGCTCCAGGAGCAGCCCGTTGCCGTGCGTGATGGCCTGTGGTTCCATGCCGCCGACGACACCTGCGGCCTGCTGCTGTCATCCAGCGACGACCGCTTGCTGGCCCTGGGGGTGGAACTGGCGGGCCTGCTGGCATTGCCAATCCACCTGGACGCGGTACACGCAGCGGCCAAACGTGGCGCTGACACTGAAGCCTGCCTGCTGGCCTGCGCACGCATGGGCCAATTGCCCGATCAGGCCGCGCCCCGGCTGGCCGCAGTGCTGCAAGGCTACGACCTGGCGCTGCAACGCCGTGCGTTGGAGGTCCTGTGCGTAGCCGGTGGCGGCCTGCTGCAGCGGGAGCTTGCGCGTTATATAGAACGCCTCACTGCCAACGACGGCCCCACGGAAGCCTCCCACCCCGGACTCTGGGCCTCGGCCGCAGACACTGCCATGGCACTGTGGACTGCCCGCCAGCCCGAGCAGGCACTTGCCGCAGTCACGCAAGGCCTGCGCCTTCCTCCCGACACAGTGCTGCGCGCCGTGGCGCTGGCCGGCCGTCTGCCAGCGCTGCTGCCCACCCTGCGCTTTATCGAGCAGCAAGACAGGCCTGTCACGCCGGCCGAACGCGATCTGCTGCGGCTGGTATTCGGCAAGGTGCCAGGCGAACTCACCCACACGCATGGCCAGGCGCCCGCGCGCATCGCCGCACTGCGCGCCCTGGCCTGCGAGGTCTTTTGCGCCAATGGCTGCCAGGGGCTGGAGCCCGGGCATATCAGCGACTGGACAGACCCCGCGCTCAAGGAGCGCCTCTGGGCGCTGGACGGTATCCGCCTGCGCGCCGGACAGCCATTGCACACGCTGCTGCCGCTGGAAGAAGCCTTCGATGTAGGCCACAGCCTGCGCCGTTGGCTCTATGTGGAGCACGCTGCCAACACCGGCCGGCCGTTCCCCCTGTCGCACGAAGACCATGCCCAACGGCAGATGACTGCGGTAGAGACGATCCAGCTCATCAGCAGCCTGGAAGACAAAGCGGCGGCGCCATGAACTGCAGCATCGTCAACAACACCCCGTTTGCCGCCCAGGCCTTTCCCCATATGGACGCGCAGGGCAAGCACATGCTGGCCCTCGTTGCCAAGGGAACCTGGGAACTGGCGGCCAGCGCCACGGGCATTCCAAGGCTGCGGCCTGCCGAGCGCCAGCGTTCCATTCATCGTGCCGGCGTGCTGCGCCCTCTGGGCAGCCTTGCAAAGGACGAAATCCAGGCGGCCGTGCTGCAGCCGCGTGCCCAGCAGCCCTGGATGGTCTGTGAACCGGAGCATGTACCGCCCAAGCCGTGGTTTGACCTGCTGCTCGACGCCTGTGCCGTATCGCCGAACGGGCGCCCGGCCTCCAGCATCGACGTCGCCGTGGACTATGCAAGCCAGGGGCGCCAGCACCGCCTGGCCGCACTGCGGGCGTTCAGCCCGCGCCTGTGGCTCAAGGACTTCGGCCAGCTGTCGGCCAAGGAACTGGGGCCGTCACTTCGCATCCCCTTGCTGCGGCCCTTTGCCTTTGGCGGGCAGACCCTGGATGCCAAGGACAACGTGCTCGTGGACGAACGCAACCCAGACGGCATGGGTTTCTACGGCACGGCAGCGCAGGCGGCCTCGTCTCCCCTGCCATGGATGCAAGCACTGGACAGGCCCATCAAGCACTGGGACGACACCGTACCGGACCAGGCCCTTGGCCTGGGCCTGGTACCGCCCCACCACCAGCCACGTCGCGGCTTGCAAGGCAGCTTTGACGATGCCTGGCGCCAAAGCCGTGCCCCGCTGCTGCCTCTGGACCACGATTTGCGCCACCGCAACGCTGCCCCCGAGTCGCTGCAGCTTCCTCATCCGCCGCTTGCCGGCGACGTGCTGACTCTGCACCACATGGGCGATGAACCGCTGCTGCGCTTTGTGTGGCCGCGCGTGGCGCTTGTGGCGCAGGCAGAAACAGCCGGCGGCACCCTTTTGCCTCCGCAGGAACTGCGGTGGGACACGCTGGCGGTAGACACGGAGCAGGCCGATGCCTCACTGCTGTGGCGCGCACTGCTGCCCCTGCCCGCACAGGAACGCATCGCCGTGGTCCATCTCACGGCCCATGAAAACGCACCCGCTGCCATCGCAGCCCAGCAATGACTTCCCGCATGTCTGCATCGAACACGACACCCCACTCTCACGGCCTGTGGCGCATCCAGCATGCCGGGGCAGTCACCTGCATAGGGACCAGCGCCTGGCAGTCCGCCGCTTCCTGGGCCGGAATGCAAAAGCGCATGCGCAAGCTCGTCGTGGCCGCCGTCAGCCCGCACCCCGTCACCATCGCACCCTGTCCAGAAATCACTGAAAGCGCGCAGGACACGCCACGCCTTGCCAAGCTGCTGGGCGCCGCGTTGGCCGACCTGGTGGCGGACCTGCAGGCCCGGCCCGCCAACGACACAGTGGCGCTGCCCCGCCGCATCCTGCTCGCAGTGCCCCAACGTCTATCCGCGGACGATGCCACTGCGCTGTGGCGCCAGACGCTGGCTGCACTGGAACGCTGGGCAGGCCCGCAGGCATCAGCCCCCCTGATCGACATACCGTGCACGCCCGTATTCGGCGGTCATGGCGCAGGCTATGCCGCCTTGCAGAGCCTGGGCACGCCCACCTCAGCCAATGACCATGCCCTGCTGTTGGCCGTAGACAGCCTGCTGGACGAAACCACCCTCGTACAAGCCCATGCCCAGTCAGCCCTGTTGACAGACAGCCGCCCTCACGGGCGCATCTCCGGTGAAGCTGCTGCCGCCCTGCTGCTGCGGGCCGCAGCAGACACGTACTACCGGGATGACCGCCATCTGGTGCTCCACGCACCCGCGCTGGCACGCGGCGCAGGGCCCCACAGGCTGCCGCAGCAGCAGGCGGATGCAGCGCCGCTTGCCCAGGTTCTGCGCGGCGCCCTGAACGGCGCTGGCTGGAAAGAGGAGCACGTTGGCTGTGCCGTCTCTGATTTCGACGGATCGGACTGGCGAGCAGCCATCCAGATCATGGCCAGAGCCAGATTGGACGGAAGCTTCCAGCCCGACACCTGGGAACCTGCCGCCATGACCGGCCAGGTCGGCGCCGCCACCGGCCCTTTGCACTGGGCCCTGGCCGCCCAGCGCCTTCGCCACGATGCACGCCCGCCCAACTCCATCCTCAGTTGGGCGCTGGATGAAGGCGAGGAAGTGGCCGCCGTGGCACTGGAACGCACCATCCGCATCCAGTCCACTAGCAACGCACACCCCATCCACAGCGGCAACGGCGCGGCAACGCAGACCTTCTCGGCCCGCTTTCTGCAAAGCAAGGAGTCCTGAACACCATGGGCACGCACATCTTCAGCGGCGGCGATGGCGCCATCACCCAGACAGCCAACGCCTGGACCTTTGACCCGGCCACCCCGGTCCACCTCAAGCCCAAGGGCGACCCCGGCGTGGCCTGGCACTCCAACAACAGCAGCGCCATCAAGGTTCCGCTGGGCACCGTCAAGGAATACGGCACCGACATGGCCAACCGCTACGGCGCCATGGATACCGGCAAGCACGATCCGGTCAGTGTCATCGTGGGCCTGTTCACCAAGGTCAAGGACCACGTCAACCAGCACGTCACCTACGTCAAGTCTGTCGTCCATGAAGCGGGCGAAATGGTGGTCAACGGCGTCACCACGCTGACCAATGCCATCCTGATCAAACTGGCGCCTGAAACCGCCAAGATGATCGAGAACGGCGGCAAGATCCTCAAAGGCCTGGAAGCCCGCCACTTCGGGGCAGCAGCCGAAGCCGAAGCCCAGGCGGTGATGGAAATGCTAAAGGACCCCGAAACGTACATGGGGCTTGCCGTATCCGTCGCAGCAACGGCCGTTCAAGGCGTGCCCGTGCTGGGTCAAGCCGCAGGAGGAGCCGTGCTGGTCAATCGGGCCGTAGGCACCGGACAGGCAGCGGTACAGGCTGCAGAAGAAATTCGCAACATCACTGCCAACTGGGGATCAGAAATGACGCCCGCACAGCTGGAGAATGCCCGCATGCAGCTTGCCCGTTGGCTGATGGGCAGCGGCGCCGCCCTGCTGGCGGCCCTGGCTGGCAAACGCTACAAGCGCAAAACCCAAAGTGAGGGCAGCAACGACAAGCACCCCACCACCGAGCACAGCGACACCAAGAAGCCCGATGGCAAGGGCCCCTGCTCGCAGTGCGCCACACGTTTTCCCGTCATCCTTTCCACCGGCCAGAAGCACCTGGACGAAACCGATTTCACCCTGGCAGGCCCCATCCCCATCGTCTGGCGGCGCCGCTACATCTCGGGCCTTGCCGAAGAAAGCCCCTGGGGCCGGGGCTGGAGTCATGAATTCACGCAGGAACTGCGCCTGTCGGCCGATGGTTGCGTGCTGGCAGACGACACAGGCCTGTACGTCACATTGCCCTCCCTGGCCGTGGGAGCCGAGCATTTCGACATCTATGAAAAGTTCACGCTCAGCCACCCCGCACCCGACCTCTGGGCCATCACCTACAAGGAAGGCCTGTCCCGCCTCTTCCGCCGCGAAGCGCCCGAGCAATGGCGCCTGCCGCTGGCGGCGCTCCAGGACCGCGACGGCAACATCGTTCAGTTGCACTGGAAATACGCCGTGGGCTCGGACGAACCCGCCACAACGCAGACCTGGAGTGCACGCTACGCCGCAGGCCAGGGTGCTGCCCCTGCCACACAGGGCAAGCCACCCGCGCCCTTTGCCCGCCCCCTGCTCGCTGGCCTGAGCGACACCGCAGGCCGCCGCCTGCACCTGCACTGGAGCGCGCCAGACACACTACCGCTGGATGCCTTTGCCGGCGCACGCCTGACTGCCGTGGTCCTGCATACCCCGGAGCACGCCCCGCAGACCCTGGCCCAGTACGCCTACGACGCCCAGGGCCAGCTCATCTCCACCCGCCACGGCAGCCAGCCCTACCGCCAATACGCCTGGCGCTCCGGCGTGCTGGTGGGCTACCGCAAATCCAGCGGGCATCGCTACTTCGCCCAGTACGACATCGAAGGACCCCAAGGCCGCGTGCTGCGCTCCTGGTGCGCCGACACGCCGGTGCCCGGCCAGGACGACGACCGCTTCACCTACCTGCCCCATGAGCGTGTCACGCGCCACACCGACGGCCTGGGCCGCACCACCGCCTACCACTGGGATGCGCGCTTCAACATCATTGCCACCGTCATCGCGGAAGGCACACCCGAACAGATCATCGAGCAGACCCCCACCGATGCCACCGGCGCCTCCACAGGCCGCATAGACCCCCTGGGCCGCCGCACCACCCTGCGCCGCGATGCACGCGGCAACCTGGTCCAGATCATCGACGCCATGGGCCATGCCACCACGCTGGAATACAACCCGCTGGACCTGGTCACCACGCTGCGCGACGCCCTGGGCCATGAATGGCAACAGGAATACGACAGCCGGGGCCACCTTGTGCAGGCCACCGACCCCTTGGGCCGCACCACACGCTACCGCCATGACGCCCGGGGCCGCACCGTGGAAGTCATTGACGCCAAGGGAGGCTCCAAGCACCTGGCCTGGGATGAGGCCGACCGCCTTGTGGCCTACACCGACTGCTCGGGCCAGACCACGCGCTTCGCCTACGACGCCCTGGGCCAGCCCGTGCTGCGCACCGATGCGCTGGGCCAGCAGACCCGCTACGAATACAACGACGCAGGCCAGCTGATACGCGTCATCGAACCATCTGCCCCGTCAGCTCAAGGCCATCAGCCCGCAGAGTCCACCCACCTCTACGCCTGGAACGGCGAAGGCCACCTGCTGGCCTACACCGACCCCATGGGCCAGAGCACCCGCTACACCTACGACGGCATGGGCCGCCCGCTCACCCGGATTGACGCCGCAGGCCGCAGCCTCACCTACCACTACGACCAAGCCGGCCGCCTCATTGCCCTGGACAACGAGAACCACGCCCGCACCCACTTCCGCTACGACCTGCGCGACCAGCTCACCGACGAAGTCGGCTTCGACGGCCGCTGGCAGCGCTACATCTACAACGCCGCCGGTGAACTGACCCACGTCATCGAGGCCGGTGGCAGCGACGCCGGGCCCGGCAAGGTCACCTGCTTCGAGCGCGACGCCCTGGGCCGTCTGCTGGCCAAGCGCGCCCTGGGCCACACCGGCCCCGTGGAAGAAACCACCTACCGCTACGACACCCTGGGCCGCCTGACCCAGGCCGGCAACGCCGCCTCCCACCTGGCCTTTGCCTATGACCCCGTGGGTCAGTTGCTCAGCGAGACCCAGACCCTGCAGGCTCTCGGCAATGCCACAGGCCAGGCCCGCCAGAAACTGCAGCGTAGCCTTTCGCACGGCTACGACGAACTGGGCAACCGCACCCACACCCGCATGCCTGATGGCCGCACCCTGCACTGGCTGTTCTATGGCTCGGGCCACCTGCACCAGATCAACATCTCTGCGGCGCAAGGCCCTGACCAGCCTCCGGCCGCGCACCAGGTCATCGCCGACATGGAACGCGACGCCCTGCACCGCGAAGTGCGCCGCACCCAGGGTGCCCTGTCCAGCCGCTACGACTGGGACCCTGCCGGGCGTCTGCTGCGCCACCGCGCCGCGCTGCAAGGCAGCGGCCACGTGATCCGGCCCGGCAGCCCCAACGCCACGCTGGAGCGCGGCTACGCCTACGACGCAGCAGGCCAGCTCATCGCCCGTGCCGACTCCCTGCGCGGCCGCCAGGACTTCCGCTACGACCCCACGGGCCGCATCCTCGCCAGCCTGCCCGCACAAGGCAGCCCGCTGGCCCGCGAACTGTTTGCCTTCGACCCCGCCGGCAACCTGCTGGACTCCATCCCCGGCAAAGACGGCCAGCCCGTGGAAACCACCCTGGGCGTTGTCGGTGATAACCGCCTGCGCTTCTACCAGGACCTGCACTTTGAATACGACGTGCACGGCAACGTCACAAAGCGCACCCGGGGCAACCAGAAGGCCGGCACCCAGGAAGTGCTGGACCTGACCTGGAACGCAGACCACCAGCTCATCGAATCGAACACCACGCGCCACGGAGTCACCCAGGCCACCCGCTACGCCTACGACCCCCTGGGCCGGCGCGTCTCCAAGAGCGATGCCTTCGGCAGCACCCACTACCTGTGGGATGGTGACCTCATGGTGCACAGCCAACGCGGTGCAAGGCAGGCGCTCTATATCTACGAGCCGGGGAGCTTTGTGCCACTGGCCACCATTCAGGGAGCGGGCGAGGAACACAGCACCTACTGGTACCAGTGCGACCAGATCGGCGCCCCGCTGGAGCTGACCGACGAACAAGGCCAGGTGGCCTGGGCGGCGGACTACAAGGTCTGGGGCGAGGCGGTCATGCGCAGCGTGTTGAGGACCGGCACCGATGATCGGCCGATCAGCGCGCGGGCTTGGGGTTCAAAGCCCGCAGCATCACCTCAACCACCGCCCGTTGAGCAACCCTTCAGGTTTCAGGGACAGCAGTTTGATGAGGAGACGGGGCTGCACTACAACCGGTTTCGGTACTACGATCCGGTGGTTGGTAAGTTTATATCTCAAGATCCAATCAGATTTTTAGGCGATCATAATTTTTATACGTTTGCACCGAACACCACAGAATGGATTGATCCTCTAGGTCTAGTTAACTCTTGTGCCACAGGCTCATACAAAACCGTTGGTGGTCACCATGTTCATGCGAAAGCTGCCTGGAATGATCTATCAAATTACAAACAAATAATGAATGATATGTTCTGCCTTGGCAATGATTGGATGAAAAACAATGGCATAGATCATGACAAAATTACCGCTTGCCAACGTCGAGAGTTTGATAGACTTAGTTGTGATTGCAAATCTGGGAAGTCAAAAAACACCATATCGGAGCATACAAAAATCGCTGTAGAATGTCTTAAAGAAGGTGGTGCAGATGAGAAAACCGCAAGATCACTGGCTGCGCAGAGCTTGAGAAAACTTAGAAGTCTTGGCGCTACTACACCGAGCAGAATTCCTTGGAATAAATAATATGCAAGATTCAACACTAGATAAATTTGGCGAAGACATTATTCACACAGTTAGAGACTCATCTATAGAAAGAGTCACCGACTGTGCAAACGGGAAATATAAAACAGATGAAGCAAAGAGGTTGCAAGAATTTTATGCATCACTTTCAGAAAATCAGAAATCTCATTTTGATTTCCTAATCGCTTTCGCAGTCGACTCTGCTTTATTCAGAATTCTACGAATGGCAGAACAAGAAGTCATTGGAATAAGCTATCAAGGAGTTGAAGATATATCAGAAATAAGTGACGGATTAACTGGCGAAATTTATGGCAATAATGGCTGGATTAAAAAATACAGTAAATTCATAAATTCAATGGAATAAATTTCAAATACGCTATCGATATATAGAGCAATGACGCAAAAATTGACGCTGCGGCAACCTTTTGTGCAAGACGAAAATCGAATCCCAATACTCAAGCAGTTTATATTTATGATCTAAAATTCCATAATACATCCGTATATACGGCCACACGGGCCGCATCCTCGCCAGCCTGCCCGCACAAGGCAGCCCGCTGGCCCGCGAACTGTTTGCCTTCGACCCCGCCGGCAACCTGCTGGACTCCATCCCCGGCAAAGACGGCCAGCCCGTGGAAACCACCCTGGGCGTTGTCGGTGATAACCGCCTGCGCTTCTACCAGGACCTGCACTTTGAATACGACGTGCACGGCAACGTCACAAAGCGCACCCGGGGCAACCAGAAGGCCGGCACCCAGGAAGTGCTGGACCTGACCTGGAACGCAGACCACCAGCTCATCGAATCGAACACCACGCGCCACGGAGTCACCCAGGCCACCCGCTACGCCTACGACCCCCTGGGCCGGCGCGTCTCCAAGAGCGATGCCTTCGGCAGCACCCACTACCTGTGGGATGGTGACCTCATGGTGCACAGCCAACGCGGTGCAAGGCAGGCGCTCTATATCTACGAGCCGGGGAGCTTTGTGCCGCTGGCCACCGTGCAGGGCGCGGGCGAAGAGCACAGCACCTACTGGTACCAATGCGACCAGATCGGCGCCCCGCTCGAGTTGACCGACGAACAAGGCCAAGGGGTCTTGGCCGCACCACGGCCTACTCTTGGTCTACTGGTCGTGGCATCTCACTGTGGGACTGAACATCTTAAGAATCAGAGCCGATTGCCTAACCTTCTTTGCCGCCACACGATACCCTTTGCAAAAGGAAAATGTATTATTGAAGTCCATACAGTTGGATACATAGCCCAATTATGACAATCGATTACCCAAATATAAGCATTATTTTAAACAAATATTTATTTGGAGAAATATGTCTGAATGTTGAAACATTGGCAACGGTGCCAGAAAGCATAGAAGACCTGGCATCCACGGGATTTTCCAGAGAGGGAGATCCGAATGACCATGAATTATTCGAGAAATATTATTCCATAGTTAATAGAAACCATGGAATCAACTTCAAGATATACACTCTCAAAGGGAAAATATGGGGTAGCGGCCTTGATTTCCATGGATTCAGGTTATCCACCATCCTTAAGATGATTAATAAGCCAGCCAACATGAGATTGTTCCTTGACAGCAAAAACTCCGATGGCGCACTCATCATTAATGATCTATGCGTTTGTAGATTTTCATATCACAAGGAAAACGCTCTAGCTCTTACATTTGAAACCAATGCCGCAATAATCGATGATATGAAAAACAGAAAAATCTCCACCAAGGCTGTTGAAAATGACTTCGCTGAAATATCTGCAGTACTGGCGAGAAGGAGTAACAGGAAGCTTAGAAAAATAAAACAAATATTAGTAGCCACGGGCCATATATTGAAATAATTTCCACCAATGGTTCTACAATCTTTATTTAAGATCCAGACATGGCAGCTGCCCATTCATATGAATACAACCCAAAATTTTCATCCACTAAATCTGGAGACCGCAGAGAAATACATCCGCTTGCTGGCGACCGCATTCTTTCACCAAGATCTGAAAACCCTTGAAGCCCACTTCGGTATCAGCCCACTGCAAATGGATGAGGCTTTTGAAGCATTGGAAAATTATCTCGGCAAAGACGATTTCACCTCGCTTGCACCTCCTCCAATAGGTAGCCAGATTATTCTGGAAGAAGATGAAATTTGTGCCGACGATGAAAATTCCTCAATCAGGGTCTATCGATTGAATTACGGAGGCTGGGGCTACGAGATGGATGTTTTCAGGCAAGACAAGAGGTGCGATCTGACCATGCGTGGCGAACTGCCTGGAGATTTCGGCAAAAATCCGCACAGCATCAAATTTCATCTGTTTGAAGTCATGTGATTTTGTCCCGACCATGCGCACCATCCCTGAACTCGCCAGCCCCCAATCCTGGCAATCCACCCTGCCCTCCCGCCGCGAAAAGATTTGCCAAGCCATTCTGGAGGGGCTGCCGCGCGGCTTCGAGTTCGCCAAACCATTCGTCTCTACAGAGCCTGCTGAGGGCGCGGCATGGGAGGTTCCCTGCTTTTACGACGCGCAGCATGAGTCAACGCTGACCCTGGTCCTGGGCGGCGATTTCACCTACGGGGCAACGGCGCAGCGGCTGGCGACGTTGCGCGATTCGATTCCTGCGGAGGACTGGTCCTTGATTGCGCCGGTGGTCCATGCAGCGCAGGAGGGTCCCGTGCATGTGCCCGCATTTCTGATGGGCCGCTTTCCCACGTTCGAGTGGGTGATTGAAGAGCATGTGGAGCTGTGCGATGGGCTGGAGCGGCCTGATTTCTACAGCGAGGACGGGCCGTTTCCCGCCTATGTCACGCAAGAGGAAGCGCAACGCTTTTTGGCCGCCACAGGCTATCGCCTGCCTTGGGACCATGAGTGGGAGTACGTTGCGAAGGCGGGCGCGGAGCGGCTGTATGTGTGCGGGGACGCGGTTCCCCAGCGCGATCTGTCCGGTGATGTGTGCCTGACGCAGTTTGGCGATGGGCAGCTCAACCGCGCGGCCGCCAATCCCTGGGGAATGGCGGCGTTGGCGGTGGCCACGTTCACCCGGCTGCTGGCCAGTCCGCACGAGTGGCGCATCCGTGGCGGTGCGGCGGCGTTCTATCCGTTTCAGCATCCCATGCAGCAGGCCATGCTGCTGACGGAGCTTCAGCTGCCGCTGGCCAACATGCCCGGGCAGATGGCGGGTCTGCGTCTGTGCCTCGATGTGCCAGCCATATAAGGGCATATAGGGTCATATGGGGCCATATGGGGTAAATCCGTGCACAGCCGTTGTTGTGGCGCTCCTTGCACAGCAATGTTCTGGTGGCGTCATTTTTCGGCCTTAGGATGGCGGGCCATGCGCAATTCCCACCCACTTTGGACGGCAGCAGCCCTGGGCCTGGCAGCCTGTCTCGGCACCAGCCCGGCCCACTCGGCTCGCCCCATGATCACGGACGATGCCCGCATCGTCGATGCCAAGTCCTGCCAGCTGGAAAGTTGGGTCAAGTCCAGGAAGGACAGCACGGAGTTCTGGGCGCAGCCGGCCTGCAATTTCACGGGCAATCTGGAGCTGACGCTGGGCGCGGCACGCACGCGAGAGGACGGCAGCAGCCGGACCACGGATGTGGTGATCCAGGGCAAGACCCTGTTCAAGGAACTGCAGCCCAATGGCTGGGGCTGGGGCCTGGCCGTGGGCAATGCGCGGCATCCGAATGACGAGGGCCAGGGCCGGGGGGATCTGTACGCCTATGTGCCCGTCACGTTCTCGCTGCGCGATGACCGGCTGTTCTTCCACACCAACGTGGGCTGGCTGCGCACGGCGCAGGCGCATCGCAACCTCATGACCTGGGGCCTGGCCACCGAGGCCCAATTGAGCCAGAGCACCTGGCTGATTGCCGAGACATTCGGCCAGAACCAGGGCAAGCCCTTCTACCAGATGGGCCTGCGCTACTGGCTGGTGCCTGGACATGTGCAGATCGATGCCACCTACGGCAATCGCGCAGGCAGCAGCACGCAGGAGCGGTGGTTTTCCATCGGCTTGCGGCTGCTGTCCTCACCGTTCCTGCCCTGAGTCCTTTCCAGCTTGCGCCCTGCCCGGCCCTGCCCTCTGCTCACAGCGCGCCAAACCGCCTGAGCACCATGAAGGCCGCCATGGCCAGCACGCCCAGCAGCACAGAGAGCTGATTGGCGCAGGCCAGATTGCCATCCAATACGTTGTTGTAGATGGCCAGTGACAGGGTTTCCGTCCGGCCGATGATGTTGCCGCCCAGCATGAGCGACAGGCCGACCTCGCCCAACGCACGGCCCCCCGACAGGATCAGGCCGGCCGCAATGCCGCGCCGGGCCAGCGGCATCTCGATGCGCCAGAACACCGACCAGGGGCGGTGCCCCAGCATGGCCGCCGCCTCCAGCAGGCGTGGCGAAGTGCCTGCAAAGGCGGCCTGCGTGGGCTTGACCATGAGCGGCAACCCGGCAATGAAGGCCGCAATGACCAGGCCCGTTTGCGAAAACACGATGTCGGGCCGCAGCACGGCCGGCAGCATCTGGGTGACAAGCCCTTGCCGGCCCAGCAGCACCAGCAGGCCATAGCCCAGCACGATGGGCGGAAACACCAGCGGCAGGCTGACCAGTGCATCGACCAGCTGGCGCCCCGCAAACCGGCGCCGCGCCAGCAGCCAGCCCAGGCCCGTGCCCACCAGCAATTGCAGCATCAGGCTCCAGGCAATGACATGCGCGGTCAGGGCCAGCGGCGCCTGGGCGCAAACGGAGGCGGTCATGGACTGTCAGTTGCCAGGGTGGCCCATCAAAGGCCGTGCCGCTCCAGCACCTGGCGGGCCTGCGGAGTGGCGATGAAGTCCAGCAGCGCCTGCAGTTGCGGCGATGAGGCGCGGCCCTTGAGAACGGCCAGGCTCAGTTCGATGGGCGGATGGCAGCTGGCCGCCACCGGCACGCTGGCGCCCACGCGGTCTTTCAGGGCCAGGGCCTCGGTCTTGTTGACGAAGCCTGCATCCACCTCGCCGGTGGTCACATAGGCGCTGACCTGGGGCACCGTGGCCACTTCGACCAGGCGTTCGCCCAGCGTCTGCGCCAGGCCCAGGCGCTCCAGGCAGATGCGCGCTGCGTTGCCGTATACGGCCTTGCTGCGGTCGGCGATGGCAATGCGCTTGAATTCGGGCCTGGCCAGGTCCTGCACGCTTTCCAGGCGCTGGCCGCGCGAGGCCACCAGCACCAGCTGGCCCTGGCCCAGCGTGATGTAGCGCTCGGCCAGTTGCATGGGCTCGACAAAGGCGCGGTCGCCGATCAGCACGGCGATCTCGGGGTTCTGGCGGGCCTGCGTCTCGATCTTCTTCATGTTGCCAAAGCTGGCCTCGGCGCGAATGCCCGTGGCCTGGCTGAAGGCCTGCAGCAGTTCCAGCACGGGCTTGCGGTAGCCGGCGCCAGCGGCCAGCAGCAGGCCTTCATCGGCATGGGCCAGACTGGCCGAGCCAGCCAACAACAGCGCCAGGAGCGGCGCCAGGCCGCGGGACCGTATGCGTTTGAACATGGATTTCCTCCTCTAGAACGCGGCGTTGAAGCCCACGCCCCTCTCTTTACGAAATATTCAATCGTATACGACGAATCCCGCACCCACCCATGTGTTCCTACTGCAGCGTCCATAAAAAAGCCTCCATGCATGAGGCATGGAGGCCGGCAGGCATGGCTGCCTGCGTCTCGGGCCAAGGTGTTTGGCCGCAGCGCTTACTTGTTGGGCTTGGCCGCAGGGCCGGCAGCGATGGGCGCCACGCCTTCGGGCTTGACGTAGGTGACCGAGGTCACATAGTGCACACCGTCGTATTTTTCTGCACCGTTCGGGCCGGTGCGCTCACCGCCGCTGCGCTCGTCGTGCGTGGCTTCGGCCACGTAGATGCCCTTCCAGGGCATGTCGAACTGCACCAGGCCCTGCTCGTCGGCATGGGCTTCCTTGCTCCAGCCCGATTGCACGGTCAGCACGACCTTGGCCTTGGGCAGGGGCTGGCCCTTGTAGATGACCTTGAACTCGCCGGCCTTGCCCGAGGGCACGACATCCAGCGTGAGGCGCGGGGCCTGGGCGGCAAAGCCGGTGATCAGGCGCGCAGCCGGGTGGTACCAGTTGCGCAGTTCCTGCTCGCCCTTCTTGCTGGTGTACAGCGGGTAGCCGGCATCCTCGGCCACGATGCTGTCGCCCTGGGCGGCCTTGAAGGGCAGCGCAAAGCCGGTGCCGGTCTTGCGGCCATCGGCCGCCTTCTCGCCCTGGGCAGACACCAGGGTGGCCACGGGCTTGCCGAACTTGTCGAGCAGGCCCGGCGATGTCTCGCGCAGGTTGTCGCCGAATTCGCCAAAGCGGATCACGGCGGTTTCGCCGGCCGGCTGTTCCAGCCAGATCTGGTGGGCCTGGCTGGCGCCGCTGGCGGCCAGGAGTGCGGAGACAAGAATCCAGTGTTTCTTCATTGCAGCTTCCTCAAAGGACAAAAAAACAGCCATCGGCGCCACAACGGGCCGACGGCATGAACGTGCTTGGGGAGTGGGGTGCGGCCGCATGGCGCCGCATTGGTTATTGAATGCGAATGGTTTGCATTCTATGCGCATTGCACACCGCCCCGGCGCAGTTCACCAGGTGGCTGCAATGGGGTCCGGCCCAGCGTTCAGGCGGCATCCTCGATGCGCACCGGCTCGCCCGTGAAGGCCAACTCCTCGGCGGCCTGCTCCCAAGGGCTCCGGTCAGCCGCCCTGGCCGGGCGCAGCACAAAGCCCTCGCCTTCCGCGTGCGTGGTGCTGGCCGCGGGCGGCAGCGGCAGGCCCATGCGCTCATGCGCCTGGGCCACGAGGGTGCGGGCGTAGATTTCTGCGGCCATGCTGCGCAGGCGCGGCTTGTAGACCTTGCCCACGTTGGTGGTGGGCAGCGCATCGATGATGCGCACATAGCGCGGGCGCGCAGGCGCTTCGTCCACGCCGGCTGCGGCAAAGGCCAGCAGTTCGGTCTCATCGGCCTGGGCGCCGGGGTGGAGCGCGACAAAGGCCACAGGCACCTCGCCCGCATAGGCATCGGGTGCGCCCACGGCGGCGCAGGCCTTGGCGGCGGGATGGCGCTCCAGCGCCTGCTCTATCACTTGCGGATCGATGTTGTGGCCGCTGCGGATGATGACGTCCTTGGAACGCCCGCGCAGCCGCAGCAGGCCATCGTCGCCGACCGAGCCCAGGTCGCCCGTGATCAGCCAGCCGTCATCGGTGAGGTAGCTGGACGGCGCGATGCCGCCCAGGTAGCCGGAAAACAGGTTGGGCGACTGGAACACCACCATGCCGGTTTCGCCGGGCGCGGCTTCCTGGTCCGATGGCCTGCCGTCCGGCCCCATGCGGCGCACGGCCAGGCGCGCAAACGGCAGGCGCAGGCCCACATGGCCGGCCGCCGCGTGCAGGCCGGGCGGCGTGATGGTGGAGATGCCCGTCATCTCGGTCATGCCCAGGCTCTCGTGCACATGGAAACCGCTGTGCGCCTTGAAGCGCGCCGCCACCTCGGGCGACAGCGGCGCGGCGCCCGTGCGGAAGTAGCGAATGGAGGACACATCGGCCCCCTGCAGCGGCACCTCCACCAGCGCGGCCAGCACCGTGGGCACGGCCGACATCAGCGTGGGCTTCCACTGCGCCGCCATGCGCCAGAAGCCGGCAATCACGGCCTTGTTGCGGAACAGACCGGTGGTCGGAATGATGACGTGGGCCCCGGCCGAGAAGCAGGCCAGCGAGCCCGGCAGCACGCCCGCCACATGGAACAGCGGATAGCCGTTGATGGTGCGGTCGGCCGTGTTCAGGCCCTGCATCTGCACGCTGGCCCAGGCGGTGTAGACCTGGGCGCCATGCGTCTGCACGGCGATCTTGGGCGCACCCGTGGTGCCCCCGGTATGAAAGTAGGCCGCCACGTCGCCGGCCTGGGGCTGGCGCCCGCTCACCAGCCGGTCGGAGGGCTGGGCGGCCAGGGCGGCATGCAGATCGCTGGCGGGCCAGCGCTGTCTATCTCCTTGGGGAACCCGGCCTTCATGCGAGACCCAGAGCACATGCGCCAGGTCCGCATCCAGCGCCGTGACTTTCTCGCGGATGCCGGCATCGTCCTCGTCCGCCCAGGCGATCAGAAAGCGCGCGCCCGTGGTCCGCATCAGGGCAGAGATCTTCTCGGCACTCAGCAGCGGATTGATGGGCTGCACGATGCCCGCCGCCTCACCGCCCCACAGCGCAAAGTGGTACTCCATGCAGCCGGGCAGCAGGGTGGCCACCGTGTCGCTGGCGCCCATGCCCAGCGCATGCAGGGCGTTGGCCGTCTGGTGGATCTTGCCCAGCAGTTCGGCATAGCTCAGGTGCCGGGCGTCATGAACGCTGCCGGCCTGGGGCAGAAAGCTCAGCGCCCTGCCCTGGCCGTGCTCACGCGCGGAGTTGCAAAAGAGGTCGTAGACCGTTTGCGCCGTGATCAGCCCGGCCATGGGCTGGCTTTCGATGGCCTCCACATCGGCCAGGGAGCGCACGGCCCGCAGGGGCCGGAACATGGATTGCGCAGGAATAGGACTCATGGCCATGGGCTCACTCCGCGCCCAGGCCGTTGGTGCGCACCACCTCGCCCCAGCGCGTGTAGTCGCTGCGGATCAGGGCCTCGGTGTCCTGGGGGTTGAGGTAGGCGGCCGTCACGCCGATCTTCTCGAAACGGTCGCGCACCTCGTCGGTGGCCAGCAGCTGGCGCGAGGTGGCGCTGAGTTTGTCGATGATGGCGCGCGGCGTGTCCCTGGGTGCCACCAGCCCGCCCCAGGACGATGCCTCATAGCCGCCAAAGCCCTGCTCGGCCATGGTCTGCACGCCGTCCAGCGCCTTCACGCGCTGCGGCGTGCCCACCGCCAGCGCCTTCAGCCGGCCACTGCGGATATGGGGCAGCGCAGACACCATGTCCGCATAGATCACCGGCACCACGCCGCCCAGCGTGTCGTTCATGGCGGGCGCGCTGCCCTTGTAGGCCACGTGTTGCATGGTGTGCAGCTTGGCGGATTTCATCAGTTCCATGCTCAGGTGGCCCGAGCTGCCCGCCCCGGAGCTGGTGTAGTCCAGCGTGGCGGGCTGCGCCTTGGCGTACTGGAACAGCGATTTGAGGTCCGTCACCTTGGGCAGGGACTGCGCATTGACCGCAATCACATTGGGCAGGTCGTAGATCTTGGTGACCGGAGCGAAATCCGTGGCCGGGTGGAACTTGACGTTCTTGAAGAAATGCGGCGCCATGATGGTGGGCGTGACCATCATCATCAGCGTATAGCCGTCAGGCGCTGCCGTGCGGAACTGGCCTGCCGCCACCGCGCCCGATGCGCCGGGCTTGTTCTCTATCACCACGGGCTGGCCCAGCTGGCGCGCCAGCGCCTCGGCGTAGACGCGCGCCGCGCCATCGGTGGGCCCGCCCGGCGGGAAGGGAACGACCAGGCGAATCGGCCTGTCGGGCCAGGCACCGGTATCGGTATTGGCCTGTGCCGCGCCGCACAGCGATGCGAACGCAGCCACGCCGATGGCGCCCAGCGCCATGCCCTTGGCCAACGCCTGTCTTTTTGTGATGCCTGCCATCTTGTCTCCTTGAATGTTTATGTGTTCTGGCTGGCCCATTCTGCCCAGCGCACCCTCTTTGACAATGGCGGCGGCGGTTGACATCATGTCAAACAATATTGACACCCCCTTGGACCGCAACGCATGGATCTCCTGGCATTCAACATCCTTGTCCAGATCATCGAACACGGAAACCTGAGCCAGGCGGCAAAGTTCTTGAACATGTCGCGGGCCAACGTGAGCTACCACCTGGCCCGGCTGGAGAAGTCCCTGGGCGCATCGCTGCTGCGCAGAACGCCCCAGGGCGTGGAGGCCACCGAGGTCGGCCGGCGCATCTACCGCCATGCGCGCAACATCCTCAACGAGACCGAACTGGTGCGCGAACTGGCCCAAAGCAGCACGGACGACATCTCGGGAAAGATCGGGCTGAGCGTGCCCACCGGCTACGGCCACCTGGTCATGGCGCCGTGGCTGATCGAGTTCAAGCGCGCCCATCCGCAGGTGGTGCTGGACATCCGCCTGGAAAACTTCATAGACAACCTGCTCAAGGACAGCGTGGACATCGCCATCCGCGTCATGTCCGACCCGCCGCCCATGCTGGTGGCGCGCGACATGGGGCCGGTGCGCTACAGCCTGTGCGCCTCCAGCGACTGGCTGCGCAGCCACCGCCTGCCGGAGACCCCGTCCGAGCTGTCGCGCACGCCGCTCATCACATCGGGCGGCGAAAGCGGCAAGGTGCGCCTGCAGATTGCGCGGAACGGCCAGCCGCTGGAGGAGCTGGACATCACGCCCACGCTGATGTCGCGCAGCTACCCTTTCCTGTGCGACTGCATCACCGGCGGCCTGGGCGTGGGGCTGGTGCCCGACTACATGGTGCGCCGCCAGGTGGACGATGGCCGCGTCGTGCTGGCCATGCAGGACTACGAGTTCAGCATCAACCAGGGCCGCATGTTCATGCTGTACATGCCCAACCGATTCCAGTCCGGCGCCGCCCGGGCCTTGATCGACTTTCTGAGCGACAGGATGGGCCTTGCGCGCATCATCCGCCCGGGTGACTTGCCCGACACGGCGCAGGCCTTGCGACCGCGGGAATGACGGGGGAACAAAGTTTGTAGACGACTGGTCGGTTTTTGCGTTAGACTTCGATCCCATGAAGAAACCCGCACAGGAAACACGCCAGCACATCCTTGATGTGGCCAAGGCGTTGATGACCCAGAAAGGCTATACGGCCGTCGGCCTGGCCGAGGTCGTCGCGGCTGCGGGCGTGCCCAAGGGCTCCTTCTACTACTACTTCAAGTCCAAGGAAGAGTTCGGCCAGGCCCTGCTGCAGGAGTATTTCGACGAGTACCTGGCCAAGATCGATGCGCTCATGGAGACGCCCGATCCGGCCATCTCCCGGCTGATGACCTACTTCCGCCATTGGACGCAGAACCAGTGCTCGGCCCATGCAGGAGGCCAGTGCCTCGTGGTCAAGCTGGGCCCCGAGGTCTGCGACCTGTCCGACGACATGCGCTCGGTGCTGCGCACCGGCACCGACGCCATCATCACCCGGCTGACCGACTGCGTGCGCGCCGGCCAGGCCGATGGCTCCATCACCTCCACCATGGACGCCCCCACGCTGGCTGAATCGCTGTACCAGCTGTGGCTGGGCGCCTCCCTGCTGTCCAAGCTGGGCCGGCATGAGGAGCCATTTGCCGCAGCCCTTGTGTCCACGAAGCGACTGCTGGGCTGAGCAGGCCTGGCCGCCGCTTTTTATTTGCCTTGTTTGTAGACGACTGGTCAACTTTAAACTCTTCACCTCTTACCCATCCCTCTTCCTTTTTGTTCAACCACCACCACTGCACACCATGACCGACCACAGCCTTCACACCGATCTGTTCTCCCCCACCCAACTGGGGGGCCTGTCGCTCGCCAACCGCTTCGTCATGGCCCCGCTGACCCGCAGCCGCGCCGGTGACGACGGCGTGCCCACCGAACTGCACGCCGCCTACTACGCCCAGCGCGCCAGCGCGGGCCTGTTGATCAGCGAAGCCGTCAACATCTCCGCACAGGGCCGGGGCTACAACCTCACGCCCGGCATCTGGACCGAGGAACAGGTCGCCGGCTGGAAGAAGGTCACCGACGCCGTGCACGCGGCCGGCGGCAAGATCGTGGCCCAGCTGTGGCACGTGGGCCGCTACTCGCACGTGGACCTGCAGCCCGGTGGCGTGGCCCCTGTCGCCCCCTCTGCCATCAAGGCCGAAGGCGTCACCTTCACGCCCAACGGCGTGGCCGAGGTATCCATGCCCCGTGCCCTGGAAACCAGCGAAATCCCCGGCATCGTCGAGCAATACCGCCATGCGGCCGAATGCGCCAAGCGTGCAGGCTTTGACGGCGTGGAAGTGCACTCGGCCAACGGCTACCTGCTCGACCAGTTCCTGCGCGACTCCACCAACCACCGCAGCGACGCCTATGGCGGCAGCATCGAAAACCGCGCCCGCCTGACGCTGGAAGTCACCGACACTGTGGCCAAGGTCTGGGGCGCCGACCGCGTGGGCATCCGCCTGTCACCCGTCACGCCCAACGCCGGCAACACGCCGCTGGACAGCGACGTGATGGCGCTCTACGGCTACCTCATCCCCCAGCTCAACCGCTTCGGCCTGGCCTACCTGCACGTCGTGGAAGGCGCCACCGGCGGCTCGCGCGAACTGCCGCCCGGCGTGGACCTGGACGCGCTGCGCAAGCTCTTTGACGGCGCCTACATGGGCAACAACGGCTATGACCTGGAACTGGCCATGGACCGCCGCGCCAAGGGCCTGATCGACACCGTGGCCATCGGCCGCCCCTTCATCGCCAACCCTGATCTGGTGGCCCGCCTGCGCCACGGCAAGGAGCTGGCCGTGGCCCCGCACGAGGCCTACTACGGCGGCGGTGCCCAGGGCTACACGGACTGGCCAGTGGCCGCCTGAGCCGGCCATCCGCCCCACGATCTGCGGCACACTGGCTGACCTGCGTCCTCATCGAATGACCAAGCGAAAGACCAAGCCATGCAACTGCTGATCGTGGGCGCCACGGGGCTGGTGGGCAGCCAGGTGCTGCACCAGGCCCTGGCCGACAGCCGCATTACCCGCGTCGTGGCCCCGGTACGCCGGGCGCTGCCGGCGCATCCCAGGCTGCTCGCCCCCATCGTCGATTTCGAGCACCTGCTC
Source organism: Delftia sp. SD018 (assembly GCF_017355445.1). Classification (NCBI taxonomy): domain Bacteria; kingdom Pseudomonadati; phylum Pseudomonadota; class Betaproteobacteria; order Burkholderiales; family Comamonadaceae; genus Delftia; species Delftia sp. SD018. Next base: position 24,006 of record NZ_JADDRN010000037.1, read on the forward strand.
GAAGACGCCGACTGGTGGCGGGCCGACGCCCTGGTCTGCACCCTGGGAACCACCATCAAGACAGCCGGCAGCCAGCCGGCGTTTCGGCGTGTGGACCATGACTATCCGCTGCTGGCCGCACAGCTGGCGCGGCGCCATGGCACGCCCACCTATGTGCTGAACTCGGCCATGGGCGCCGACGCCGGCTCGCGCATCTTCTACAACCGCGTCAAGGGTGAGCTCGAGCGTGACCTGCAGGCGCAAGGCTTTGCCTCCCTCACCTTCGTGCGCCCCGGCCTGATCAGCGGCCCGCGCACCGAGCACCGCGCGGGTGAGCGCTTCATGGTCGGCGTTCTTGGCGCCCTGGGCCCGCTGCTGCCCCGGCGCTGGCGGCTCAACCCCGCGCACCGCATTGCCCAGGCCTTGATAGAGGCTGCTGTCAACGCCAGGCCCGGCGTCCATATCGTGGGTTCCGAGGCGCTGGCCGAATGAACCCGGCGCCTGCACGCGCAAAAACAGAACCCTTCAGGAACCCCTGCATGAACCCGCATATCGCCCCGGTCGATCTCGCCAAGTCCTACCGGCTGATCAACCACGGCCCCACCGTCCTGGTCTCGGCCCGCCATGGCGGCGTGGACAACGTCATGGCCGCAGCCTGGTGCTGCGCGCTGGACTTTGCGCCTCCGAAGCTCACCGTGGTGCTGGACAAGGCCACGGCCACGCGCGCCCTGGTCGAGCAAAGCGGCATGTTCGTGATCCAGGTGCCCACGGCCGCCCAGTTGCAGCTCACGCACCAGGTCGGCACGCTCAGCCTGTCCACCGATGCCGGCAAGCTCGCCACCAGCGGCGTTCAGCTGTTCGGCATGGAAGGGTTCGACCTGCCCTTCGTGGACGGCTGCGCCAGCTGGCTGGCCTGCAGGCTGATCCCCGAGCCCCACAACCAGCAGGCCTACGACCTGTTCATCGGCGAGATCGTGGGCGCCTGGTCCGACACCCGCGTATTCAGCGACGGCCACTGGCACTTCGAGGACGCCGACCCCGCGCTGCGCAGCCTGCACTACGTGGCGGGTGGGCAGTTTTATGCGATTGGGCAGGCGTTGAACGTGCAGGACGGATCGCCCTGAAACTCGCCAATGGCGGCATGGCTGTATTGCACAATCCAGCCATGCTCTCGGCCACTGCCTCTTCCCTTGCATCTTCCCTTTCCTCTTCGCGCGCAGTCCCCACGCGCGAAACCTATTCCGAACTGCAGCAGGCCTACGAGCACTTCAACCAGCGCCTGTTCGACGATGCCCTGCCCCATTGCCTGATTACGCTGCAGCGCGAAAAGCGCACCTGCGGCTATTTCTCTGCGGCGCGCTTTGCGTCGCTGGATGGCAGCACCACGGACGAGATTGCGCTCAACCCCGCCTACTTCGCGGCCGTGCCCATCATCGAGACGCTGCAGACCCTGGTGCATGAGATGACGCACCTGTGGCAGCACCACTTCGGCAAGCCGGGCCGCGCGCGCTACCACAACGAGGAATGGGCGGACAAGCTGGAATCGCTGGGCCTCATGCCCTCGTCCACGGGCCGGCCCGGCGGCCGGCGCACGGGCGACATGATGGCCGACTACGCCATTGCGGGCGGCCCCTTCCTCGCGGCCTGCGAGCAGTTGCTGACCACGCGCTTCCAACTGAGCTGGTACGACCGCTTCCCGGCCATCGAGCATGTGGTCACGGGCCAGTGGAGCATGGCCACGCAGATCCAGGGCATGCAAGGCACGCAGCCGCCCATGTCCTCCGTGCCCGCCCTGGCCGAAGCCGTGCGGCCCGTGGGCACCTCCGTGGCGGTGCCGGGCTCCACCACCGGCGAGACCATGGTGCAGCCCGTGAACAAGTCCCTGCGCGTCAAGTACCGCTGCGGCGGTTGCGCCGCGCCCGTCAATGTCTGGGGAAAGCCGGGGCTGAACCTGATCTGCGGCGATTGCGGCAAAGGCTTCATGGCCCAGGATTGATCAGCGGGCAGGAGTCTTGCGCGGCAGCTCCAGCATCGCCTCCAGCCCGCCCCCCTCCCGATTGCCCAGCACAATGCGCCCGCCATGCGCCTTGGCCACGGCATCGGCAATGGACAGGCCCAGGCCAAACCCGCCAGAGCCCGCGTTGCGCGAGGCCTCCATGCGGTAGAACGGCTCCAGCACCTGGGCCAGTTGCTCCTGGGCAATGCCCGGCCCCCGGTCCAGCACGTCGATGCGCAGCAGATCGTCGCTGTCGCTGATGCGCAGTTCGGCGTCGCGGCCATAGCGCAGCGCGTTCTCCAGCAGGTTCTGCAGGCAGCGGCGCAGGCTGTGGGGATAGCAATCGAGCGGGCGCAGCGCGCGGCCCGTGATGGGGATGTGCACTTCATGCGCCTCGCCCAGGTCCTGGGCCACGCCCTGCACCAGGGCGTTGATGTCCAGCGCCTGGCGCTCGCCGCGCGCGTCGGCGCCGGTGAGCATGTCCAGCGTGGCGGTGACCATGGCTTCCATCTCCTGCAGATCGCGGCGGAATTTGTCGCGCAGGGCTTCGGGCTCCAGCATTTCCGAGCGCAGGCGCAGCCGCGTGATGGGCGTGCGCAGGTCGTGCGAGACGGCTGCAAAGAAACGCGTGCGCTCGGCCACGCCATCGGCGATGCGCTGCTGCATGGCATTGAAGGCCTGGGCCGCCTGGCGCACCTCGCGCGGGCCGTCCAGCGGCAGGGGCGGGCTTTTGAGGTCCTTGCCCAGCGCGTCGGCGGCGCTGGCCATGCGCGCCAGCGGACGCATGGCCAGGCGCACGGCCAGCAGAGCCACCACAACCACCACGATGATGCGCAGCAGATAGATGCGCAGCACGTAGTCGGCCAGCGCCCAGTAGGGCCTGACGGGGTAGCCGGCCTCTCCCTCCACGGCCTGTACCTGCAGCCACTGGCCGTTGCCCAGGCCCAGCAGCATGCGTACATGGGCTTCGGGCTCATGGGCGGTGAGCAGGGTTTCCGCGCCGCCGTGCAGCTCCAGCGCCAGCAAGTGGAACGGCACGGCCGCGCCCACGCGCCGTGCCAGCACATCGGCCAGCAGATCGCCGGCCATGGCGTCGGCCGCATCGGCGGGAGCGGACGCCAGGTCCTCCATCAGGCGCCGCGCACGGGCCGCATCGATCAGGGTCAGCTGGTAGCCCTGCGTGCTCAGCGTGCCCACGGCGGCGGCCCGCGCCTCGGGCGGCAGGGAGGACAGCAGCAGCAGCGAATCGGCGGCGCGCGCGCCCAGCAGACGCAGCGGCACCTCCAGCAGCTGGCTGCGCCGGCTTTCCCACCAGATGGTGCCCGTCAGCGCCTGGGCGGCCAGCATGCCGGCCACAAGGATCAGGGCCACGCGCCCGGACAGCGTCTGCGGCCACAGGCGCCGCAGCAGCGCGCCGGCCTGCATCCAAGCCATCACGATGCCTGCGGCACCACGTCGCAGGTCAGCACGTAGCCGGCGTTGCGCACGGTGCGGATCAGGCTGGCCTGGCGCGCGGGGTCTTCCAGGTGCTGGCGCAGTCGGCTGACGCAGACGTCGATGGCGCGGTCCTGGGCCTGGCGCTCGCGGCCGAACACATGGTCGGCCAGGTAGTCGCGGCTCAGCGTGCGGTGCGGGTTGCTGGCCAGGGCGCAGAGCACGCGGTAGTCGGACTGGGCCAGCGGCACCAGCACGGCCTGGGGCGAGCGCAGCTCGCGCGCGCGCATGTCCAGCGTCCAGCCGGCAAAGCGCAGCACGGGCAGATGCTCCGGCTCGCTGGCCGGCGCCGGTGCCTGGGCCACGCGGCGCAGCACCACCTTGATGCGCGCCAGCAGCTCGCGCGGATCGAAGGGCTTGGGCAGGTAGTCGTCCGCACCCATCTCCAGGCCCAGGATGCGGTCCAGCAAGGCGCCGCGCGCCGTGAGCATGACCACGGGGATGTGGGTGCGTTCGCGCAGGCTGCGGCACAGGGCCAGGCCGTCGGTGCCGGGCAGCATCAGGTCCAGCACGATGAGGTCGGCCGCATGCCGGCCCAGCCAGTCCCACATGGCCTGGCCGTCACCCACGGCGGCCGGGCGCATGCCCGAGGCGCGCAGATAGTCGCACAGCAGCTCGCGGATGTCGGGGTCGTCGTCCACCACCAGGATGCGCGGACCCTGGGCGGCCGGGGATGCGGCGGCTGGTGCGCTCATGGATTGCATTGGCGCACGGCGTTTTGTAATGGAATGTTGTGGCGGCGGCCTGTGCAATGGAGCATTGCATTTGCCCGGCGGCCGCTGGCCTGTCTGCGCTGTCGCGTCACTAGAGTCCTGCTCGTCAATAAGAACGATTTTCATTCTAGTGATTCGTCGCCATGTCCTCTCAGCACTCCAACAGTTTCCCTCCGGCCCTGTCCACCAGCCTTGCGCTGACGCTGGGCGCCTTCTCCACCCTGGCCGTCGCCCAGACTGCGGCCGCTCCGGCATCGCCCCTGGGCACGGTCGAGGTCCGCTCCACGCGTGAGGCGCCGGCCTACCAGCCCGCCGCCGTGCAGTCGCCCAAGCTCACCCAGCCGCTGCGCGACACGCCGCAAAGCATCAGCGTGGTGCCGGCCGAGCTGATCCGCGAGCAAAACGCCCAGAGCCTGCAGGAGGTGCTGCAGAACGTGCCCGGCATCACCTTCACCTCGGGCGAGGGCAATCTGGGCTGGGGAGATTTCTTCACCATCCGGGGCTTCTCGGCCGAGCAGGCCATCACCATCGACGGCGTGCGCGACGGCGGCATGGCCAGCCGCACCGACACCTTCAACCTGGAGCAGGCCGAGGTCTACAAAGGCACAGGCTCGGTGGAGTCTGGCGTGTCCGCCGTGGGCGGCAGCGTCAACCTGGTCAGCAAGGAAGCCAGGCGCGACACGTTCTACAACAGCTCGGTGGGCGTGGGCAGCGATGGCTACCGCCGCGCCACGGCCGACCTGAACCGCAGCGTGGGCGAGACCGGCGCCGTGCGCCTGAACCTCATGAAGCACCAGAACGACGTGGCCGGCCGCAACGGGGTGGACTATGACCGCTACGGCGTGGCAGCCTCGTTCGCCCACGGCCTGGGCACTTCCACGCGCACCGTGGTCAACGTCTTCCACCAGGTGGACGACAACACGCCCGATGGCGGCCTGCCCATTCAGCGCGGCACGGGTGGCCAGGTGATGCCGGGCGTGCCGCGCAATGCCTGGTACGGCGCCTCCAACCTCTACACCCAGCAGTCGCGCACGGATATGGTGACGGCCCGCGTGGAGCATGACCTCTCGCCCACGACCACGGTGCGCAACCAGTTCCGCTACGAGCGCTCGGACAACTGGAGCGTGCTGGCGCCCGCGCGCTTCAACAGCGGCAGCAGCAAGAACTCGCTGGGCTATGTGGGCCTGGGCGGGCTGGTGACGGCGCCGGGCGGCATCCTGTCCTATGGCGACTACGGCCTGGTGGACACCACGGGCGCCAATGCCTCGCTGCGCCTGGCCTCGGTGCCAGTGTCCAAGCGCTACACCATCGCCAACAACCAGACCGATGTGCGCACCAGTTTCGAGACGGCAGGTTTCAAGCACGACCTCACGGCAGGGCTGGAGCTGTACCGCGAGACCTATGGCGACCGCGAGCGCAGCATGGACCTGCCCACGGGCACGCTGGGCTTCGACATGGCCAATCCGGCCACCATCTTCCCGGGCACGCCCACGATGGTGGGCGCGGGCAGCGCGCGCGCCACGGTGCAGAACGCGGGCGTGTATGTGAACGACACCATCACCTTCTCGCCGCGCTGGCAGGCCCAGACGGCGCTGCGCTACGACCGCTGGCAGGCGAACAACGGCGGCGCCAGCCGCACGGACGGCGCGCTCAGCGGCCGCCTGGGCCTGGTCTACAAGCCAGCCAGCGAGGGCTCCATCTATGTCTCCTACAGCCGCGCGGCCCAGCCCTCGGCCATGGGCGTGACCACGAACAACGGCGTCTACGGCACGGCCGCCCAGCTGGCCTATGCGCCGGCCCTGTCGCGCACCTGGGAGGCAGGCAGCAAGTGGGACGTGCTGGGCGGGCGCCTGTCGCTGACCGGCGCCGTGTTCCGCACCGAGCTGAGTGAATCGTGGGAGTACAGCCCCGACAGCATCTCGCCCGTGCGCGCCCTGCCCGCCAAGCGGGTGCAGGGTTTCGAGCTGGGCGCCCAGGGCGAGATCACGTCGCGCTGGTCGGTGTACGCCGGCCTGTCCCACTTGAAGAGCCGCCTCACCAAGGGCGCAAACGAAGGTGCCGAGGCCAGGAACGTGCCCGACTGGAGCGGCAGCGTCTGGACCTCCTTCCTGGTCACGCCCGCCGTCACCCTGAGCTGGGGCGCGCAGTACGTGGGCGAGCGCCGCTATACGGACAACGCCATGGTGGGCGGCCAGAACAATACGTCCAGCACCGTCAACGGCCCCAACGGCGTGCACCCCATCTATGTGGCCGACCACGAAAAAGCGCCCAGCTACTTCGTGCAGAACCTGGCGCTGAGCTGGCGCATCAACCGCCAGCTCACGGCCCGCTTCAACATCAACAACCTCACCAACCGCTTCTACTGGAGCCGCATCGGCGCCTCGCTGGATGGCTTTCAGCTCTACGGCGTGCCGGGCGCGGGCCGCACCTACACGGCGGGCCTGGACCTGTCCTTCTGAGCCGGGGCCATACCATGACATCCACCAAACGTCTCCCCACACGCCGCGCCCTGCTGGCCCTGGCCGCAGCCTGCGCCGCCGCCCTGCTGTCCGCCTCCGCGCTTGCGGCCTCGCCTGCCGGCACCGCTGCCAATGCACCGGCCACCACCGTGGTCGACATCGTCGGCCGCACGGTCGAAATCCCCGCCAAGGTGGACCGCATCCTGCTGGGCGAGGGCCGCTTCCTCTACGCCCTGGCCCTGATCGAAGGTGATCAGCCCCTGGCCCGCATCGCCGGCTGGCAAGGCGAGCTGCCCTTCGCCGACCCCAACGGCTATGCCGACTACCGGCGCCGCTTCCCGGCCATAGACCGCATTCCGGTCATCGGCCGCACCTCGGAAGACAGCGTCAGCGCCGAGCAATCGGTCTCCACCCGGCCTGACATCGCCATCTTCGGCCTGGGCGGACATGGGCCGGGGCGCCAGAGCGGCCTGGTCAACGATCTCAAGAAGGCCGGCGTGCCCGTGGTCTTCATCGACTTTCGCGCCCAGCCCGTGCGCAACACCCTGGCCAGCATGCGCATCCTGGGCAAGGCCGTGCACCGCGAGGAACAGGCCGAGGCCTATGCGCGCTTCTACGAGCAGCACCTGCAGCAGGTGCGCCAGCGGGTGGAAGGCATTCCCACCAGCCAGCGCCCGCGCGTCTTCGCCGAGCTGCTGGCCGGCGTCTGGGACGGCTGCTGCCACACCGTGGGCAAGGGCAACATGGGCGAGTTCATCGAGGCGGCCGGCGGCATAAACGTCGCGGCCGGCAAGGTGCCCGGCGCCATCGGCGACATGCACCAGGAAGCCCTGATCGCCGCCGACCCCGAGGTCTACATCGCCACCGGCAGCCGCCCGCAGAGCAACCGCCTCATGCTCAAGGCCGGCAGCGGCGTGGCACCGGCCGACCTCTCGGCCAGCCTGCAGGCGCTGACCGCGCGCCCCGGTTTCGAGGTGCTGGGCGCCGTTCGCCAGGGTCGCGCCCACGGCCTGTGGCACAACTTCTACGACGCGCCCACCAACATCCTGGCCGTCGAGGCCATGGCCAAGTGGTTCTACCCAGAGCGCTTTGGCGACATCGACCCCCAGGCCACACTGGACGAGATCAACCGCCGCTTCCTGCCCGCCCTGCCCATGCACGGCGCCTTCTGGGGCGATGCACCTGCCAAGGCAGCGGCCACAGCGGCCAGCGGAGCCGCGCGATGAACATGGCCGCCGACCTGCCCGTGGAGCTCGCCAGCCCGGCCGCCAATGCAGCACCGCTGGCCAGGGGCTACCGGCGCCTGACCGCCCTGCGCGTGCTGGTGCTGGCCCTGCTGGCTGCGGCCATCGTGGGCGCGCTGCTGCTGGACTTCACCACCGGCCCCTCCGGGCTGGCGCTGGACCAGTTGATCGCCACCCTGGGCCATGCCGACCAGGCGCCGCCTGCGCTGCGCGTCATCGTCTGGGACATTCGCCTGCCCTACGCCTTGATGGCCGTGGCCGTGGGCCTGGCCCTGGGCCTGGCCGGCGCCGAGATGCAGACCGTGCTGGCCAACCCGCTGGCCAGCCCGTTCACGCTGGGCCTGTCCTCGGCCGCCGCCTTCGGCGCGGCCCTGGCCATCGTGCTGGACTGGAGCCTGCCCGGCGTGCCCACGGCCTGGGCCGTGCCTGCCAACGCCTTCCTGTTCGCCATGGCCTCGGCCCTGCTGCTGGATCTGGTGGCGCGCTGGGGCGGCATGAGCGCATCGGGCGTGGTGCTGTTCGGCATTGCCCTGGTGTTCAGCTTCAACGCCCTGGTTTCGCTGCTGCAGTTCGTGGCCACGGCCGAGGCACTGCAGGGCCTGGTCTTCTGGACCATGGGCAGCCTCTCGCGCGCCACCTGGCCCAAGGTGGCCGGTCTGGCCGCCGCGCTGGCCCTGGTGCTGCCGTTCTCGCTGCTCAACGCCTGGCGCCTCACCGCCTTGCGCCTGGGCGAGGACCGTGCCGCCAGCTTTGGCGTGGACGTGCGCCGACTGCGACTGGGCGCCCTGCTGCGCATCAGCCTGCTGGCCGCGCTGTCCGTGGCCTTTGTGGGCAGCATCGGCTTCATCGGCCTGGTGGCACCGCACATCGCGCGCCGCATGGTGGGAGATGACCACCGCTTCTACCTGCCCGCCGCCGCCCTGGTCGGCGCGCTGGTGCTGTCGCTGGCCTCGGTGGCGTCCAAGACGCTGATCCCGGGCGTGATCATCCCGGTGGGCATCGTCACCTCGCTGGTGAGCATTCCCTTCTTCCTGGCCATCGTGCTGCGCACGCGGGGGCGGACATGAGCACCACCCTGAACACCTCCCTGAATACCCCGCACTTCGCACCCACCTATCTGCCACCTCTCACGCAAGATGGTCTGCAGATCGAGGGTCTCAGCGTCGCCTACGGGCGCCGACGCGTCATCGAATCGCTGGACATCGCCCCGCTGCGCGCCGGCACGCTCACCGTGGTGCTGGGGCCCAACGGCAGCGGCAAGTCCACCCTGCTGCGTGCCCTGGCCGGCCTGGTGCGCGCCCAGGGCAGCATCACGCTGGAAGGCCAGGAACTGCAGCACGCCAGCCTGGCCGAGCGCGCGCGCCGCATCGTCTACCTGCCCCAGGCCCTGCCGGCCGCCGTGCACCTGCGCGTCATCGAATCACTGCTGGCCGCGCGCAAGGCCTCGCCACACGCCACGCGCCCGCTGCAGGCCGGCTCCCCGGATGCGGTCACCCAGGCCACCGCCCTGCTTGAGCACCTGGGCATCGCCCACCTGGCCATGCGCCACCTCGATGAGCTGTCTGGCGGCCAGTCCCAGCTTGCAGGCCTGGCCCAGGCCCTGATCCGCGAACCGCGCGTGCTGCTGCTGGACGAACCCTTGTCCGCCCTGGACCTCAACCACCAGTTCCACGTCATGCAGCTGGTGCGCGAGCAAACGCGCCGCCACGGCATGACCACCCTGGTCGTACTGCACGACCTGGGCGCAGCCCTGCGCCACGCCGACCGCGTCATCGTGCTCAAGCAAGGCCAGCTGCTGGCCGACGGCCCGCCCGCCCAAGCCGTCACCCCCGCCCTGCTGGCCCGCGTCTACGGCGTGCAGGCCCGGGTGGAGCCCTGCTCCCAGGGTCTGCCCCAGGTCATCGTGGACGGGCTGACGCCTGCGGCCTGAGCCCGGTCCCCGATTCCAGATCCATCCGCTTTTTTGGAGCTTCCGAATGCATACCCGCATCACCGCCGCCGCTGCCCTGCTGGCCGCCTTCTGCCTGAACGCCCAGGCCCAGCATGCCCACCCCACGCCCGCGTCCAGCGTGGCCCATCCCGCCTGCGAAACCACCATTGAAGGCCAGCCCGGCAAACGCTTCAGCCTGGCCGAAATCCGCGTCAGCGCGCGCTGCGAGAACTTCACCGTGCACCTGGTCCACACCGGCAAGAAGCCATGGCAGGAAGCCGGCCACAACTGGGTGCTGGCCCGCAGCGCCGACATCGACGCCGTGATCGCCGACGGCCTGCGCGCCGGTCCCGACCGGGCCTGGGTGGACCACGCCGACGCACGCGTCATCGCCGCCACGCAAATGCTGTCGGGCGGCGAGCATGCCTCGGTCACCTTCCCCGTGGCGCGCCTGCAAAAGGGCGAGAGCTATACCTACTTCTGCTCGTATCCCTCGCATGCGTTGCCCATGCGGGGAAGGCTGGTACTGGAGGATTGAGGCCGCGTCACCACGCGGCAAAGGCCCAAAGGGCCTGCGCGTTCAATGCAGCAGCGTGGCCACCAGGGTCACCTCGGGCACGCCTGCCAGCGCCTTGGACAGCGGGCACTGGGACTTGGCCTCCTGTGCGATTTTCTGGAACTGCGCATCGTCGATGCCGGGCACCTTGGCCTGCAGCGTGAGGGCAATGCGGTCGATCTTGAAGCCCTCGCCATCCTTGGCAAGCCGGACCTTGGCCGTGGTGTCCAGCATCTCGGTGGCGATGCCCGCCTTCTCGCAGGCAAAGGCAAAGGCCATCGTGAAACACGCCGCATGTGCGGCGCCCACGATCTCCTCGGGATTCGTTCCCTTGCGGTCATCCCCGAAGCGGCTGCCGAACCCGTAGGGATGGTCCTTGAGCGCGCCGGTCTCCGTGCTGATGCGGCCCTGGCCGGTCTTGCCTGCACCTTCCCAATGGACGGAAGCGGTTTTCTCGGACATGTGTTTCTCCTGTGAGTTGGTTGGACAAGCCGCCATCACAGCACAGGCGCCACAGGGCAAGGCGTGGTCCCGGGGCGCGCCAGCCCCTGCGCGCACGTCCTACAGAGCCAGGCTTAAACACTCATCCAGCGATCTTTGTGATGGCAAAGCCGGCACCCTCACCCCACAAACACCTGCCGCGTATCCGTTCGCCCCACGATCACCGCCGCCAGCACCGCCGCCCCGGCCGCAACCCCAAAATTCGCCAGATAGGCCGCCTGGGCCGAAGTCTCCAGCAAGGCCGCGAACAGCGATCCGCCAATGGCCAAGGTGGCCGCCACGGCAATGGCCTCGCACAGCTGCAGGGCCGAGCTGTTGGCGCCCTGCTCGCCGGGTGCGGACATGGACAGCGTGAGCACCGACAGGCTTGCCGACAGCAGGCCCATGCCCAGCCCCGACACGATCCAGCCCACCACCGCCACCCACACGGGCACGGCCGGCCAGGCCACCGATGCCGTCAGCAGCACGCCCGCCAGCACCGCGCTGGTGCCCACGCGCAGGAAGCGGTGACGGCTCCACCCGTTGCGGCTGTGTCCCTGGTACCAGGAGGCGGAACACCAGCCCAGCGCACCCGCGCTCAGCACCAGCCCGGCCATGGGCGCTGACAGCCCGTGCTCGCGCGCCAGCACCAGCGGCAGGAACGCCTCGGCCCCGAAGAATGCTGCAAACACCAGACCGCGCAAGGCGATCACGCTGGGCAGCCCGCGCCCGGCGCGCAGCGTGCCGGCCGGCAAGAGCTTCCAGGTGCAGACCAGCGACAAGGCCGCGGCCACCGCCACCGCCCCCAAGGCGCCCGCCGATTGCCTCTGCCCGCCCACATACAGAAGGCAGATGCCCGTGGCCGCGCCCAGGGCCCACAGCCCGCGCCGCACACCGCCCTGCATGCCCTGGCCATGGCCGCCCAGGCCCTGGAGCGCCGGGCGCAGCATCGCCCCGGCCGGCAAGGCCAGCAGGGGCACGCCCAGGAACACCCAGCGCCAGCCCAGGTGCTCCACCACCAGGCCGCTCAACGCCGGTCCCACCAGCGCGGGCACCACCCAGGCCGTGGCAAACGCCGCAAAAATGCGCCGCCGCAGTGCCTCGGGATACCGCCGGCCCACCAGCACATACAGCGCCACCGACATGCCACCGGCCCCCAGCCCCTGAACCAGCCGCCCCGCCAGAAACACCGGCATGGAAGGCGCAAAGCCCGCCAGCAGCAGCCCCGCCACAAAACACGCCATGCCAGACCACAGCGGCGCCGCCGGCCCGCGCGCGTCGCACCAGCCGCCGGCCACCGTCATGCCCACCACGCTGGTGGCCAGGGTCACGCCAAAGGCAACCGCATACAGCGGCACCCCATCGAGCGCGCGGGCCACGGCCGGCATGGCGGTGGCCACGGCCAGGGCCTCAAAGGCAATCAAGGCCACCAGCGAGACGATGCCGATCGTCGTCAGGCGGTAGGGGGAGGACAGGATGGACCAGCTCTCGGCGGTCGTCGGCCGGACCTGATCGTCCAGCGTGAGGGAATCTTGATGGGGCATGGATGCTTCTTGGTTGCAGGGTCTGCGCCGGCCATGGCGCAGTGCCATGGCGACGAGAAGCCTGGAGCATGCAACCTCAAGTGCGGTTGAGATCAAGGGGGTCCTGCCCCCAAGTACCTCTTACCGCTCGATCACACGCCAATACTGGCCAGAGGAGCGGCTGGTGGCCGGCAGCATGACGGCAATGCCATTGTCATTGGCCGTATCCAGCACGATGGCATCCGACAGGAAGCGGTTGTAGAGATGGAACTGGCCCGGCAGGTCGCTGGGCGCACAGCGCCATTGCTGGCCGCTGAAGCGTGGGGAGTCTCCCGCTGACGCCGTCATCTTCAGTTCAAGGTACGGTTTCCCGGCCACGCTGGTGACATCGAGCGCCATGGTGCCCGGTCCGAACGCCGCATTCTGGACAAGCCAGTAGCCCTTGCCGGTGCGCAGGAACCTCCATCTGTCGGCGCCCACAATCATGGCCGGGACGGAGATCTGAAATGGCGCGACGTTGAACAGCCCCGGAGGCGACACAAGGCCCGTGCCCTGCAGCAGCGCTACCGCGTTGCGCCTTTCACTCCAGTACAGGTTCTGCAGCCCGACCCATTGGCGGTCCTTGAGCATGGGGCATTGGTCGTACAGGTAGTCGCCCGTCTCGTAGCGCCGAAATTCCGCATTGCTGAGCCGCTGGGCCGAGAGCGCGTGCGCCTCGGCGGAGATCCGTGCCAGTTCCCGCATGGCGGCCGTCATGGCGATCAAGGGCGCGGATGAACCACGCACCGGCCTTACCGGCAAGATGTGGCGAGCATTTGCAAGGTCGGAGGCCACGGCCCGCCAGCGCAATGCCAGGGTGCTGAATTCCGTTGCCATCGCCTGCGGCGCGGGCCCAAGGCGGACCACCGCGTTTGCCGGTGGCGGCTGCCTGGCATGGTGCGCGGCGGCCACGCGAAGCAGCGAGGCATGACTTTCCAGCTGCGCCACGACGGGTGCAGCCGCCGCAATGGCCGTATCCATCTCCGTCTCGACGGCTGCGACACCCGCATTCCATCGGGCCTCGTCCAGCGGTGCGTCGGGGGCCAGCGAAACGGCATCCAGCTGGTCGCACAGCTGCTGCAAACGCCCGACGGCCTGCCCCAGCTTTTGCACCGTATCGGCCAGCCCGTCGATACGGGCACGCAGCGTGCCCCAAGCGGCCGATGCCGCCTTCAGCGAAGGGAACGACTGCATGCTCTCCAGGCTCCTTACCAGCGTCATGCGGCCGCTGGCATCGTCAAGATCCAGCCCGGTCAGGAACGAGAACTCGGCGATATCGGTCCATACCTGCCGTGCGACTGGCTCATGCGCGGGCTCGGCTTCGACGCGGCAGCTCGCTGCCATGGCGCCACCGCAGCACAGCGCCGTGGCAGCGGCGGGCAGCCACAGAAGCCGGGTCATTTGGCAGCAGTGCCGGCCATCAACAGGCGCAGGGCCCGAGGCGCTGCCGGCATCCGTCGGGGCTCCAGCACTTCGATCAGCCACGTCGTGAACGGCGTCGGGCAGACATCTCCCAGATGCTGCGAGAACTCGATCTGGTCGCCGGCGTAGGTGAAGTTGATCTTCAGGGGCGAGCAGAAAAGCCTCTCGACCCCGTTGCCTGTGCTGTCGTGAAAGTCGCTGCCGGTCACCATGTCGATATTGATGCGCTGGGCCGAGGCATCGGCAAACTCCAGCCAGGCCTGCACCGACGAAAGGCGGATGCGGCGGTAGCTGGCCAGTGCCGGATGGCTGGTGGCAATGGACAGGCTGATGGGCTGTCCATGCGCCAGCTGCTGCAGCAGCGCGGCGTCAGTGACCCGCAATTCCCGCCGCAGATCCCCTTGGGTCCTCGCATTGGCGGCCTGCGCGCTGGCGTGGTCTGCCAGCAGGGTGGCGTGTGCATCTGCCATGGCAGCGGCCGTGCCCGGCATCGACAGACGGTGGCCGGGCTGCTTGCCGGTCTCGTAGGCCTGTGCGGCGCGGACCCCGAAGCAGTCCACGAAGAAGCCGCGGCGCGCACTTTCTGCCCTGAGGGTGATTTCCCCCTGCAGCCGCGCGCTGCGCTCCAGCTCTGTCAGCGCCTGCTGCTCCAGCGCCTGCAGGCGCTTGCGCTTGCCGATCACCGCAACGTATTCCAGCTTGAGCGTGGCAAGCTCACGGGCAATGGCATTCTTGGATGCGCTTTGCTCTGCCAGCAGGCGGCCATAGACGGCCACCTTCTGCACCTGTGTCTTGAGGGTGTTGGCAGCGTTGCGCACGGCCGCCTCGGTGCCTTCCGTGGCAAGCACCAGATCCAGCCGGTTGACTGCATCGTTTTCCAGCACCGTCCAGGCGGCCTTGGCTTCATTGGCATCCGGCATGAGCGCAAGTGCACGCATGGTGTCGCCCAGTTCCCGGGAAATCCCCTCGACATCCAGCCCGCCCAGCGGCCCACGGATCACCGGCAGCACCGCATTCAATGCGCCCTTGGCGGGATCCACCAGATTCTTGAGCGTGCTGGAGTTGTGCCTGGCCCATTGCAGTGGAATGGCAAACGACTGGCCCAGGGCCTTCAGCGCCTTGAGCGGGCCGTCTATGCTGCCGCCAAGCGTCTTGGCCTGCCCGTACAAATCCTTCAGGCCGAGCACGCCTTTCTGACCGGTCTCGGTCAGCGCCTTCGGGTCGGGCGGCACGCCCACGCACAGGGCCGCCACACTGCCCGCGACCGCAATGACGCCAAAGGCGATTTCCAGGCTCATCTTCACGGTGCGCACGATCTGGGCAACGTCGCTTTCAAGCTTGAGCCGCATGGCGGCAAGTTCCGCTTCAAGCTCCTCCTGGCGCACCGTGCGTGCGGCGCGGTCAAGGGCCTCGATCTGCTGAATCAACCGCTGCTCCAGCTCGGTGCAACGTGCCTCCAGCGTCTTGAGGTCCAAGGTGTCCCGGTCGGCAAACGCCTGCGCGACGCTGCCCACGGCACCTGCCAGCTCGCCGCTGGCGCGCAGGCTGCGCAGGTGGGCCTCCATGGCCGCCATCACCTCCTGCCGGGCCTTGGCCAGCGACAGATAGCTGCCGGCGCTCAGATCAGGAATCGGCTTGGCCAGCCCGTCAACACCCATGACCGGCAGCAGACGCTGCAGTGAACCCGCCGCCTGGATCAACTCGCCAAACCCGGACTCGACCCCTGACCAGCGCGTGATCCAGGCCAGCGCCTCATGGCACAACGCCAGCTCGGCCGCGCTGTGGCCGGGCCTGCCCGCCATGCCGGCGCTCAGGGCAAACAGCGCGGCCAGCACCCTGTGCATCGGCTCGCCATGCTCCAGCAGGCCGGGCGGCACGGGGGTGTGCTTCACCACAGCCCGGTTGTCCTGCCACAGGAAATTGCTGAACTGCGGCCGCGCCACCGTGTCCCAGGCCCCCTCCAGCGCATAAGGGGTGTCGCGCGTGGGGCCGCCGTACAGCGTGAACCGGCCCTCCACGGCTTCCACGAAAATGCGCACCCTGCTGAGCTCGTTGTCCGCGTCATGCAGCATGCGCAGAACCGTCGTGCCTTCGGAAACAATGCGGCGGGCAACCACCGTCAGCCGCCGCACCGCACCGTCAAGCCGCCTGTCGAACCCCTCGGGCACCACCACGGTATCGGCATGGATGTCCAGCGCCTGCAGGCCAGCCGCGTCGGCCTCGTCCAGCAACACCTTCAGGTCCACCACCAGATCGGCCACGATGCCGAAGGGATTGAAGCTGCCGTCCGGCGCCCGGCCACCGCTGCAGACCAGCGGCCCTGGCGGCACCAGGCCCTCGGCTCTGTAGCGATCGATCAGGGTTCGCAATTCAATGGGAGTCATCGCGGCAGTGAGCGCGGCAGTGAGCGCGGGAGTCATTGCTGAAGTCATGGCGGGTGGTTCCAGGTAAGGCACTGCACCTGTGCAGCGGTTGGACAAAGGCCGGAGCAGATCGCTCAGGCTGCCTTCTTGCTGGCAAGCTCCACCAGTTGGTCCACGCTCTGCGCCTTCTTCGGCGTGCCGCCAAAGCGGCGGAAATGGTCTGCCTGTCCGGCGACACGCGCCCAGCCCTTCTTGGCCGTGCCCAGCACCACCGTCAGGCTGAACCAGTTTTCCCCTTGCAGGGACTTGCGGCCGGTGGTGCTCAAGACCTTGTGTATGTTGCCCAGATCAGCAGAAATCGCACGCCATGCCTCACCCAGCGTCTTGAGCTTGGGACCCAGGTCTTCGATGCTCTTGCTGATGCTGTCAAAGCGATCATTGCTTCGGTTGTAGTAGCCGATGAAGCGCTCGTTCGTAGCCATCGTGGCCTGGATGGTTCTCACCTCATCCACCTTCTCGGCAATCTTCCTGCGCGTGACCGCAAGGTCCGCACCCACACCGATATCCACCCCCGCCAGAATCAGCGGCCCGAAAAGCGGAATGGCCAGATAGGCCGGAGACGTGGACAGCACGATGACTTCATCCTTTTCCTTGCGGCGCAGGGCCTTCAAGTCGTTCTCCAGCTTCTCCACGGCGGCCTTCAGCTTCTGGTTGGCAGCACCCTCGGCGCCCAGAGTGGTCGTGAACTTCTGCTTTTGTCCATTGAATGCGGTCTTGCAGGCATTCAGGCGCATCAGTATTCCGTTGCCGTTGTCAAGAATGGAGTTCTGCAGCGCGAAGGCACGCACCGAGCGCGCATTGGCGTCTTCAATCAACTGCTCCAGCGCGCTGCTGAAATTGCGCTTGATCTGCTCCGACCGCCCGCTGGGCGTATCGCTTTCCCAAACCTTGACCAGGGCCTTCCATTTCGCTTCCACCGCCGGCTCCGCCGATGAGGTGGGCGCCCCCTCCAGATCGAAACGGTCCACCAGCTCGATCAGCCGTTCATAGGTGGTTGCCGCCACATCGTTGTACTGAACGATATCGTCGGCAAGGGCCAGCATCTTGTCCTGCACATCGGCCTTGAACTTCTGGCCGACACCCTTGAGGGTGACGAACAACTCCACCGCTTCGGAAAACTCCGGCCTGAAAGCATCCTGCATCTGCATGCCCAGCATGGCGCGCATCAGCTCCGTGGTGGTCGGGTTGTCGGTGACTGCAGACTCAAAGAACGTCGTCAGCCCGATCCAGTCCTCTGAACTGAGAACGGAGATTCCCTTGTAGATATCGGCAGACGGTGTGAATGCATTCGTTGAATTTGCAGGGTCGGACATGGCGAAGGCTCCTGATGGTGAAAGGCCGGATTCGGCCTCGAATCGGTGTGCAAACAAGCGGCGGCGTTGAAGAAATGACCGCACCGCAGTCATCGCCCGCCCTCCTTTTGCGCTCCAGTCGACCGGATGCTAGGTAGCCGCCATGGCCCTGTATGTCCCCCAAACAAGTGACACAAATTCATACAGCACTGGAGATAAGGACAGCCGCCGGACTGCTCTCTCACACCCAATGGCGCCTGTCCCCTGCGCGACCCATGGCAATGAGCACGATCAATCCATTGCCCCAAATGACAAGGCAAGGAATTTCACAGACCAGGCATACACCACCTGCTATGCAATCAATAGCGCATTGCACACATTCATCGCCAGCCAGAAGACATCATCAGTGTCAATTTCTCTTGATTTCACCGCACCCATGGGCACAGGAATTCGCCTCTCCCATAAATGTTGCAAAATGTTCGGCAATTTGAACGTTGGAGGAGCGGGAGTGGCAAGAAAACGAAAGACCAGCACGGCAGAAGACCTCATGGATCTGATCGCCATGCTGCCCTGGTGGGCCGGCATTGCATTGGCTCTCACCAGCTACATGGTGCTGCACTCCATTGCCATCCGTCCCCTGCCTGCAGCGCAAAACCCACAGCAAATAGGCCAATTGGCCACCACGGCCATATGGCAGGGCTTGGCTACCGGTGGCCAGTACATCCTGCCCCTCATCTGCCTGGCCGGCGCGGCCATTTCCGCCGTGCGCAAGCGCCGCCGCAGCCAGTTGTTCGAAACCACCTCGGCCAGTTCCAGCGCGGATGCGCTGCAGAACATGTCATGGCGGAAGTTCGAAATGCTGGTGGGTGAGGGATTTCGGCGGCGCGGCTACAGCGTCAAGGAAACCGGCGGCGGCGGGCCCGATGGTGGCGTGGACCTGGTCCTCTCGAAGGATGGCGAAAAGACACTGGTGCAATGCAAGCAGTGGAAAGCCTTCAAGGTGGGCGTTTCCACGGTGCGCGAGCTTTATGGAGTCATGGCGGCTGATGGGGCCGCTGCCGGCTTTGTGGTGACTTCTGGCCGGTTCACTCAGGAAGCTGTGGCGTTTGCTGCGGGGCAAAATATTCAGATCCTGGATGGGGCTGCTCTAATGAAATTGCTGCAGGAGGCAACGACCCAGACCGGAGTGGGTGCGGTAGTCAAAGATCAGACGGCTAACCCGGGACCGAGTCCTTCAAGGCTGAGCCTACTTTTGACACCGTGCAGCCGGCTGTTTCCCCAAATACCTGGCCGTCCTCAAGGGAGGCAAGCCATAGTTCCGCGCGTGGCAAAGCGGGGAGCTTCGGCGGGGAAGGCGTTTTGCGAGTGTTCGGGACTTAGTGTTGGGGGAGTAAGCAGATTGGTTTATGCCCCAGGATTCAAGTTGTCGCTAACTTATGGGTAATTCTTAACGGTCGGTAATTTCATATGGTTTTATAAGATAAAGTAAGGCAATGATCAATTTATAGCCATATACCGAAAATAAACCTATGATAGCTTTGCAATATAGTAGCACTCAATCCACAGAGTATATTTTCATCAATCATTTAAAAATACACCATCCATGCATCTATCTTCATTAAAGCTTACAAATTTCAAAAAATTCAAAAATATAACAATTGATCTTGAGAAAAAAATTATAGTTCTTGTTGGTCCAAATAGCGTTGGAAAGACATCAATAATTAAATCAATATTAGCATTAAAGCAAACGTTTTCGATTGAAAATGAAAGTGATGTTTTTCTTGCTCGTGGGTCGCTCGTTGATCTAGGAACTTATGGCGACTATATTCATAATCACGAGCAAGAAAATGATTTCTCATATGAAGGTGAAATAGCAATACCTAGCAAGAGCTTTGGATCACTACTCGATGCTCCTGTCGATAAAATAAATTTCACGATCAATTACAGCTTTGACGCCGAATCCGATCAGGCTTGCCTCACAAATATTCTCTTTGACATCCATTCGGCGCACAATAAAGCGTCATTTAATGTCAGAGGAAAAAAGACAGCGCGCGCCGGAAGGAATTCAAGAGAATACACTATCGATGTAAATGATTTAAATAACATCTCAAAGAATTCTTTCTTTATCGATATTTTTGAACAAAGTCGAAGAAAAGCTATTGGCGCAAAAAAGAGAATATATAGAATTTCCGACAAATTTAATTTTGAAGCCGTCACGGATAACATTTCAGACGCCATTTACTCCCGCTTCATATTTACCCTATTTGACGAATTAATGAAAACCGTCAAGGTTTGCATCGACGATAACTTCACATACATTGGCCCCTTGAGAGAAAAGCCAGCGCGATACAACGTTAGAAATTCACAAATAAGATATGTTGGAGCCTCAGGTGAAAATACAGCTAGCGTCTTGACAAATTTATTCAGCCACAATAAAGAGAAACAAAAATTCAATCAAATAAATAGAGATTTTCAAGAGTTGCTCTCTAAAGAAATTATTGTAAAAAGAGCGGATGAATTAACAAAGATACGTATAAGAGAGGCGGATTCAGATCGAGAAGAATCCATCTCGGATGTTGGTTTTGGAATATCGCAAATATTACCGATATTAACTCAAGCAAATATTTTAAATTCCGGCCAGAGGCTAATCTTAGAACAACCAGAATTACATTTACATCCAGAGATCCAAACCAAGCTAGCATCCATTCTTCTTGGATCAAGAGGATTAGCCAGAAAATATCTTATAGAGACACATAGTGAACACCTAATTAGAGGGCTTCAACTCGCTGTGCACAGAAGTGGAAAAATCGGTGCTGAGCCCACAATTTCAAACAAGGATGTGGACATCCTCTATATCAACGAAAACGAAATTGGAGAGGCTGTAATAAAAAAGATGAGACTAGATGATAAAGGGGATTTGATAGATAAATGGCCGCCGGGATTTTTCGATCAAGCCTATAAATTCACTATGCAAATGCTGGCAGAAAAATGAGAATTGTATATTCAACCGATGCCCTAGTCGAAATTTTCACAAAGCAACTATCTTTAAATCAGTATGAAACTGGCGTGCTAAATACAAATAAAATTGCAGTAAATGATGAGATCTTGCAGGATTACAATAAAATCCTAAATGGCAATCAATATTATCAAGACTGGATCAGCGGCCTACACCATCAATCTCTTATTTCAAAATTCGGCAATTCTGATATTGCAAATAATTCCTTAGTTGGCAACGGCAAGGATCTTGATCATTATGCGTTAGCGAGCTACATCACTGACCAGCGTATTACCTCACTGAAGGTATGCGGTCCGTGGAACCAGCCTTACATTGATAATGTCCATGTAAAAAAATATCTTTCATCGAGCCACCAGCAGAGTAATCCTTACAAAACTCTGGTATTAGATGACTCGACAAAAATTGGGTTCAACATATTCGACAAATATCTATCCTTAGAGGCAAATGTATATATCTATGATCAGTATATAAATGAAAAAAGCTGCGCCTTAATTGACTACTTCGCAAAAAAATGCAAGGCAGGCAACTATATAAAAGTTTTTCTATTTAAAGAAGATGAGAATTGCTTTTCGGTGGCGAAGCTACAGCAAATTTTCAAAGAGTTCAGCAATATAAAATTCTATAGGATAGATGCATCTACAGCAGCAAAAATTCATGATAGATTCATAAATTTTGGTCAAAGAATACAGATCACCTTTTCTAAAGGGCTAGATCAATTTGGACCAAAATTTTCTAAAGGAAAGGTAAGCAGCTACAGTAATAATGATTCAGAAATAAATTTCTACGATGTACACCTTGGAAATTCTTATCACGAAATTAAATGTTTTAACGGCGGAAAATTTACATTAAGCAAGAGATTTATTTGATAAATTCAAATCTTACCTAAAATTATATGACTCATGTTTTATATAAATATAGCATAAACTTTCTGTTGAATATTTATCAAAGATAAATCCCCAATAATTATAAAAGAAGCAATATTTGTCATACTGCTACTGACTTACTCGGTTTTATCGATACATTTTCTTCTTAGAAGAAAGAGAAAGATTTCAGTTCTTGATAGAGCTCGTATTTCAACTCTGCAGGCTGGACGGCCCACGGTCTACCGTACCGAGGGGAATCCAGTTGGTCCACGCTAGTGAGTTGGGCACAAAATTTGCCGCTCTGCGATGGCTACAGCCAGATCGAGAATTTTGACACCATGTGATGCTGTTCAAGTTAATAGAAAAATGCTGCGGCTTTGACCAAGCTGTAAGAAGTCTGCAGCAATAGCGATATTACTTATTGACCTGTGATATTGGTATGGAGCTAGTAAGGCACTAGCACTTTATGTCGTCGACAGACACCAAGTGTAATTCTGCGCCCCCGCACCATTCATGCTAGCGGGACACCAACGAGAACGTCAACGGACTGCTCTGGTATTAGTTTTTCAAATGGCTTGGTCTACAGACCACTCACAAGCGGGCCTGGAGACGATTGCAAGGAAATCGAACCGACGCCACAGGAAGACGCATGGGTTCAGAGCATCTGCTGGGATGTTTGATGATTGCGTTGTTTTGGCCGGTTGAATCTCCCACCGAGAAATTCCCTCAACAACACTCTTCTCCGCACGGCCTCTTTCCTTGAACAACATCCAAAAAACCACGTATACATACCGCCATAAAACACCTCGCCGCCCAGAGAGCAGACCCCAGTCAATCCGCTCCTCTAACCAACCCGCGCTCACTAACTCCCCCCATCACCCCCTCAAGCACCTCTTCCTGCGCCTGAATAAACGCAAGCAATTGCCCAGGAGTCACCGGCTCCAAGGCATGCCCTGGGTAGGCGCCAATAATCAAACTGGAAATCAGCCCCAACTGATCCTGCACGCGCCGCAGGCTGTTGTACTCCGGCTCGGAAAGTTGAAAGTACAGCATGGCAACTCCTCAATGAGCGCGCTTGGCGACTGAAGCAAAGGAATGCCCATGCGCTAGAAGCACGGGGCCATGCAAAGGACTGGGAGAGAGTTCGGGCATTGACACGCCCGCAAAGAAAGCAGCCATAAGACCTCCTGTGAGTTCGTCCAACTACACCTCCTGTTCAGAGAGGTGGCCGGGTACTTGAACACGGTCACAGGGCCGCCCGCAGATTTCCCCCGAAGAGTCTTGTATAGCTGCGCGCTACCCGGCCATAAAACGCATGCGCGCAAGCGCACGAATCGTATGGACGTGAAAAAGCCACTGCTTTCGGGAGTGTGGCGGTCCGCCTGTGAAGGTGTGTTCAGCACCTGGACGAGATGATACAGCGCTCAGGCGCAGCTCCCGCTGCGCCT
>NZ_JADDRN010000038.1:0-42824 GCF_017355445.1 Delftia sp. SD018
ACCCGGGTTGGCCTTGGTAACCGTCAGCGCAGGCGTGCCTGGCGTGACCGGAGTCACCGGTGTGGAAGCGCAGTCTGTCGTACAACCAGCCGTCGGATTGACCGGGCTGATGCCACCGGACGGATCGTAGGAGGCCGTGTTCGTGCTCGAACCCACCGCCGTCGGAACAGCTGGCAGGTTGAAGCTGGTGCTGCCACCGGCCGCCACTGCCGCAGTGAAGTTCACCGTGCACGTCAGCACGGAACTGCCGTTACCCGCAAACGGGAAGGTATTGGGCGTGCAGGTCGCACTGGCCACGTTTGCGCCGCTCGGCACGCCCGTGATGCTGATACCCGCAGGCACCAGGTCCTTGATGGTCACGCTGGTGGCAGGGCCGAAGGCACCGGCCGCATTCGCTACCGTGAAGGCGTAGTTGAACGCAGTCCCCACAGCCAAGCTACCGGGGTTGGCCTTGGTGACCGTCAACGCAGGCGTACCCGGCGTGACTGGAGTCACCGGTGTGGAAGCGCAGTCTGTCGTGCAACCGGCCGTCGGATTGACCGGGCTGATGCCGCCCGACGGATCGTAGGAAGCCGTGTTCGTGCTCGACCCCACAGCCGTCGGAACAGCCGGCAGATTGAAGCTGCTGTTGCTGCCAGCTGCCACCGGTGTGGTGAAGCTCACCGTGCAAGACAGGATCGCCGTGCCATTGCCCACGAAGGGGAAGGTGTTGGGTGTGCAGGTCGCACTGGCCACGTTCGCACCGGTCGGCACGCCCGTGATGCTGATGCCCGCAGGCACCAGGTCCTTGATGGTCACGCTGTTGGCAGGACCGAAGGCACTGGCGGCATTGGACACGGAGAACGCATAGTTGAAGGGCGTACCCACAGCCAAGCTGCCAGGGTTGGCCTTGGTGACACTGAGGTTCACCACGCTCACAAAATGAATTTGTGCGGCGCTTGGCGAATACGCGTTTGCTCCCACGGTGAACGTGCCACCCAGGGTTCCTGCGGGAATGCTGGTGGCGATGCTGTAGGTACCACTTGCTGTACTGGTGGCAGTGATTGAGCAGATGCCCAGAGTTGCGCCACTTGTTCCAGTGGTGCAAGTGGCTGACGCACCTGCCGCGCCACCGTTCAGCTTCACGCCGGCAGCACCGGCAAAGGTGACGACCTCGCCGCCCTTGGGATTGCCACCGGCATCGCGCACATACGCTTCCACCACATCGGTTGCCGTGCCATTTGCCGCCGCGTTGTCGCTCACGACACGCAGGCCCGAGTTGCTTGCCGAGGCATTGCCGGCGACAAAGGCCATCGATTGCGGGCTGTTGCCGATGGCAGCTGCACCCACCGTGGCGGCAGCCGAGTAAGTCGATGCGGTTACGCTGGTGAACGACACCGAGCAGGTCGCCGCCGCACCCGCAGTCGTGCAGCTGGCTGTGGCAGGCGCCGCTCCGGCAGGCGTCACGCTGAAGTTCACGACAACGCCGGTGACTGGATTGCCGAACGCATCCTTGGTGACCACGGAAACGACGTCCTGGCCGCCGCCGGCTGCCTGGTTGTTCACATCGACCGACATGGTCGAATTGGCGGGATCGACGGCACCTGCCGTAAAGACATAGGCAGCCGTCGCACCGTACGTATTGCCACCGGAGCTGACGCCGCTGCCGCTCAATGCGCCGCTCGCGATGCTTGCGCCGGAAGTGTAGGAACCCGCGACGGTTGTCTTGGCGGTGACCTGGCAGGTACCGGCCGCATTGGTGGTGCAGGTACCGCTGAAGGTGATGTTTGCGGTGGGAGAGAACGTGACAACGCTTCCGGCCACCGGATTGCCGTTGACATCTCCCACAAACGCTTCAAGCACATCTGTCGCCGAGCCATTGGCCGTGACCGGACTGGTGACGGTACGCACCCCCGACCTGGCGGGGTCGGCGGCATTGGCCGTGAAGTTGATCACGGCCGGACTGCCGTTTGCCACGCTCTGGGTGGTGGTGCCGTTGTTGTCCGTGGCTGTGAAGCTCGCCGCACCCGCCACGGTGGATGTCACCGTGATGGAGCAGCGCGCTGGATTCGCATTGGCCGCAATCGTGCAGGAAGTTGCCGACGGCGTGCCGGCGCCGGTATGGACAAAGCCGATGGTGTGGGCGACCGTATCGACAGTTGCATTGCCATTGGCGTCCTGCAGTGCGACGGTCACCGTGCCGGTGCTCGTACCGTCGGCCATCACCGAGAGCGGCGTGGCACTGAGCAGATTGCCACTGGCTGTATTGCTGGGCGGCCCGGCAATGAAGTTGACCGATACCGGACTGCCATTGCTCACGGCCGTTCCGTTGTCCGTTGCCGTGAAACTTGCGGTGCCGACCGTGGCCGATTTCACCGTCACGGAGCAGGTGGCCGGATTGGCGTTGGCCGCGATCGTGCACGTGGGTGCGGCTGGCGTGGTCGTGCCCACGCCCGTTTTGGTGAAGACAATCGTGTGTGCCACCGTATCCGTGGCGGGATTGCCATTGGCATCGCGCAGGGCCACGCTGATCGAGCTCGTGGCAGTGTTGTCTGCGACAACGCTGAGCGGACTGGCACTGATCAGGTTTCCATTCGCGCCATTGCTGGGCGAGCCGGCCGTGTAGTTCACCACAGCCGTAGCCGTGGCGGCCGAGCCATTGATGGTGAAACCAAAGGTGCCACTGCCGACTGCGGTAGGTGCCGTGATGGTTGCCGTGTACACCCCTGCGCTGCACGACCCCGCGCCGACCGCAGGCGAGCCCTGTGTTCCGCTGTTCAGCGTGAAGGCCACCGTATTGGCACAGGTTGCAATCGAATTGCCTGACGCATCCTTGAGCTGCGCCGTCAATGTGCTGGTTGCGGTGCCATTGGCAATGATCGAGGTCGGACTCGCAACGATGGTCGAGGCGCTGGTACTTGGCGGACCCGCCGTGTAGCTCACTGAAGCCGTAGCAACTGCGGCAGAGCCGTTGATGGTGAATCCGAAGATCCCGCTGCCGACCGCCGTGGGCGATGTGACGGTGCCCGTATAGATGCCGGCAGTACATGAGGCCGCGCCCACACTCGGCGTTCCCTGCGTTCCGCCGTTCAGGGTGAATGCCACCGTGTTCGTGCAGGTGTTGATCGGATTGCTGCTGGCATCGACCAGTTGCACGCGCAGCACGCTGGTGGAGCTGCCGTTGGCCACGATCGATGTCGGTGTGGCGACTATCGTCGATGCACTCGTGCTCGGCGTTGCGGCCACATAGGAGACCGTTGCGGTGGCAACAGCCGCAGACCCGTTGATGGTGAACCCGAAGGTTCCGCTGCCGACCAGCACCGGCGATGTCACCGTCCCCGTATACATGCCGGCACTGCAGCCCGTGACGCTGACGGCAGGAACGCCTTGCGTCCCCGCATTGAGGGTGAAGGCCACCGTATCGGTACAGGTGGTGACAAGGTTGCCTAAAGCATCCTTCAACTGCACGGCCAAGGTGCTGGTGGAGACGCCGTTGGCCGCAATCGATGGCGGACTCGCGGCGATTTCAGACCCACTCGTGCTGGCCGGCAGCCCGGTGAAGCTGTAAGCAACCGGCGAAGGCTGATAGGTCACTGCGCCAGATACCGGACTTCCACCCAATGGAAGATTGGAGAACGTGGCACCTGCGACTGACGACGACAAGGTCACGGGTGTCGTGAATGTTCCGGCGACACTGCTGCTGGCATTGATGGGAGACGCGCACTTTCCGCTGGAGTTGGTCGTGCAGCTGACTGCGGCGGAACTGCCATTGAACGTGACACCTGCAGGCGGCGCTGCGAAGGTAACGGTGTCACTGCCCCCCGTCCAGGCATTGCCTTGGCCGTCAACAATGTAGACCTCCAGCAAGTCGCTGCTGCCGACAGGTTGATTGTTGGTCGTCGCCAGAACGCCGGATTTCAGGGCACAGGGAAAACCGGTGACGCTTGCCGCCGTTGAAAGCTGCGAGGTCTGGGCTCCACCGGAATTGCTGTCCGTCACTGTGACTCGCACCTGGCCGCTGAGATACGAAGGAACGGTCAGCGTTCCCGAGGCTCCGGCCATGGTTTCGGAGCCCAGATAGACCTGCGCATCGTTGACGCCCGCGCCGGTCGGCGACCAAAAGGCTTCCACCGTATACGGTGCCGGCTCGCTCGCATTGGCATTTGCCGTGATATTGAATGTCCAGGTGCAGGCGGCGGTGTCACTGGCGCCAACGCCAAGGGTGGGGGTCCATCCGGTTTGTCCATTGCCCGTCGTCAGCAAACTGATGCCTGAGTTTGCAGCCACAGGCACGGAAAACAGCGTGTTCTGAGAAATCTTGAAGAAATCACGCGTAGTGATACGAATGGCACTTCTCGACTGGCTTGTCATCTTGTTGTTGCCAATCAATCCTGGTGCCGTACCCGTACCACCGATATTCACCCCGTCCCCGCCGCCAGTGAAGTTGTTATCGGTCGCCGTCACTACCTGCGTCGTGCCTGAGGCTGCCGTATTCACCGTTGGTGCCGACACATGCGTTGGCGATGACCCGGTATAGGCGGCGATAGGCAGCGAGAAGGTATTACCCGTCACGGCCAGACCAATTCCATTGGCCAGGCTGATCGTTCCATCAACCGACACCACGGCCCTGGGCGCATTTCCACCAGTCGGGCTCAGTGCGATATTCGAATTTTTGATCGTCAATCCGTTGACGGTCATGTTCGACATGACCTGGAAAAACTGCTCGAGCTGCATTCCCCCGATAGGGTTGGGCAGATTCGTTACCGTGAAATTATCGACAACGATGTTGGAAACCGTGCCTGCACCGTTGCTTGCGGCAACGGAAATGGCCGAGCCCTTGTTATTGCCGTAATTTCCATTCCATATCGCGGAGTTGATTGTGCTATTGGCAAAGAATACGTTTTGTGCGCCTTGATGAATCTCCGCGTACAGCTCGCAGTTGAACGGCGTCCCCTCTCCCGCAGGGGTTGGCGCCACATTCACCAGACCGACGCGATCAATGATGACATTGTTTGCTGAGGAGCCAACGACGAATACCGCTTCGCCACAGGTCATGTTGGGCGAATTGGTGAGAGTGATATTCTTCCCACCAAGATAAAAGGTTTCCCAGGCGGAGTCCGCCCAGTTCTGGACTTGTATGACTCCCCCGAAATCGATGGTCAATGAGCCCGTGCCGGCTGGCACGGTGCCTTTGAGCCAGTACCAGGCACCACCGGCACCAGTGGTGGTGCCCGTATCGCCGCCGCTGATCATCTGGGTTTGACCACAGGCATTGGTGGCTCCCGTCACGGCGCCGGACTGGGCTCCGCTGACGAATGTATTGGCACAGCGCACGTAAACCGTCTGATTGTCGACATACGGATGGAGGTTTCCGGCCGCATCCTTGGATGTCCCACTCTGTATGGTTCGTACCGACGTAGACAGTGTCGGCGCAAAGACGATGGAAACATCGGCACTCGGATCCAGCGTTTGCAGCGTGTAGTTGGCTGCCTGAATGGCAGCTCGCAGCGTACATGCGCCAGCAAAGGTGCCTCCCAGCGTGCTGACACAGGTGGTTGGTGTCGTTGCATTGGCATTGGGAGCGTCGCTGTTGTCAGTGACCGTGAAAACGACGGTCGCCGCCAGTGCCGTGGATGAGATACCCGCGCATGAAAGCAGCAGCAAAGAGAAAAGGCACTTCGCTGCACGCCACTTGCGAAAAAATGCCGAACCAGGCAGGCGATTGAGAGCATGCATGATATTCCCCGTTTTCTCAAGGAGATATGACAGGAAAATGATTTTCCCAATGGCAATAGCCATCAGTTGTACCCAGCGCATTTGCATCGCCGTACCTCGAATAGTTCTATTTGAATCACGAGCTCACAACTCACCTTGCAGCCGGTGAGGTTGGAAGCAAAATGTTTCGCGCAGATCCTGCGCGTCAATCAAAAAGGTGGATTTCCATCAACGTTTGCGAGCTGCTCCGCTGCCCATTGAGCCGGACACACCTTCAGTCGGGTTTGCGACGCAAATCATTCCTCCCTCCACAAACCATATTCACCGTGCTTGTATTTTTTCAGTGCCGGGCCAGTTTCCATGGACCTGCACCTGTGCAACGGTAAGTCGCCTATCAGACATATACACAACTCATGGTTAACCCATGCAGGTCCAATCGACCAGAACATGCACTGACAAACCACTGCACACATCGATAGGCTAAATCATGTTTTTTTCTATTTCAATAGTTTTTTTACATGAAATCGAAGGCTCGTGCCAGCGCTACGAGGGAGGCGCTTGAGCGATCTAGGGAATACCCTGAATCAGCCACACCACATACAGGTAGTAACTGGTGGTATCCCCAGTACGACTGGAACCGGCTGCGCAAGCCACATAGAATCGCCCCTGCAGGAGAGCAGGCGGGCACCACGGTGCCGAGCCTCACCGAAGGCGCAAACTCCCATACACGCTCAGGTTCCGTACTGCAAACACAACATGCCGTCTGGAGAGCCGCCGCACGCAATATGCGGCGCACCGAAGGAGCAAGCCCCGTTCCCATGGACGGCGGTGAATCTCTCAGGTACCAAGGACAGGGGGAGCGGCAGCTGCGTCACGACGGACGCCGGCTGCTTGCTATTGAATCCATAGCTACCAGCTTCCGCGTGACCGGCACATGCCTTTGAAAGGGCATTGTCATGCGCGTTATCGTTCTCGGAGCCGGCCTGATCGGCACCGCCTCGGCCTACTATCTGCAATCTCTCGGTCATGAAGTGACCGTCATCGACCGCCAGGCTGCGCCCGGCGCCGAAACCAGCTTTGCCAACGGCGGGCAGATCTCGGTCAGCCATGCCGAGCCCTGGGCCAACCCCGGCGCACCGCTGAAGTTGCTGGGCTGGCTGGGCCGTCAGGATGCCCCCCTGCTGTTCCGCCTGCGCGCCGACATGCGCCAGTGGCTCTGGGGCCTGTCCTTCCTGCGCAACTGCACGCCCGCGCGCACGCGCCACAACATCCAGCAGATCGTTCGCCTGGGCACCTACAGCCGCGAGGCCCTGCAGCAGCTGCGGTCGGACACCGGCATCCAGTACGAGCAGCGCATGCAGGGCATCCTGCACTTCTACACGAACGCCCGCGAGTTCGAGGGCGCGCTCAAGCCCACCGAGCAGATGCAGGCCCTGGGCTGCGACCGCCGCCTGATCGACGCCGACGAAGCCGTGCGCCTGGAGCCGGCCCTGGCCCATGTGCGCGGGCAGATAGCGGGCGCCACCTATACGGCCGAGGATGAATCGGGCGACGCCAACCTGTTCACGCGCGAGCTGGCACGCATTGCCACCACCACGGGCGTGCAGTTCCGCCACGGCCACCACGTCATGGCGCTGCGCACCACGGGCGCAGGCGCCAGCCGCCATATCGACCATGTGGAGGTGACCAATGCCGATGGCCGCTACGA
This sequence comes from Delftia sp. SD018, assembly GCF_017355445.1. Lineage (NCBI taxonomy): Bacteria > Pseudomonadati > Pseudomonadota > Betaproteobacteria > Burkholderiales > Comamonadaceae > Delftia > Delftia sp. SD018. The sequence continues at coordinate 7,403 of NZ_JADDRN010000038.1, forward strand.
ACGCATCCAGGGCGACGCCTATGTGCTGGCCATGGGCTCGTTCAGCCCGCTGCTGGCCCAGCCGCTGGGGTTGCGCCTGCCCATCTACCCGGCCAAGGGCTACTCCGTGACCCTGCCGGTGCTGGACCCCGCCAAGGCCTACCAGGTCAGCCTCACGGACGATGAGTTCAAGCTGGTGTTCTCGCGCTACACCGGCGCGCAGGGCGACCGCCTGCGCATTGCCGGCACGGCCGAGTTCAACGGCTACGACCGCAACCTGGACCCCGTGCGCTGCGAGGCCATCGTGCGGCGCGTGCAGCAGCTGTTCCCTGGCGCCGGCGATACCGGGCGCGCCCAGTTCTGGAGCGGCCTGCGCCCCGCCACACCCAGCAATGTGCCGCTGATCGGACGCTCACCCATCGCCAACCTGTTCCTGAACACCGGCCACGGCACGCTGGGCTGGACCCATGCCTGCGGCTCCGGCATGGCGCTGGCCGACCTGGTCAGCGGCAGGCAGCCGGCCGTGGATTTCGATTTTCTGGGAGCTGCAGTCATGGACCCGGATCGCAGCGCAGGCACGGTGCGCCCGCGCGCGGTCTGAGGTGCGGACGGTGTGTACCGTGTGTACGGCGTGTACGGCGTGTACGACGCCTAAGCAGTGAACACCGTCAACACCCCGGCGAAGCGGTGCAGGCGGGCGTCCATGATCTCGGCTTCGGCGACGAAGCCGATCAATGGCACATCGCCCAGTGCGTGGCGCAGGGTGCGCAGCTCGGCATCGGGGCCGCCGAACAGGCCGCCGCCGCGGCCCCGGCAACTGATGTAGATGGCGCCACGGATGCGGGGCTGTGCCTCGCCTTCGGGCGCCGCCTCCTCAGGCTCCGCCGCATCGCGCAGCGCAGCGCCCAGTTGCAGCAGTTCCTGGCGCGCGACCTGGGCCTGGCGGCGGCAGAAGATCACCGAATGCCCGGCCTCCACGGCCGATGACAGGGCCACGCCCTGGCGCAGCGGGTCCAGCCCGACCAGGGTCAGCACCTGGGCCTCTTCGGTGAGCACGCCGTGGGCCATGCCCCGGCCCGGCGGCGCAATGGCCGCCAGCGTGCTGCGCACCGTGGTCAGCGCGGGCTGCCAGTCGCTGCCTTCCAGCTCCACGCCCAGCAGTTGCAGCAGGCGCTGCAAGGCCGGATCGCCATTGAGCCCGGTGACCAGGGCGCCGCGCGCCTCGGTGATCTCCAGGCCCTCGCCCAGCGGCACGCAGCCCTGGGCCATGCCCGTGATGCAGGGCACGCCCGCACCGAAGGCCACGCCCGAGAAGCCTCCGCTGAAAATGCCGCGCGCATCCGCATGCTGCGCATGCAGGTCCTCGGTGCGGCAGGCGATCTGCACGCCCTCCACGCCATCGTCCCCGTCATCGCCCACGCCGCCGAACAGCAGGCCGGACTCGGTGCGCTCGGACAGCTCGTACAGCAACTCGGCCAGCTCGGGCTGGCCGCCTCCGGCATGGACCAGGGCCGAATGGGCCGTGAACCCGGCCTCGCCGCCCGGCGCATGCAAGGGCGCCAGGCCCGAATACAGGCGGTAGTGCGCGGCCGGCACATCGAGCAGCATCACCGCGAGCGCGGAGCCGGACAGGTATTCATGGGACATGGCCAGCACGCCACCGGCCGAGCAGCCAGCCCAGTCCGCCACATGGGGCAAGGCCCTGGCCAGATGCTGCAGCAGCGGCCTTGCATGGGCGGCATGCGCGTGGGACAGGTACACCAGGCCCAGTCGGGGCCGCTGCGCGTGGCCCGGATCGGCCATCTGCGAGCGCAGTTGCAGCAGCACCGCATCGGCCGCGGCGCGCCAGTCGGAATGGCTGGCATGGCCTACAGGAAACAACGACATTCCAACCTTCTTTCTAGCCCTGCCAGCGCCCGGCTTGCGGAGGGCTCTAGACCATCCATGGGTGCCGCCGTCCCGCTCAGCGCGGTGGCCGGCTCTTGGCCGGCGCCTTGCCTGCGGCCGGTGCCTTGGCTGTTGTCTTTGCGGTGGTCTTTGCCGCCGTCTTCCTGGCCGCCGCCTTGGCTGGCGCTTTGGCCGGAGCTTTCGGTGGGGCTTTCGCAGCCGCCTTGGCAGCTCCGGCCGGGGCCTTGGCCGCCGGTGCAGCCGCCTTGCCTGCCTGCGCGGCGAAGGCGCCAGCCTGGGCCGTCATGCGGTCCATGGCGGCCTTGGCGATGTCGCCGGCCATGCCGGTGGCGCGCTGTGCGGCAGCCACGGCCTCGGGGGCCATGGGCTCGGCCATGGCCTTGGCGGCGATCTGCTGGAATTGCTGGGTCAGTGCGCCCCACCATTGCATGGCCTGGCCCATGGCGGCGGCCTGGGCAGTCTCGTCCTTGGGCGCAGAAGCCTCAGGGCCTGAGGCCTTGCTGCCGGCATCCGTGGATGCAGCGGCCGCAGCAGCTGCAGGCGGCTCGGCAGGGGGCTGCGCGGGCGCGGCCTGCGGCTTTTCCTGCTTGCCGGCCTTGCCGGCGGAGGACATGGGCCAGTCCGAGTGGTCGGACTGCCCCGCGCTGGCGGCGCCCTTGCCCGCAGTGGCTGCAGCAGCGGTGGCGGCTGCAGCGGCGGGGAACTGGAAGGCCTGCGCCAGTTCACCCATGCTGACGTTCATGCCCTGCAGGGTGGACAGCGTCATGCGCTGCACTTCCAGAGCCTGGATGGTGGCGGCCAGCGCCTTGCCATTTTGGTCCAGCCAGAACTGCACGGCCTTGAGTTCGGTGATGCGCTTGTCCACCTCCTCGATGCTCACCGTGGGCGCCACCCATTCGGGCAGGCGCCCCAGGGGCCGGGCCGTGGCCGATCCCGCGCTCTGGGCCAGGCCCTGCAGGAAGTCGAAACCGGGGATGAACTTGCCGAAACCGAAGGAGGACGCGTCACTCATGGCAGCACTCGCTAGGACTGGGTTGGAAGAGCATGCCGGCGAAGGATGCCGGCCATGCCCCCAGCTTAACCCAGGCACACGCCAAGTCCACGGCAAGTCATGCGCATGCGGCTGCGCACAAACCCGGTGCAATGGCGCTGGCTCAGTGCGAATGGCCGGCGTGGCCGCCGCCGTGGCCCGCTGCCGGGGCAGCCGCCGCGCCGGGCGCCATAGCGCGCACGGGGACCTGCAGGCTCAGGCGCGAGGTTTCGCCCTTGGCATCCTTGAACACCAGGGTGATGGGCACCTGGCTGTCCTTGAGCAGCGGGCTCTTGAGCTGCTGCAGCATGACGTGGTAGCCGCCGGGCTTCAGGTCCACGGCCACGCCCTTGGGCAGGTCCAGGCCGTCGATGGCGCGCATGCGCATCACATCGCCTTCCATCTTCATTTCATGCACCTCGGCCACGCCGGCGGCGGGCGACTCCACGCCCACCAGGCGCAGCGGCTCCTCGGCCGTCAGGCGCATGAAGGCGCCCGTGGCCTGCTGGCCCGGCACGCTGGCACGCGCCCAGGCGGCGTCGGCCTTGACGTGGGCCGCATCGGCATGGGCATGGGCCAGGCCCATGGACAAGGAGGCGGCGATCAGGAAAGGGGTGGTCCATTGACGCAGTGTCATCACGGTTTCTCCAGAAAATTCAATACGTTGCAGCACGGTCTGTGTGCATTGCAAAAACAAAAGCCAAGCGAAAGAGGCAGGGATTGAAATGGGGAGTCACCGGGGCGGGGCGCGGGCCTGCGGCAAGGCCGGCATGGCCACGCTGTGGACGGAGGCCGGGTGCGCCCGTGGCTGCGCTTCTGCCATCAGCGGTGCCGGGGCCGCACTGCACCGGGCGGGCGGCGGCGCCAGCGGGGGCAGGCACAGCGGGCAGTCGATGCCGTGGCTTCCGGCAAGGGCATTGTCCTGACCGGCCGGCGATGGCACCCAGACCGATTCGCCAGCGGCCGAGCACAGGCGCTCCCAGCCCGAGGCACGCGCCAGCGGCGCAAACGCCGATGCCAGCGCCACGCACAGCCACAGCCCCAGCACCCAGCGGGCGCAGGCAGCCAAGGTGGAGGGCAGGCGAAGCGGCATGGCGCCATTCTAGGGGTCTGCCCCAGTCGTCATCTCCGGGACCGCGCCATGCCCTGCCCGCCCCTACCATCACAGGCGCGCACCCTCGCCTTCACCACAAACAACCCAAGGAGACACCCATGCTCACCCTGTGCGGATTCGCGGCCAGCAACTACTACAACAAGGTCAAGCTGGCCCTGCTGGAAAAGCAGCTGCCCTTCAACGAGGAACTGGACTGGCTGGGCGAGACCGATATGGCACTGTCGCCGCTGGGCAAGGTGCCGTACCTGCGCATCGACGACGGCCGTGGCCTGTGCGAGTCGGCCGCCATGGTCGAGTACGTGGAGACGCTGTCGCCCTCGCCGGCCCTGCTGCCGGCCGACGCCTTCGAGGCCGCCAAGGTGCGCGAGCTGTGCGTGTACCTGGACCTGCACCTGGAGCTGGTGGCGCGCATCCTCTACCCGCAGGCCTTCTTCGGCGGCCAGGTCAGCGACTCCACCCGGGAGCGCACGCTGGCCCAGCTCGACAAGAACGTGGCGGCCTTCGCCAAACTCGCGCGTTTCTCACCCTTTGTGGCGGGCGACAGCTTCACGCTGGCCGACTGCTGCGCCATCGTCCACCTGCCCCTGGTCAGCGCGGCCAGCAAGATCGTTGGCGGGCGCGACGTGCTGGCCGACCTGCCCGTGCGCGAGTACCTGGCGCGCATGGCCGAGCGGCCCACGGTGCAGCAGGTCAATGCCGACCGCAAGACCAATACGGCGCTGATGATGTCCCGCTACGCCAGCGACAAGACTCCGGCCTGAGCCGCCGCCCTGCCCGCCTCAGTCCTGCAGCCAGCGCAGCAGCCCGCTGGCGCGCTGCGTGGGGCTGCCAACGGCCGAGGCCAGTAGGCCCGGCACCTCGGAGAACAGCGAGAAGGCCTGGCGGGCGCGCGTGATGCCGGTGTAGACCAGCTCGCGCCCCAGCACGCTGCCGCCGCGCGAGGGCAGCACCAGGGCCGTGTGCTCGAACTCCGAGCCCTGGCTTTTGTGCACCGTCATGGCGAAGGCAGTCTCCACATGGGCCAGGCGGCTGACACCGACCGAGCGCAGCTCGTCACCCTGCAGGAAGTACACGCGCAGCGGCTGCCCGGGCCCACCCTGCGGGGCCCCCTGTGACCCACCCTGCGATCCACCCAGCAGCGCAATGCCGATGTCACCGTTGAACACGCCCAGCTGCGCATCGTTGCGCGTGACCATGACGGGCCGGCCCGCATACCATTCGCCGCTGCGGCGGATCGCGCCCTGCGCTTCCAGGGCCTGCTCCACCGCCCGGTTGAGGCCGGACACGCCCCAGTCCCCCTCGCGCACGGCGCACAGCAGCCGGAAGCGCTCGAAGGCCTGCAGCACATCGACCACCCAGGCCCGGTGCGCGGCCTCGTAGTCGCCGTCCGCAGCCGGCCTGTTTTGCAGCGCCCTGGCATACAGCGCATAGCTGGCCAGGCCGCCACGCCCGCGCACGGCCAGTTCGGTCACGGCCTGCACGCCGCCGCCCTGGCGCTCCCAGAGTTCGGAGTGCGTACCGCCTTGCGTGCCGGCATCGAGCAAGGCCTGGGCCTGCGCGGCGTGGCCGGCATTCACGGCGCGCGCCAACTGGCCGATGGGACCACCGAAGCGCCGGCTTTCGCGCAGCATGACGGTGTGCTGCGCAAGAGCCGGCGGCCGGTCGCCTGCCGGCGCCGCGAACTGCGGCGGCACCGCCTGGCCGGCCACGCGCAGCGCATAGTCCAGCGTGTCCGGCAGGTAGCGTCCGGCCTGGGCATCGCGGCACAGGTCGCCCAGCACGGCGCCCGCCTCCACCGATGCCAGCTGGTCCTTGTCGCCCAGCAGCACCAGGCGGGCGCCGGCCGGCAGTGCCTCCAGCAGCGCCGCCATCATCTCCAGGTGGACCATGGAGGCCTCATCGACGATGAGCACGTCCACGTCCAGTTGCCGCCCCGCATGGAATCCCCAGTGCCGCGTATCGGGCCGCGCACCCAGCATGGAGTGCAGGGTGCGCGCCGCGCCCATGCGCTGCACCAGGCCCGCCAGGTCGATCTCGCCGCCCATGCTGCCCTGCAATTGCAGCAAGGCCCCGTCAATCGATTGCTTCAGGCGCGCAGCCGCCTTGCCCGTGGGCGCGGCCAGGGCCACGCGCAGCTGGCCGGCGTCGGGCGCCGTGGCAAACAGCAGGGCCAGCAGCCGCGCGGCGGTATAGGTCTTGCCGGTGCCGGGGCCGCCCGTGATCACCGACAGCCGGCCGCGCAGCGCCAGCGCGCAGGCCAGCTTCTGCCAGTCCACAGTGCCAGCGTCCGCCGCAGGCGGGAACAGGCGGTCCAGCCAGCGCCGGGCCAGGGCTTCGTCCAGCGGCTGGCCGGCCACGGCCTGCGCCGCCGTGCGCTGGATGACATGGGTGGCCACGGCGCGCTCGTAGTCCCAGTAGCGGCGCAGGTACAGCAGCGGCGCGGGGCCGTCGGCACCGGCCAGCACCAGGGGCTGGCCAAGGTCCTCGCCGCCATCCTGGCCCGCGTCGCCGATCACGCGCACCACGGGGCTGGCACCCAGCGCCGCCACCCAGCCGGACAGGCGAGCGGGCAGCATCTGCCACAGGGCCTGCTGCGCGGGCAGCGCCTCGGCGGGCCAAGCCAGCACGTCGTTGGGGTTGCCGGCCAGCGGCGCCAGGGGCAGGCAGCTGTGGCCGCGCCCCTCCATCTGCGCCAGCAGCGCGGCGGCCACCAGCAAGGCGGGCCCGGCCTGCGCATCCTGCCCGGCGACGAAGGAGGCCAGCGCCGCATCCAGGCGCCGCAGCAGGCCGGCATCGGCCCAGCGGCGCAGCAGGGCCAGCACCTCATTGGTGTCTGGCGGCACAGCGCCCAGCGAGTCGTCGTCCGGCGAGTCGTCGCTCGGCCGTTCATCGAACAGGTCCAGCGTGGCCGTATCGACGGTCCGCGAACGGGGGCGCGGGCTCATGGCGGCTCCTGCATATCGGCGCGGCCGGGGCCGAGCAGTTCATCGAGCGCATCGAGCAGGGGCAGCTCGGGCGCCATGGCATGCATGCCACCGGCCGGGCCATCGATGCCGCGCAGAAAGTAGTACAGCGCGCCGCCCAGCTGGCGCTGCGGCTCGTAGGCCGTGCCCAGCCGGCTGCGCAGCAGCCGGTGCAGGGCCAGCAGGTAGAGCGCGGCCTGCACGTCGTAGCGATGGTGGAGCATGGCGCGGGCCAGGGCCTCCTGGCCGTAGGCGGCGCCGTCCGGGCCCAGGTGGTTGCTCTTGTAGTCAAGCACCCAGTAGCGGCCCTCGTGGCAGAACACCAGGTCGGCAAAGCCCATGAGCATGCCGTGCAGCGAGCGCTGGGGCAGCGCGGGCCGGTCCTGCCCCGGCAGGATGAAGCGCCGGCAAAGCTGGTCGATGCGCTCGGCCGGCAGCTGGCGCGCGGGCAGCCAGAACTCCATCTCGGACAGTTGCGGGCCCAGCGTGGCCAGCGTGACATCGAGCGGCGCCAGCGGCTGGTGGACCACGGCCGTGAGCCAGGCCAGCAGGTCGCGCGCCTGCTCGCCCCGGCCCGCGCGCTCGCAGCGGCGCACCAGGCGATCAGCGAGCGCACCCTGGCCGTCCACGGGCAGGGCAAAGTCTTCGCCGCCCAGCCATTCAAGCTGATCGTGCACGAAGTTGCCGACCACGGGGCCGCGCAGAAAGCGGTGCCAGACCGCAGGCCCAGCGGCCGGTCCATCCTGCAGGGGCTGCAGGCCCGCCAGGCCGGCAATGTCCGCCAGTTCCGGCGATGGCGGCGGCTCCAGCGCCTGCTCATCCTCGGCCGGGCGCTGCACGGCTACGGGCAGCACGGGCAGGCTGGGCGCGGCCATGGCACGCACCAGGGCCGAGAAGCTGCCGATGCCCCAGCGGGTGTCGAAGCGCGCGTCGTAGGCCGGGGCATCGTGCAGCGGGGTGGCGCCAGCCGGTGGCTGCCAGCGCGTGCGCTGCAGTGGCCCGGCATCCAGGTCGCGCCAGGCCATGTGCGGGTCTTCGCCGCACAGCTGCTGCAGGCCGTCGCGCCAGCCCTGGGCCGAGCGCGGCTCGGTGCCGCCCAGCAGGTAGCCGGCTGCGCCCTGCTCGTTCACGCAGGCCTTGCCGTTGCCGCGCTTGAGCGGGGCCAGGCCCAGCCACAGCGCATGGCGCGGGCGGGTAAGCGCCACATAGAACAGGCGCAGGTCCTCGCGCAGCCGCTCGCGGTCGGCCTGGGCAAGCTCCTCGTCGCTGAAGTCCAGCAGCAATCGGCGGGCCGGAGCCGCGTCGTCTTGCGACTCGTCCTGCGCGGACAGGGTCAGGAAGGGCGTCCTGGCCCGTTCCATGGGGCGGAAGCTGCCCGCAAACGGCAGGCAGACCAGCGGGTACTCCAGGCCCTTGCTCTTGTGCACGGTGACGAGCTTGACCAGGTCGGCATCGCTTTCCAGGCGCACCACCTGCTCTTCGCTGCCGCTGCCCGGCGTCTCGATCTGGGTGGCCAGCCAGCGGATCAGGGCCTGCTCGCCCTCCAGCTGGGCGCTGGCGGTCTGCAGCAGCTCGGCCAGGTGCAGGTAGTTGGTCAGGCGCCGCTCGCCGCCCATGGCCGGGTCCTGCAGCCAGCGCACGGGCAGGTCCAGCCGGTACAGGGTCTGGCGCAGCATGGCCAGCACGCCCAGGCGCAGCCAGATGCTGTGCAGTTCGCGCAGCTGCTCGCTGCGCACGTCAAAGGCTTCCTCTTCGGCGGCCAGCCAGGCCAGCTCGTCCAGCGACAGGCCGATGAGCCGCGTGGCCAGGCCCGCGCGCACGGCCTGGGCATCCAGCGGCGCGGCGACGGCGCGCAGCCAGTACAGCAGGTCATGGGCCTCGTCGCTGGCGAACACCGAATCCTGGTCCGACAGGTAGACCGAGGCCACGGCGCGCGCCTGCAGTTCTCGGCGCACGGCGGCCGCCTCCCGGCCCGTGCGCACCAGCACGGCGATGTCGGCGGGCCGCAGGCGCACAAGGCGGCCATCGGGCTGCACAAAGCCGGCCTGCGGGTCGGCCAGCCACTGCACGATCTGCTCGGCGCAATGGGCCGCAAAGCGCCGCCGTACCTCGTCGGCCGACAAAGGCAGGGGAATGCCGGTGTCCTCGTCGCGGCCCGCACTCCAGGCCACGGTGAGGGCGGGCATGGCGCCGTCGCGCGTGTGCAGCAGCTCGCGCCGGCCCTGGGCGGCCACGGGCTCGAACGGCAGCGGGTTGTGGCTGCCGCGCCGGAACATGAAGGCGCCCTCACCCGGCCGCTGCTCGGCCTGCGCGAACCAATGGTTGACGGCGCCCACCAGCGCCTGGGTAGAGCGGTAGTTGGTGCCCAGCACGTAGTGGCGGCCCTCGGTGGCACGGCGCGCCTGCAGGTAGCTGTGGATGTCGGCGCCGCGAAAGCCGTAGATGGACTGCTTGGGGTCGCCGATCAGCAGCAGGGCGCTGTGCGGGTCGTTGGCCGCCGTGCGGTAGATCTGGTCGAACAGGCGGTACTGCAGCGGCGAGGTGTCCTGGAATTCATCGATCAACGCCACCGGGTACTGGGCCAGGATGCGCTCGCGCAGCACGGCGCCGTTGTCGCCGGCCAGGGCCGTGTCCAGGCGCTGCAGCATGTCGGCAAAGCCGAAGCTGCCAGCCTGGCGCTTGAGGTGGGCCAGCCGCTGCGCCACGCGCGCGGCCGCATGCAGGCGCACGGCCACGCTGACGGGCGGCAATTGCTCCAGTTGCAGCAGCAGCGCCTGCAGCTCGTCCAGCTCCAGCGGCATGAGCACATCGCCGGCCGATCCCTTGAAGGCCTCGGCCAGGCCCTCGGGGCTGAGGCGGTGGCGCGCGGCCTCGGTCAGCGCCAGCGGGCCGTCCAGCGGCGCGCGCGACCAGTCGGCCAGCGCGGCAAGCCAGCCGGTGTAGCGCGCGGGCTGCAGCTTGCGCTTGTCCCACAGCGCGCCATGGCCGTCGAGCTGTCCATCCAGCCACAGTTGCAGGCGCTGTGCCTTGTCGTCCCAGCCGGCCGCCAGGGCCAGCAGGCGGCTGCGGCGCTGCTCCATGGCGCGCTGCAGGCAGTCGGCCAGGCTGCCCTCGCCCGCGCCGGGCACGGGGGGCTCGCGCAGCAGGGCGCGCATGTCATCGACCAGAGCGCCGACGTGGGGCCAGATCTTCAGGGCCTCGTCCAGCAACTCGTCGGACAGCGGGTAGCACTGCTGGCGCCAGTAGTCCTGCGCGGCCTCGGTCTGGCGCTGGCTTTCGTCGGGCTCCAGCGTTTCGTCGAAGAGGTTGCCGCTGTCGAAGGCATGCTCGCGCAGCATGCGCTGGCACCAGGCGTCGATGGTGTGGATGGCCGCGTCGTCCATGCATTCAGCCGCCATGGCCAGGCGCCAGGCCGCGCGTTCACGGGCCGCGCCTTCGGGGTAGGCCTCGCGCAGCGCGTGCAGGAAGGCGTCGTGGGGCGCGGGCTCGGCCTCGCCGCGAAAGCACTGCACGGCCTCGATCAGGCGCTTGCGTATGCGGTCGGACAGCTCGCGCGTGGCCGCGCGCGTGAAGGTCATGACGAGGATGTCGGGTGGCATCAGCGGGCGCTCGAAGGCCGTGCTGCTGATGCCGTCCAGGCTGCCCTCGCCATGCCCCAGCACCAGGCGCAGGTAGAGCGCGGCAATGGTCCAGGTCTTGCCGGTGCCGGCGCTGGCCTCGATCAGGCGGCTGCCCCACAGCGGGAAGCGCTGTGCGTCGAGCACATGGCCGGTCACGTCGCCGTCCACATCGCCGGTCGCGGCGCCGATCATTTCGCTCGCGCTCATTGCGCCTCCCCCTGGTACGGCAGGACCTGCACCTGCGCGGCCACCCAGTCGAGCAGCGGCGCGTGGGCGGCATGGGCCAGGGCCTCGAAACGGCCATCGGCGCTCAGCCGTTCGAAGTCCGGGTAGCAGCGGGCCCAGGACGGGTCCTCGCCTTCGCCGCCGACCAGATGGCCGCCCTCATAGGCCTGCTGGGCCGCTGCGGGAAAGCCTTCGGCCATGGCCAGGCCGCTGCGCAGCGGCAGGGGCAGCGGGCCGTTCTGGCCTTCGCGCCACAGGGCCATCAATTCACGCAGCCGTGCCAGCGCGTCGGAGGGGTCCATGGGCAGGACCTGCACCAGGCCGTCGCGCGCCACCACGCGCAACTCGGCCTGCGAGCCGCTGGCGGCCAGCGCCAGGCTGCGCAGGTAGACCGGCATGAGCTTGTCGGCATGGGGCCTGCCCTTGGCATTGAGCAGGTTGCGCGGGTCCAGCAGCAGCCAGCACTGTGCGTCGTCCGCATCGGGGGACTCTTCGGTTTCGCAGGACTGGCGCAGCCCGTCGATCCAGTCGTCGAACACCAGGCCATCGTCCTCGATCAGCAGCCGCCTGCGCGGCGCGGGATGGGCATACCGATCCAGTTGCTGGCGCCAGGCCCGCAGCGAAGGCGTGACCGAGGACTGCAGCGCCCGCGCGCCGCGCTCGCCCAGCCCCGCCAGCGGCAGCCGCCCCGAGCGCGTGAGGCGCGCCACGGCCGCTCGCACGCTGTCTTCCATGGCCTGGGGCGCCTGCCCGGGCTCGTCCAGGCCGGCCGCCACCTGCTGCTGCAACTGCTGCACCAGCAGGTATTCGGTCAGGCCGTCGAGCTGGAACAGCTCCTCGTCCACCACGGGGTTGTCCTCCTGCTGGAAGCGCACCTGCAGGCGCTGGCGCAGGTAGGCGCGCGCCGGGTGGCGCAGGAAATCGGTGAGCCGGGCCAGCGTCAGCGGTGCCGAGGCGTCGGGGACAAAGGGCGGGCGCGGCTGCGCGGGCAGCGGAGGCAACGCGTCCGTGCCGTCCGACTGAGCATGCGCGGCCCGCCATTCGCGCGCATAGGTGGTCCAGGGCGAGCCTTCTTCGAAATAGCGGCGGCTGAAGGGCTGCAGCGGGTGCTGCTGCGTGCGCTGCGCCAGCAGCGGCTGGCCGCCTTCGCCGCGCCAGCCCGTCTCCAGGTAGTCGCGCAGCTGGGAGACCAGGACCGAGGGCGGCTGCTCGCTGTTATCGCGCACATGGTGGCCGGTCCAGCTGATGTAGAGCGCGCGGCGTGCGGACAGCAGGGCTTCGAGCATGAGCTGGCGGTCATCGTCGCGGCGCGCGCGGTCGCCGGGGCGCTGCTGGCCGGGCAGCGCCATCAGGTCGAAGTCGCTGCGCATAGCGCGGCGCGGATAGTCGCCATCGTTCATGCCCAGCAGGCAGACCACCTCGAAGGGAATGGCCCGCATGGGCATCAGCGTGCAAAAGGTCACGCCACCGGCGCGAAAGCGCTGCGACAGCGAGGGCTGCTCCAGCGCCTGCATCCAGGCCTCCTGGGCCACGCCCAGTTCCACGGCGTCCGCATAGCCGGCCTGCTCGCAGGCGCGCTGCCAGTCCGTGAGGGCGGCGTCCAGCGCGGCCAGCATGGCCTCGTCCTCATCGTCCTGCGCCTTGAAGAAGTCCTGCAGCAGTGCGCGAAAGCGCTGAGCCCAGACCTCGGGCGTGGCGGGCCGCCCGGCCTCGCGCCACCAGGCCAGCATGCGCTCCAGCAGCGCGGCCAGCACGCCGGCCAGCTCGGCCGACAGGCCGCCCACTTCGTCATAGGGCTCGATGCCGCCAAAGGCCTGGCCGTCCTGCGCCACGCCGCCGGCATAGCCCAGCAGCATGCGCTGCAGGCCGAACCAGGCGCTGTTGTGCTCGCCGCAAGCCTGCAGGCCCAGGGCGCCGCGCTGCGGCGCATTGAGTCCCCAGCGGATGCCGGCCCCGGCCATCCAGCGCGTGAGCTGGGGCAGGTCGTCGGCCGCCAGCCCCATGCGCGCGGCAATCGCTGGGACGTCCAGCAGATCGCACAGCTCGCTGAGCCGGCAGCGCTGCTGGGGCAGGCGCAGCAGCCATTGCAGGGCCACGGCCAGCGGGCTGCTGGCGCGCGCACCCAGGTCGGCGATGTCGAAGGGAATATGGCGCGGGTCATGGCGGCCGTACTGGCCGAAGACCGCGCGTATCGAGGGCGCGGCCGTCTCTATGGACGGCAGCATGACCACCACGTCACGCGGGGCCAGCGGCGCTTGCCCTGGCTGGGCAGGATCCGGTGGCCGGGCCAGCATCTGCAGCAGCTGGTCGTGCAGCACCTCCAGCTCGCGCACCACGCTGTGGGCGCTGTGAAAGACGATGGAGCGGTCGGCCCGCGCCACCTCCAGCGGCGGGTGCTCGGCCAGCGGCACCAGGTCGCGGATGCGCTGCTGCACCTGGGCCAGCAGCGGCGCGGTGCGCAGGTCCTCGGCATCCGTCTCGTCGAACAGGTCCACGCGTGGCATCTGCAGCTGCGCGGCGGCACCCGTGGTGTCGAAGGCGTCGAGCTGGCGCACATAGTCGCGGCTTTGCCGGCCCCAGGCGGCCAGCAGCGGATGGGCGTGGGCGTGCATGGCCTCCAGCGGCAGCTGCGCCAGATCACGCCCGCCGCGCAGCGGCTGGCGGCGCCGCGCCATGCGCAGCAGCTCGCGCCCGTCGATGGCGTCGGCCCAATGGAAGCAGCAGGGATTGGGCACGGCCAGCAGCACCTGGCTGTGGCGGGCAATGGCGGCCAGGAATTCCAGCAGGCTCAGCGGCAACTGGCTGATGCCGAACACCACCACGCGGCGCGCCAGCGGCGCGGCCGGCGCCTCGCCGGACTGCAGCGCGGCCAGCACCCTGCCCTGCAGGCGCGCGCGCGTGGCGCCGCGCTGGTCCTCGTCCAACTCGGCCAGCACGGCGCGCCACAGGCGCGGCTGCCACTGCTGGCCTTCGGGCACCGGGGCGTCCGCCACACCAGGGCGCAAGGGCATGGGCAGCACGTCATGCGCGGCCTCCCAGGCGTCCAGCCAGTCGGCGCGGTAGATCTGGTATTGGTCGAAAAGGTCGGCCAGGCGCTGGGCCAATTGCAGCAGCCGCTCGGGCTCGCCGGGGCGCAGAAAGCCTGCAATGGGGGCGAAGGCCGGGTCATGAAGGCACTGCGGCAGCAGGCGCATGAGCCGCCAGGTCATAGGTGTCTTGTCCAGCGGCGATTCGCGCGGCACGGCCTGGCGGCCCAGCACCTGGCGGTAGCTGCGCCAGACAAAGCGCGCGGGCAGTTCGACGCGCGCGGCGGCGCACACGCCCAGCTGCTCGGCCATGCGCATCTTGAACCACTCGGCCATGCCGTTGCTCTGCACCAGCACCACCTCGGGCTCCAGCACATCCAGCGGGTGCGCAGCCAGCCATGCCAGCACCGTGTCGGCCAGCACCTCCGTCTGATTCCCGTGCAGGGCGATCAAGCCCGGCTGCCAATGCGATGCCACCTCTGCGCCCCCGTGCTCCAAGCCATGCGAGCAGCGAGCTTAACGCGGGCAGAGCCTGCCTGCAGGCTGTTTACCAGTGCAGGTAGAACATGGCCTTGGCCAGCAGCACGATGGCCAGCACGTGACAGAACACGCTCAGGTGCAGGCGGTGCGAGCGGCGCCCGCCCAGCACACCGCGCCGGCGCCACCACATGGCCGCCAGGAAATGCCCGAACACGCTGAGCGCCAGCACGATCTTGAGCGCCAGCAGCAGGCCGAAGCTGCTGGCCAGCGGAGCGGCAAAGGCGGCAGCCAATGCCGCGCGGTGCTGCCAGGCCAGCCCCAGCCCCGCGCCGTACAGCACCATCAGCACCCAGGGCATGACGGCGACCGCGCGGTCGCCCAGCGCCTGCTCGGTGGCGCGCGCCACGACAGCGGGCAGATGGCGGCGCGCCCCGGCCAGCAGCACGACTTCGAAGAACACCGTGCCTGCAAAGGCAATGGCCGCCAGCAGGTGCAGGGTCAGCAGCAGTCCGTAGCTCATGCGCGGCTCCTTTGCGGCAGAGGCAGGGGCAGCGGCAGGGATGCGGGAGCCGGCAGCAGATCGGCCAGCGTGAAGCCGTCCAGATGGGCCATGAAGCTGTCCAGCGCCCCGCCCAGCACGCCGGCCAGCCGGCAGTCCTGCGCAAGCGTGCAGACAGGTGGGCTGGTGCCCGTGAAGCATTCGACGATGGCAAGGTCCGGCTCCATGCCGCGCACCACGTCGCCCAGGCCGATGTCGGCCGGCGCATGGGCCAGGCGCATGCCGCCGCCCTTGCCGCGCACGGTGACGATCCAGCCGCGCAGCGCCAACTGGTGCGTGACCTTCATGAGGTGGGCTTCGGAGATGGCATGGGCCTGGGCGATCTCGGCAATCGTGCACAGCCGCCCGGGGTGGCGCGCCACATGCATGAGCAGGCGCAGCGCGTAGTCGGTCATCAGGGTCAGGCGCATGGCAGGCCTGCGATCATGCCTGCCGGTCGGCACGCGGGCGCACCAGCAGCGGGGCGAAACGCCACAGGTACAGCGCAAAGGCCAATACCCAGGCAGCGGCCGAGGCATGCAGCGCCGCCAGCGACAGCGCCGTGGGCAGCAGGGCCGCCAGGCGCAGCACGGCAGCGGCAATGACCAGGGCATAGGCGGCGACCATGCTGCGGTCGGTGCGCAGCGGCAGGCCCAGGTGGCCCATCGACGTCCGTGTGCACATGCCTATGATGAGCAGGGCAAAGCCGCCCGCACCGATCACATGCACGGCCCAGGCGGGGCGCAGCACCCATCCGGCCGCATGCGCGCCGGCCACCAGCAGGCCCGCACCCAGCGCCCCGTGGCCCAGGTAGAGAATCCACAGCAGCGGCACGCGGCGCACGGCCTGGGGCTTCCAGGCCAGCACCTGCCACAGGGCGATCAGGCCTGCCACGGCCAGGCCGGCGGCCAGGCCCGGCCACCAGCCCGCCAGCAGGCAGGCGATGGCCACCACGCCCGCGCCCAGTTGCCATTGGCCGCTGGCCGTGTGCATGGGGATCTGCAGGCCGGACACGGCGCGCATGGCGAAGAAGGGGATCACGCGCCGCGCAATCAGCAGCGCAATCACGGCCATGCACAGCAGGCCGGCGTTGAAGCGCTGCATGAGCGAGCCGTAGTCGCCTTGCCAGA
Organism: Delftia sp. SD018; assembly: GCF_017355445.1. NCBI lineage: Bacteria > Pseudomonadati > Pseudomonadota > Betaproteobacteria > Burkholderiales > Comamonadaceae > Delftia > Delftia sp. SD018. The sequence continues at coordinate 23,416 of NZ_JADDRN010000038.1, forward strand.
TGGACCACAGGTACAGCGCATCGGCCACGCCCAGGCCCGCCAGCAGCAGGGGCAGCCCGTAGTTGCGCCGGCTGCGCGCCACCTGAATGGCACGGCCCAGCACCAGCGCGGCCCAGCAGAAGAAGGCCGTCTCGCACAGCGCGGCGACCGCAAAGGCCTGCGGCCCCGGCAGCAAGAAGCCTGCGCGGGCCACCAGCCACAGCAGGCACAGCGCGCCCAATGCCCGGCCCTGCAGGGGGTTGCGCCCTGTCCAGTTGCTGCCCGCCGTGAACAGAAAGCCCACGGCAATGGTGGCCACGAAGGCCCACAGCATCTCGTGCGCATGCCAGAACACGCCGGGCATGCGCCCCGCGATCCACTGCGGCGCATAGACCCACAGCGCCACCGACAGTGCAGCCCAGAGGCAGCCCAGCAGGTACAGCGGCCGGAATCCCAGCTCCAGGAAGGCCTTCCATTGCGGTGCCGGCTCCCGGGTTCGCAGGGGTTCCTCCAGTTCCAGCCATTGCGCCATGATGTCCACTCCTTCCGGCCCGCCGTGCGTCTGCATAAGATGTATTCAGCGTACATCTTCAGGCGCGCGGGCGGTGCCGCTGCGGCACCACCTTCTGACCCACATCAAGCAGGAGCCAAGCATGGCACTCGAACACGCAAAGCCACTGGATGTCATCGCCCTGCACGCCCGTGACGGCATGCACGTCAGCACCAGCCTGATCAGAACGCCCCAACTGCAGCTGCTTCGGCTGGTGCTGCCACCCGGCCATGCACTGCCGCGCCATCAGGTGCCCGGCGAGGCCACCATTCACTGCCTGGCGGGCGAAGCCGGCATCGCCACGCGCGTGGCCAGCCTGCGGCTGGTGGCCGGCTCGGTAGTGCTGGTGCCGGCGGGCGAACCCCATGACGTGCACGCCCGGGGCGAACAGGGCTGCGTGCTGCTGGTGACCGTGACAATGCAGCCGCCCCCGCCTGAGTGACTGAAGCGTGTGGCCTGGGCGTGCTGAACAACGGCAGGCTTTTCAGCAGCACAAAGAAAAACGGACCGCTTCTTGCGAAGCAGTCCGTAATTTTTTACTGAATTTGGTGGCCTGGGACGGAATCGAACCGCCGACACAAGGATTTTCAATCCTCTGCTCTACCGACTGAGCTACCGGGCCGAGAACTAGATTATATGCAGGATTTTTTGACCCAAAAACGAAAAAGCCAAAATTCCTTCAAAAAGTCTATCCGCGCTTGTTGCGGCCCAGGTCCACGCCCAGCTGGCGCAGCTTGCGGTACAGGTGGGTGCGCTCCAGGCCGGTCTTCTCGGCCACGCGTGTCATGGAGCCGCCTTCGCGTGCCAGGTGGAATTCGAAGTAGGCCTTCTCGAAGCCGTCGCGCGCCTCGCGCAGCGGGCGGTCCAGGTCGAACCCCTGGTGTGCATGCGGCACGTTGTTGTCCACCGGTACGCGGCTGGCCGCAGGCGTGACCACGGCCGCAGTGTCCGGCTCGACCACCGCCACGGGCGCTGCAGCCGGTGCCTGGCTGGCGGCGTTGCGCGCCAGGCCCTGCTCCACGGCCTTGAGCAGCTTTTGCATGGTGATGGGTTTTTCGAGGAAGGACAGCGCACCGATGCGCGTGGCCTCCACGGCCGTCTCGATGGTGGCGTGACCGCTCATCATGATCACGGGCATGGTCAGCAGACCTGCCGAGGCCCATTCCTTGAGCAGCGATACGCCATCGGTGTCGGGCATCCAGATGTCGAGAAGCACGAGGTCGTAGGTGTTGGAGGCGCGCGCCGAGCGTGCCTGACCGGCGTTCTCGGCCACGTCCACACTATGACCTTCGTCGTTGAGGATTTCCGACAACAAATCCCGGATCCCCAGTTCGTCGTCGACCACCAGTATGTTTGCCATGTGTCTTAAGCCTATGTGCTGAGGCGCGGGGGGCGTCAGGCCTATCCCGTACGCTCAGGCGCAAATGATAGCGACACTTGCGCACCTTGAATCACCCCGTCGTCTTCCCTGTTGCCCAGGTCGATGCGGGCGCCATGCTCGTCTGCGATTTTCTTGACCACGGCCAGGCCCAGGCCGGTGCCTCGCACCTTGGTCGTGACGTAGGGCTCGAAGGCCCGTTGAAGGATGTTGGCGGCAAAGCCCGTGCCGCTGTCACTGATGCTCAGGCGCACGCGGCGCGTGGATTCGTTCCAGCGCGTCTCTATGGTCACGGGGCCGGGGGGCTGGCCGCTTTCCTGCGCGCGCTGGGCCGTGGCGTCCTGGGCATTCTGCAAAAGATTGTGAATGACCTGGCGCAGCTGCTGGCCATCGCCGGAAATCGGCGGGCATTGCGGGTCCAGCACGCAGTCCACGCGCACTTCGGCATTCTCTTCCCCATACAGCTGGAGGACATCGGTGACCAGCGCGTTGAGGTCCAGCGACTGCAGGTTGGCGGCGGGAAGGCGCGCGTAGTCGCGGAATTCATCGACCAGGCGCTTCATGGCGCCGACCTGATCGACGATGGTCTTGACGGACTTGGCCAGCAGCGCCTGGTCAGCCGGCTGCAGCTTGTCGGTCAGCCGCATGGCCATGCGCTCGGCCGACAGCTGGATGGGCGTGAGCGGGTTCTTGATCTCATGGGCCACGCGGCGCGCCACCTCGCCCCAGGCCTGGGCACGCTGGGCCGAGACAATTTCCGAGATGTCGTCGAAGACCAGCAGGCGCTGCGCATCGGGCAGTTCCGCACCGCGCATGACCAGGGTGGTGGTGTGCTGGATGACGCCGCCATCGGTGGAGGCATGCAGCTCATGCACCAGTTGCCAGCGATCGCGCCCCTGCTCGCCCAGGAAGAGCGCGAACTGCTCCTGCACGACTTCGCCGAACTGCTCCAGCCCCGGCACCTGGGACAGCAGCCGGCCTTCATGGACGGCCATGGGCGCGCGCAATATGCGCGTGGCGCCGGGATTGCTCAGCACGATGGCGCCCCGCGCATCCAGCACGATGACGCCCGAGGTGAGGTTGTCGAGGATGGTCTGCAGGTTGCCGCGTGCGGCATCGAGCTGGCCCATGCTGCGGTTGGCTTCGGCGCGGGCGTCGGCCAGTTGCTGGGTCATGAGCGCAAAGGAGCGCGTGAGCCCGCCGATCTCGTCGCGCGTCTGCAGCGCGGGCTTGGGCCGCAGGTCGCCGCGCGCCACGTCGCGCATGCCCTGGGCCAGCAGCAGCAGCGGCCTGGCCAGCTGGTTGCCCAGCACGATAGCCAGCACCACGGCGCCGAAGACGGCCAGGAACAGGCTGAGCGTGAGCGTGCCTATGTACATGCGCTGCAGGCCACCGCGTGCCAGCGCGCGCTCCTGGTATTCGCGGTTGGCTGCCTGCACGGCCAGTGCATTCGTCACCAGGGCCTGCGGCAGTGCAATGGTGGCCTGCAGGTAGCGCGGCTCGGTCAGCAGGCCCACGCTGGGGTTGGGCACCAGGGCCAGGGTGCGGACCTGGGCCCCGGGCGCGGTGGCGCCGGGCTGGGCCATGCCGTCGTCGTCCAGGCCTTCGATGCTGGCCACGGCGCGCTGCTCGCGCAGCGAGCGCAGCATTTGCGCGCTGGGGCGTTCGGGCTGCAGGTTGAAGCGCGACTGGCCCACGCTGGCGATGGCGCGCAGGCCCGCAAGGTCGCCGCTGCGGGTGGTCTGCGTCGGGCCCATGACGGCAAGCTCCGATGCGCTCCACAGCACGACATCGGTGGCACCCAACTGGTCGCGCACGCGCTCCAGGATCAGCGCAGCGCCGGCATCGGAGACCTGGGACAGCTGGGCGCCCGCGGTGCGTGTGTTGTTGGCCATGTCATTGGCCACGGTCTCCAGCGTGGCACTGGCCAGGCTGACGCCGGCCGACAGCGCGCCCTCGACCTGCACATCGAACCAGCTTTCGATGGAACGCGAGACGAACTGGTAGGAGACGATGTAGATCAGCAGGCCCGGCACCAGGCCCACCAGCGTGAAGATGCCGGCCAGCTTGAGCAGCAGGCGGCTGCCGAAGCGCCCGCGCTGCAACCGGATGGCCAGGCGGATGCCGCCCCAGGCCAGGATGGCCAGCAGCAGGCCGGCCACGACCACGTTGGCGGCGAACAGCCAGTTGTAGTTGCGCTCGTAGTCCAGGCGGTTGTTGGTGGCCAGGGTGAGAAGGAACAGCAGCAGCACGCCGACCAGGCCCATGAGGCCGGCGCCCACGCCCACGGCCCAGCGCGTGCCGCGCGACAGGCCGGCCGAGGCCGGCAGGGCCACGCGTTCGTCGTCGGCCGAGGCCCTGCTCATGGCGCGTCTTCCAGCATCTGGGTGCGCGACAGCTGCAGGTTCCAGCCCGAGCGGCCCAGCGCGCCGATCTGCAGCGGCCTGGGCAGTTGGGACAGGTCGATGCGAAAGCGCAGTTGCACCGATACGCCCGATTGCGTGGGCGCCGTGTCCATGATCTTCCAGCGCGAGATGCGCTGCATGGAGGCCAGCGCATCGTCCAGGCTTTCGAAGGTCTGGCCCAGCGCCAGCCCCAGGCCGCTGCTGGAGAACGGGGTGCTGGAGATGTGCAGGCGCCAGCGGCGCGTCAGCGGCTGGTGGCTGAGGCGGTAGTGGCGGCTGGCGGTGGCCAGTTGCTGATCGGACCAGTACCAGCGCTCGCGCTGGATCTGGGCATCGGCCACGAAGTACATGGGGATGCCCTGGCGCAGCGCATCGTCGATCTGGTAGGGCAGCTCGAAATGGAGGTTGGCCGACAGCAGCAGGCCGTCGTCGGAGCGATCGAGCTGCATGGGGCCGATCTCGGCCGTCAGGGCATCGGCCCTGGCCTGCAGGCCCAGGCCCGCCAGCACGCCCGCCAGCAAAAGCGCCCCGGCCAGCCGCGCCAGCAGGCGCAGCCAGGCTGGCGACCAGGCCCGATGGGGAGGGTCAGCGCGTCTTTTGCAGCAAGGCGTAGAAGAAACCGTCGTGGTCACCCAAAGCATTGTCAGCCAGCATGCCGGCTTTGTCGGCTTTGCCCGGGATTAAATGCCCCGGTGCCGCCAGGGTTCGCGCCTCACTGTTGCGTGTAACAAACGCTTGAACCTGTGCCTCGCCTTCTTCCCTGAAGACCGAGCAGGTGCAGTAGAGCAGGCGCCCGCCGGGCTGCAGCAGGGGCCACAGGGTGTCGAGCAGGCGCGCCTGGATCTCGGCCAGCTGGCGCACATCGCTCTCGCGGCGCAGCCAGCGCACGTCGGGCTGGCGCCGCACGATACCCGAGGCCGTGCAGGGTGCGTCCAGCAAAATGGCGTCGAACCGCTGGCCGCCGCATTGCGCATCGAACCACTGGTCGGGCCGGGATGCGTCGGCCACTACCACGCGGGCCTGCAGGCGCAGCCGCCCCAGCGTGTCCGCGATGCGCGCGGCGCGCTCGGCATCTATCTCCAGCGCCGTGACCTCCAGGGTCTGCGGTGCTGCGTACTCCAGCAGGTGGGCCGTCTTGCCGCCTGGGGCGGCGCAGGCATCGAGCACACGCAGCGCGCGGCCGGCGGGCTGCTCCAGCCCCTGCAGCAGCAGCGGCGCGGCCAGCTGCGCGGCCGCATCCTGCACCGAGGCCAGGCCTTCGTCGAAGCCCGGCAGGGATTGCACCGGCAGGGCCTGCTGCAGTTGCAGGCCGCTGTCGGCCACGGCCAGGGAAGGCACGTCCATGGCCTGCAGCGCTGCCTGGTAGGACTGGCGGTCCGTTTGTTGGCGGTTGACGCGCAGCGTCATCGGCGGCTGTTCATTGTTGGCCTGCAGGATGGCTTGCCAACGATCGGGATGGTCCTTGCGCAGGCGGGCGATCCACCAGGCCGGGTGGTTCCAGAGGGCCTGCGGCTGGTCGTCGGTGGCGGCGACCAGGGCATCGCGCTCGCGCAGGAAGCGGCGCAGGCAGGCATTGATGAAGCCGGACTGGGCGCGCGTCGGCCCCTGCTTGGCAGCCTCCACCGTCTGGTTGACCAGGGTGAATGGCGGGTACGGTGCCCGGGATTCATCCCAGGCCAGGGCCAGGGCCGTGTTCAGCAATGCGCTGACGCGCGGCGGCGGGTTGCGCGAAGCCAGCTGCTTTTGCAGCGCCTGGGCACGGCCCAACTGGCGCAGTACCTGGAACAGCAGCGCCTGGACGCCGGGGCGCAGCGGCTGCGCAACGCGCGCCAGCACGCTGCGGCTGGACTGGCCTTCAAGCACGGACTGCAGGCATTGGGCAACGGCGTCGAGCTGCTGCCAAAGAGGCGGTGCGGCCGGTGCCTGCGAGGGCGCCGCAGCGCGGCGCGGGGAAGAATGCGTGCGTTGGTTCATGTTCCACTTTCCTGTGCCTTGCTGGCGACAGGCTCGACCAGCAGGCTGCGCACCGGGCGAAAGCCCAGCAGCCAGGCCAGCAGCCTGGCCGGATATTGCGCAATGGCGGCGTTGTAGCGCTCGGCCGCGGCGTTGAATTGCTGCAGTCCCAGGCGGTTGCGCACCTGGTGCTCGGTCCAGCGCTGCTGCCAGGGCTGCAGCGGATCGGGGTCCGGCGATGGGGCATCTGATGGCGCAGCGCCAGTGCCAGCGGCGCCGGTATCAACGGCGACCTTGGTCATGGCCTGCCAGGCCACGTCCAGCGCCGAACAGGCGTGCTCCAGCGAGGCCAGCGCGGTCTCGCGCAGCGGCCGGCCACGGGCATCGACCAGGGCCGCCTGCAGCTGTGCGGCGGTCTGGTGCAGTGCGGCCTGGGCATGCACAAGGGCGGGGCTTTGGCCTTCGGCCTTGGGCTGGGCCTCGAAGGCCTGCAGCATGGCATGCCACTGGCCCAGGTGCGCATCGAGCGCTCCGAACTGCTGCACGCAGCCGCTGCGCAGCCGAGCCAGCCGGTTGTATGCGCCGACGGCCCAGAACACGAGCAGGGCCAGCAGCATCCATTCAAGAGACAAGGACCACATCGTCTGCAATGGCCCGGCCGGAGGCTGTTCCGGCCGAACTCTGGTTATTCCCAAAGAAAAACGCTCCCGCCTGCGCAGGGCAGGCCGGGAGCGTCACATCATCAAGCACTTGCGCCATGCACTGCTCTAGGAGACAGCATGTCCCAACAAGAGGGACGCCGAGCAAGGGCCGCCCCGCAGCGAGGGCGTCGTCCCCCTCCCGCGTAGCGAGAGAGGGGGAAGCGGCACAGCCGCTCAGGGGGTGGCACCGCCTATCAGTCAGCGGAAGCGTCACCGGCGACGGCAGCCACGCCGGCGTCGTCGTCAGCCATCACACCGGCCAGTTCGGCCGCTTCGGCGTCGGCGATGGCGCGGCGCTCTGCGTCGTCCATGGCGTCCTTGGCCTTGCGTGCCTGGTGGTAGGCCAGACCCGTACCGGCGGGGATCAGGCGACCCACGATGACGTTTTCCTTCAGGCCACGCAGCTCGTCGCGCTTGCCCATGATGGCAGCCTCGGTGAGCACGCGGGTCGTTTCCTGGAACGACGCGGCGGAGATGAAGGAGTCGGTCGACAGCGAAGCCTTGGTAATACCCAGCAGCACGTTGGAGTACGTGGCGGGGATCTTGCCTTCGCGCTGCAGGGCCTCGTTCGTATTGAGGATTTCCGAACGCTCGACCTGCTCGCCAGCGATGTAGGTCGAATCGCCGGTGTTCTCGACCACGACGCGGCGCAGCATCTGGCGAACGATCACCTCGATGTGCTTGTCATTGATCTTCACACCCTGCAGACGGTAGACGTCCTGCACTTCATCAACGATGTAGCGCGACAGCTCCTCGATGCCCAGCAGGCGCAGGATGTCCTGCGGATCGGCCGGGCCGTCGACGATGGACTCGCCCTTGTTGACCACCTGGCCTTCGTGCACCAGGATGTTCTTTTCCTTGGGCACGAGCTCTTCCCAGACCTTGCCATCCAGATCGGTGATCTGCATGCGCACCTTGCCCTTGGTTTCCTTGCCGAAGGAGATGGTGCCGGTCATCTCGGCCAGCGTGCCCTTGTCCTTGGGCGTACGGGCTTCGAACAGCTCGGCCACGCGGGGCAGACCGCCGGTAATGTCGCGGGTCTTCTGGCCTTCGACAGGGATACGGGCCAGCACCTCGCCGGGGCCCACGTCCTGGCCGTCACGCACCTGGATCAGAGCGCCGACCTGGAAGCCGATCGTCACCGAGTGGTCGGTGCCGGGGATCTTGACTTCCTGGTTGTTGGCATCGATCAGCTTGACCTGAGGACGCACGACCTTGGCAGAGCCACGGCGCTTGGGATCGATCACCACCAGCGTGGACAGGCCGGTCACTTCGTCGACCTGCTTGGCCACGGTCAGGCCCTCTTCCACATTCTCGAAGCGCACCTGGCCGGCGTACTCGGTAATGATGGGTCGGGTCAGCGGATCCCAGTTGGCCAGGATCAGACCGGCCTTGACCTGCTGGTCGGGCCTGACGGTCAGCACGGCACCGTAAGGCACCTTGTGGCGCTCACGCTCGCGGCCGTTGTCGCTGATGACGATTTCGCCCGAACGCGAAATCACGACCAGCTCACCCTTGGTGTTGCTGACGTAACGCATCGTGCTGTTGAAGCTGATGGCGCCGTTGGACTTGGCTTCCACGCTCGATGCGATGGCAGCGCGCGAAGCGGCACCACCGATGTGGAAGGTACGCATGGTCAGCTGCGTGCCGGGCTCGCCGATGGACTGGGCGGCGATCACACCCACGGCTTCGCCGAGGTTGATCTGGCCGCCGCGGCCCAGGTCGCGGCCGTAGCACTTGGCGCACAGGCCGTAGCGGGTTTCGCAGTTCAGCGCGGTGCGGACCTTGATCTCGTCCACGCCTTGCAACTCGAGTTCATCGATCCCGTCTTCGTTGAGCAGCGTGCCTGCGGGCAGCAGGACGGCCAGCGTCTCGGGATGCACGACGTCCTCGGCCGTGGTACGGCCCAGCACGCGGTCGCGCAGCGACTCGATCACTTCACCGCCTTCGACGATGGCGCGCATCAGTGCGCCATTGGTCGTGCCGCAATCGTCCTCGTTGACCACCAGATCCTGCGTCACGTCCACCAGACGACGCGTCAGGTAGCCGGAGTTGGCCGTCTTCAACGCCGTGTCGGCCAGACCCTTTCGGGCGCCGTGGGTGGAGATGAAGTACTGCAGAACGTTCAGGCCTTCACGGAAGTTCGCCGTAATGGGCGTCTCGATGATGGAGCCGTCAGGCTTGGCCATCAGGCCACGCATGCCGGCCAGCTGGCGGATCTGCGCGGCCGAGCCGCGGGCGCCGGAGTCGGCCATCATGTAAATGGCGTTGAACGATTCCTGCTCGACTTCGTTGCCGTGGCGGTCGATGACCTTTTCCTTGGCAAGCTGGGCCATCATGACCTTGGAGACTTCGTCGCCGGCCTTGCCCCAGATGTCCACCACCTTGTTGTAGCGCTCGCCAGCGGTCACGAGACCGGAGACGTACTGCTGTTCGATCTCCTTCACCTCGGCTTCGGCACGGCCGATGATCTCGGCCTTTTGCGGCGGCACCAGCATGTCGCCGATGGCGATCGAGATACCGGCGTGCGTGGACAGGCGGAAGCCGTTTTGCAGCAGCTTGTCGGCAAACACCACCGTGGCCTTGAGACCGCACTTGCGGAACGAGGCGTTGATGAGCTTGGAGATTTCCTTCTTCTTGAGCGCCTTGTTCATGTGGCTGAACGGCAGGCCCTTGGGAAGGATCTCGGACATCAGGGCGCGGCCCACGGTGGTTTCCACCAGGCTGGTCGAAGGCTCGAACTCGCCGGAGTCCTTGTTCTTGGTCCACTCGGTCAGACGCACGCTGATCTTGGCGGCCAGTTCGACCTGGTCGGAGTCCAGCGCGCGCTGCACTTCACCGATGTCGGCGAAGATCATGCCTTCGCCCTTGCCGTTGATGCGCTCGCGCGTTGCGTGGTACAGACCCAGCACCACGTCCTGCGAAGGAACGATGGAGGGCTCGCCCGATGCGGGGAACAGCACGTTGTTGGAGGCCAGCATCAGCGTGCGGGCTTCCATCTGTGCTTCCACCGACAGCGGAACGTGGACAGCCATCTGGTCACCGTCGAAGTCGGCGTTGAAGGCCGCGCAGACGAGCGGGTGCAGCTGGATGGCCTTGCCTTCGATCAGGATGGGTTCGAAGGCCTGGATGCCCAGTCGGTGCAGCGTGGGAGCACGGTTCAGCATGACCGGGTGCTCCTTGATGACCTCTTCGAGGATGTCCCACACCACGGGCGTGCCGGATTCGACTTCCTTCTTCGCCGCCTTGATGGTGGTGGCGATGCCGCGCTGCTCGAGCTGCGCGAAGATGAAGGGCTTGAACAGTTCCAGCGCCATCAGCTTGGGCAGACCGCACTGGTGCAGCTTGAGGTACGGACCCACCGTGATCACGGAACGGCCCGAATAGTCCACGCGCTTGCCCAGCAAGTTCTGGCGGAAACGACCGCTCTTGCCCTTGATCATGTCGGCCAGCGACTTCAGGGCACGCTTGTTGGCGCCCGTCATGGCCTTGCCACGGCGGCCGTTGTCCAGCAGCGAGTCCACTGCTTCCTGCAGCATGCGCTTTTCGTTGCGCGCGATGATTTCCGGAGCCTTCAGCTCCAGCAGGCGGCGCAGACGCGAGTTGCGGTTGATGACGCGGCGATACAGGTCGTTCAGGTCGGACGTCGCGAAGCGGCCGCCGTCCAGCGGCACCAGCGGACGCAGGTCCGGGGGCAGCACGGGCAGCACTTCCATGACCATCCAGCCCGGCTTGATGCCGGACTTCTTGAACGCTTCCAGCAGCTTCAGGCGCTTGGCGTTCTTCTTGACCTTGACTTCGGAGCCGGTCAGATCGCCGCGCAGACGCTCGGTCTCAACGTCGATGTCGATGCCTTCGAGCAGGTCCTTGATGCCTTCGGCGCCCATCTTGGCTTCGAACTCGTCACCGTATTCGGTGCGCTTGGCCTCGTAATCGTCCTCGGTCATGATGCTGAACTTCTTCAGCGGGGTCATGCCGGGGTCGGTCACCACGTAGGCTTCGAAGTACAGCACGCGCTCGATGTCGCGCAGCGTCATGTCGAGCACCAGGCCCAGACGCGACGGCAGCGACTTCAGGAACCAGATGTGGGCGCAGGGCGCAGCCAGGTCGATGTGGCCCATGCGCTCGCGGCGCACCTTGGTCTGGGTCACTTCGACGCCGCACTTCTCGCAGATCACACCGCGGTGCTTGAGGCGCTTGTACTTGCCGCACAGGCACTCGTAGTCCTTGATGGGGCCAAAGATCTTGGCGCAGAACAGACCATCGCGCTCGGGCTTGAACGTGCGGTAGTTGATGGTCTCGGGCTTCTTCACCTCGCCGAAGGACCAGGAACGGATCTTCTCGGGAGAAGCCAGACCGATCTTGATGGCATCGAAATGCTCATCAGGCGTGAATTGCTTGAACAGGTCGAGTAGAGATTTCATAAGACTCTTTCCCTTTTCAATATTTAAGAACGCTCAAGCTCGATGTCGAGGCCCAGGGAGCGGATTTCCTTGACCAGCACGTTGAACGACTCGGGCATGCCTGCCTCGATGGCGTGCTCGCCCTTGACGATGGATTCGTACACCTTGGTACGGCCCACCACGTCGTCGGACTTCACGGTCAGCATTTCCTGCAGCACATAGGCGGCGCCGTAAGCTTCCAGCGCCCACACTTCCATTTCCCCGAAACGCTGGCCACCGAACTGGGCCTTGCCGCCCAGCGGCTGCTGCGTCACCAGAGAGTACGGACCCGTGGAGCGGGCGTGCATCTTGTCGTCGACCAAGTGGTGCAGCTTCAGGTAGTGCATGTAGCCGATGGTGGTCGGACGCTCGAAGCGGTCGCCGGTGCGGCCGTCATACAGGTAGGCCTGCGTGCGCGACTCGGTCAGTCCCTTGCGCTGGGCCAGTTCCTCCGGATATGCCAGATGCAGCATGTCCTGGATTTCCTGCTCGGACGCACCATCGAACACCGGTGTGGCAAACGGCACGCCCGTGGTCAGCGCCTGCGCCATGGACACGATCTCCTTGTCGTCGAGCTGCGTCAGGTCTTCCTTGCGGCCGCGCGAGTTGTAGATCTCTTCCATGAAGGTGCGGATCTCGGCAGCGCGGGCTTCCTGCTGCAGCATGTCCCCGATGCGCTGGCCCAGGCCCTTGCCGGCCCAGCCCAGATGCACTTCCAGCACCTGGCCGATGTTCATACGCGAAGGCACGCCCAGCGGGTTCAGCACGATGTCGGCAGTGGAGCCGTCGGCCATGTAGGGCATGTCCTCGACCGGAACGATCTTGGAGACCACACCCTTGTTGCCGTGGCGGCCGGCCATCTTGTCGCCGGGTTGCAGGCGGCGCTTGACGGCCAGGTAGACCTTGACCATCTTGAGCACGCCAGCGGGCAGCTCGTCGCCCTGGGTGAGCTTCTTGCGCTTTTCTTCAAAAGCCAGGTCGAAGCTGTGGCGCGTCTGCTCCAGCGAGTTCTTGATGGACTCGAGCTGGGTGGCGACTTCGTCCTCTGCAGGACGGATGTCGAACCAGTGGAACTTCTCCACGCCATCCAGGTAGGCCTTGTCGATCTTGGCGCCCTTGGCCAGCTTCTGCGGGCCGCCGTTGGCCACGCGGCCATTGAGCAGCTTTTCGATACGGTCGAAGGCGTCGGCCTCGACGATGCGCAGCTGGTCGTTCAGGTCCAGGCGGTAGCGCTTGAGTTCATCGTCGATGATCTGCTGGGCGCGCTTGTCACGCTGGATGCCTTCACGGGTGAAGACCTGCACGTCAATCACGGTGCCTTGCGAGCCCTGGTCCACGCGCAGCGAGGTGTCCTTCACGTCGGAAGCCTTCTCGCCGAAGATGGCGCGCAGCAGCTTCTCTTCAGGCGTCAGCGTGGTCTCGCCCTTGGGCGTGACCTTGCCGACCAGCACATCGCCGGGCTGCACTTCCGCACCCACGTAGATGATGCCGGACTCGTCCAGGCGGTTGAGCTGCTGCTCGGACAGGTTCGGGATGTCGCGCGTGATTTCCTCGGCACCGAGCTTGGTATCGCGGGCCATCACCACGAGTTCTTCGATGTGGATCGAGGTGTAGCGGTCTTCGGCCACCACGCGCTCGTTGATCAGGATCGAATCCTCGAAGTTGTAGCCGTTCCAGGGCATGAAGGCGATCAGCATGTTCTGACCGATGGCGATTTCGCCCAGATCGGTCGATGCGCCGTCGGCCACCACGTCACCCTTGGCCAGCTTGTCGCCACGCTTGACGATGGGACGCTGGTGGATGTTGGTGTTCTGGTTGGAACGCTGGTACTTGATGAGGTTGTAGATGTCCACGCCGACTTCGCCGGCCACGGCTTCCGCATCGTTCACGCGGACCACGATGCGCGTTGCATCGACATAGTCCACGATACCGCCGCGGGTTGCCGTCACCACGGTGCCGGAGTCCACTGCCGCCACGCGCTCGATGCCCGTGCCCACCATGGGCTTTTCGGGACGCAGCACAGGCACGGCCTGACGCGACATGTTGGCGCCCATCAATGCGCGGTTCGCGTCATCGTGTTCCAGGAACGGAATCAGCGAGGCAGCCACCGACACGATCTGTGCAGGCGACACGTCCATGTACTGAACGCGCTCGGCCGACACCAGGGTCGAATCACCCTTTTCGCGCGCCGACACCAGGTCGCCGATCAGGCGGCCTTCGGCATCCAGCTCGGCGTTGGCCTGGGCGATGATGTACTTGCCTTCCTCGATGGCCGACAGGTAGTCGATCTCCATCGTGACCTTGCCGTCGGCCACGCGACGGTAAGGCGTCTCGATGAAGCCGTACTCGTTCAGGCGGGCGTACAGGGCCAGCGAGTTGATCAGGCCGATGTTCGGGCCTTCAGGCGTTTCGATGGGGCAGACGCGGCCGTAGTGGGTCACGTGCACGTCGCGCACTTCGAAGCCTGCACGCTCGCGGGTCAGACCGCCCGGGCCCAGGGCCGAGACGCGACGCTTGTGCGTGATTTCGGCCAGAGGGTTGGTCTGGTCCATGAACTGCGACAGCTGCGACGCACCGAAGAATTCCTTCAGGGCGGCCGAAATCGGCTTGCTGTTGATCAGGTCATGGGGCATCAGCGGCTCTTGCTCGGCCTGGCCCAGACGCTCCTTCACGGCCTTCTCGATACGTGCCAGGCCCGTGCGGTACTGGTTTTCGGCCAGTTCGCCCACGCAACGCACGCGGCGGTTGCCCAGGTGGTCGATATCGTCGACTTCGCCCTTGCCATTGCGCAGATCCACCAGGATCTTGACCACGGCCAGGATGTCCTCGTTGGACAGCACCATGGGGCCGGTGGCGCCATCGCGGCCGACCTTGGCGTTGAACTTCATGCGGCCCACGCGCGACAGATCGTAGGTGTCGGCGTTGTAGAACAGGCGCTGGAACAGGGCCTGCACGGCGTCTTCGGTCGGCGGCTCGCCGGGGCGCATCATGCGGTAGATGGCCACGCGTGCAGCGAACTCATCGACGGTTTCGTCGGTGCGCAGGGTCTGCGAGATGTAGGCACCCTGGTCCAGCTCATTCGTGTAGATGCATTGCAGATCCTGGATGCCGGCGCTGCGCAGCTTCTTGAGCAGGGACTCGGTCAGCTCTTCATTGGCCTTGGCGATGATCTCGCCCGTGTCCGGATCGACGATGTTCTTGGCGACCACGCGGCCGATCAGGAAATCTTCGGGGACGCTGATGAACTTGGTGCCCGACTGCTCCAGCTCGCGCGTGTGGCGAGCGGTGACGCGCTTGTCCTTGGCGACCACGACCTTGCCCGACTTGTCGGTGATGTCGAAGCGCGCGACTTCGCCGCGCAGGCGCTCGGAGACGAACTCCATCTGCGCGCCCGAATCCATGAGGCGGAAGTTGTCGTTGACGAAGAAGTTGGCCAGGATCGATTCCGGCGTCAGGCCGATGGCCTTCAGCAGAATGGACACGGGCATCTTGCGGCGACGGTCGACGCGGAAGAACAGCAGGTCCTTGGGGTCGAACTCGAAGTCCAGCCACGAGCCGCGGTAAGGAATGATGCGTGCCGAGAACAGCAGCTTGCCCGAGCTGTGGGTCTTGCCCTTGTCGTGCTCGAAGAACACGCCAGGCGAGCGGTGCAGCTGCGAGACGATGACACGCTCGGTGCCGTTGATGATGAACGAGCCCTTTTCGGTCATCAGGGGCACTTCGCCCATGTAGACCTCTTGCTCCTTGACTTCCTTGACCACCTTGGACTGCGAGGTCGAAGACTCACGGTCATAGATGATCAACTGGACCTTGGCGCGCACGGCGGAGGCGAACGTCAGACCACGGGTCTGGCACTCGCGCACATCGAAAGCAGGCTTGGCGAGGTTGTACTCGACGAACTTCATCTCCACAAAACCGTTGTGGGAGACGATGGGGAAGGCGGAGTTGAAGGCCGCTTGCAGGCCTTCGATGGTGCGTTTTTTGGGGGCTACATCTGACTGCAAGAATGCGGTATATGCATCTTTTTGCATCTGCAGCAGGTAAGGCACTTCGAGCACGCTGTCGCGGCTCCCGAAGCTTTTGCGGATTCGCTTGCGTTCGGTGTAAGAATAGGCCATGAGATCTCCGGGCAAAGACATGAGTCCTGGGTCTGCGACGACTGCCCCACATGGAAAGCTCCCTGCGGGCTTGGCGGTTGGCCACTACCAACCATGGCTGACGGCGATGCGTTGCACATCGCCCGAACCAAGGCATCTTCTGCTGTCGGGTTGTCAGAAGACACTAAAAAACAGACTGTGCTGACTGCTTTTTAGTGTGCTCTATGGATCAGCGCTCCACAAGCGCCAAAGGCTGGAGGCCCTTTTTCGGAGCCTCCAGCCCTTGAGGGGACTGAATTACTTCAGTTCAGCCTTGGCACCGGCTTCCACCAGCTTCTTCACAGCGGCTTCAGCGTCAGCCTTGGCAACGCCTTCCTTGACGTTCTTGGGAGCGCCGTCGACCAGGTCCTTGGCTTCCTTCAGACCCAGGCCGGTGATTTCACGCACGGCCTTGATGACGGAAACCTTGTTCGCGCCGGCTTCGGTCAGCACAACGTTGAACTCGGTCTTTTCTTCTGCAGCAGCAGCGCCGCCAGCAGCGCCGCCAGCAGCGGGAGCAGCCATAGCGGCAGCGCTCACGCCAAACTTCTCTTCAATGGCCTTCACCAGGTCATTGAGTTCCAGGACCGTCATGCCGTCGAGCGCGGTCAGAAATGCGTCTTTATCGAATGCCATTTTGATTTCCTAACAATATTGGTTAACTGCCGCGCGCTCAGGCTGCGACTGCTTCGGCTGCCGGTTCTTCGGCAGAGCCTTCGCTCTTCTTTGCCGCCAGGGCGCCCAGCACAACGGCCGTACGCGAGATAGGCGACATCAGCAAGCCACACAGTTGTGCCAGCAGAACTTCCTTCGAGGGGATGTTCGCCAGTTGCTTCACACCGTTCACGTCCAGGGCCTTGCCTGCAAACGCACCACCGCGGATCACCAGCTTGTCGTTGGTTTTCGCGAAGTCGGCCACCACCTTGGCGGCGGCCACTGCGTCTTCAGAGAAGCCATAGATCAGAGGGCCGGTCATCTGGTCGGCGACAACGTCAAACTGGCTGCCAGCCACAGCACGGCGGGCCAGCGTGTTCTTCAACACGCTCAGGCTCACACCCTTGCTGCGAGCATCAGAACGCAGTTTGGTCATGTCGGCGACCGTGATGCCGCGGTATTCCGCGATCACAAGCGTTTGAGCTTTTGCGGCGAGGCTGGTCACTTCATTGATGACCGCTTCTTTCTCACTGCGATTAAGACTCAAGGTCTACTCCTTCAAATGCGCACTCGGGGCAAGCCCCTCATGCGCGCTCTTGTTGCAGCGACCAACTGTTTTGGAAATGCATCCATCTGCAGCGGGATCGCCATCTGCGTTGGCCCCGGGGGTTTAAGTGCCGCAAGGCACACCAACGGTCTTGGATGACCCGGCGCATCGCTGCACCGGCCCACCACTGAGGCACCCCGAGAGGTGTCTCAAGATTTCTTGGCTATCAGGCCGAGATGGTTTGCGTGTCGACGCGAACGCCCACACCCATGGTCGACGAAACAGCGACCTTGCGCAGGTACAGGCCCTTGCTCGAAGCGGGCTTGGACTTGTTCAGGGCGTCGATCAGCGCAGCCAGGTTGCCTTGCAGCTTCTCGTTGTCGAACGAGCGGCGGCCGATGGTGGCGTGGATGATGCCGGCCTTGTCGACGCGGTATTGCACCTGACCAGCCTTGGCGTTCTTCACAGCCGTGGCCACATCGGGAGTCACCGTGCCAACCTTGGGGTTGGGCATCAGGCCGCGCGGGCCCAGGATCTGGCCCAGCGTACCGACGACGCGCATGGCGTCGGGGGCAGCGATGACCACGTCGAAGGGCATGTCGCCAGCCTTCACGCGGGCAGCCAGGTCGTCCATGCCGACCACGTCGGCGCCGGCAGCCTTGGCTTCTTCAGCCTTGGCGCCTTGGGCGAACACAGCCACGCGGGCAATCTTGCCGGTGCCATGGGGCAGCACGACAGCGCCGCGAACCACTTGGTCAGACTTCTTGGCGTCCACGCCCAGTTGCACGGCCACGTCGATGGATTCATCGAACTTGGCGGTGGCAGCATCCTTCACCAGCGCGACTGCGTCAGCGAAAGCGTACAGCTTGGTGGACTCCACCTTGCCCTGGAGAGCCTTTTGCTTCTTGGTCAACTTGGCCATTTACACGCCCTCCACAATCACGCCCATCGAGCGAGCCGAACCAGCCAGCGTACGCACGGCGGCGTCCACGTCAGCAGCGTTCATGTCCTTCAGCTTGGTGTTGGCGATCTCTTCCAGCTGAGCGCGGGTGATCTTGCCGACCTTGTTCTTCAGGGGGTTGGAAGAACCCTTGTCCAGCTTGATGGCCTTCTTGATCAGCACAGTCGCCGGAGGCGTCTTGATGATGAAGGTGAAGCTCTTGTCCGCGAAGGCCGTGATGACCACGGGCAGCGGCAGTCCGGGCTCGACACCTTGGGTCTGGGCGTTGAACGCCTTGCAGAATTCCATGATGTTGAGGCCGCGCTGACCCAGCGCAGGACCGATCGGGGGAGAGGGATTGGCCTTACCAGCTGGCACTTGCAGCTTGATGAAGCCGACGATTTTCTTCGCCATTGAATGCTCCTTGCGGGTATAGCGCCGCCGACCCAACCAACAACAGTTGCAGCCGACAGCTCCCCGGGGGTTAAAAGACTCTTGTGAGAACGCCCTGCACCAAGCCTAAAAATGCAGAGCCAGAGATTGTAAGCGGTAACTCAGGTTTTTTCAACCTGGGCAAATTCAAGCTCGACCGGCGTGGAGCGACCGAAGATCATCACGGAGACGCGCAGACGGCTCTTCTCGTAGTTGACCTCTTCGACAGAGCCGTTGAAGTCCGTGAACGGACCTTCCTTGACACGCACCAGCTCGCCGGGCATGAACTCGACCTTGTGGCGCGGCTTTTCCGTGCCTTCCTGCATCTGGCTGACGATCTTGCGCACTTCCTCTTCGGAAATGGGCGCAGGACGGTTCTTGGCACCGCCCACGAAACCCGTCACCTTGCTGGTGTGCTTGACCAAGTGCCAGGTGTCGTCGTCCATGACCATCTCGACGAACACGTAGCCAGGGAACAGACGGCGCTCGGTAGTGCGGCGCTGGCCATTCTTCATTTCCACCACTTCTTCAGTAGGGACAAGAATGCGACCGAACTTGGACTGCATGTCAGAGCGCGCGATGCGCTCGATGATGTTGCGCTCAACCGCCTTTTCCATGCCGGAGTAGGCATGGACGATGTACCAGCGCAGATCCGGATTGACAGGCGCTGCCCCTCCGTCGTTCACACCCGTTTCGACAGCATCCATTACTTCCTCCAGCCCAAAATCAGGTCGTACAAGACCCACTCAAGCGTCTTGTCCGTGAACCACAGGAACAAGGCCATGATGACGACAAAGCCGAAGACGTACAAGGTCATCTGCATGGTTTCCTTGCGCGTCGGCCAGACGACCTTCTTGACTTCGCGCCAGGCATCCTGGGCAAAGCTCACGAAACGCTTTCCGGGCTCGGAAACAAGGAACGTGCCAGCAGCTGCAGCCAGGCCAACCAGCAGCACCAGCCACTGGACGATGGGCCCTTGCTTGCTCAGCAGATAGAAACCTGCGATCGCAGCAACGACTAAAGCCGCGACTGCGGCAAGCTTGGCTTTGTCAGCTCCGGAGCTGACCGTTTCAACCTGAGTAGTGGCCATAATCCATTTCTAATGCGCATCTTTTGCGCAACGCCAAGACACCGAAGCCCGCTTTGGGGCGGGCTCGTTGCGATTCCACCATCAGGTGGCAGGGGCAGTAGGAATCGAACCTACAACCTTCGGTTTTGGAGACCGACGCTCTGCCAATTGAGCTATACCCCTACGAATCAATTAGGCAATGATCTTGGCAACCACGCCAGCG